>DAOTTD010000155.1:0-56489 GCA_034438015.1 Ktedonobacteraceae bacterium | reverse complement strand
TGTTTCCGGTTGGAAACACTGTTCATCATCATCACCAACGTATGGCCCTTCCCAGAGTAGGCTTCTGATCGGGTCATTTGTTTCCTCCCGCTTTCCTGATTGATGACCAGTCGCTACAGGAGGGATGCGTTATCAGTTGCTCATCTAACTGGTTGGGAATTGCGCCCAACATCAGAAGGTCAGTTGTCAAATTACTTTGCCCCTCGTCCCCCGTGTGGGCACGGTTTAGAGGGAACGGGTCGCACCGTTGGCCTTCGGTATGAAGGTAGTTCTCACGGGTTTGAATTGAAATTGCTCGGTTCTCATCTCATGGATGATCTCTCGAATGGTTTCGAGAGAGAACCCATCAAGTGTTTCCCCATCCGTTCCAGGCGTCATGTTTCCAGGTTTCGACTTGATCTGCTCATAGGCAAGAATGGACAAATCTTCTGTGTACATGAGCCTGTAGAGATCACGGTTTTTCCATTGTCTGTTGCTGTTCAACGTCCGTAGGCGTTCCAGTCGTTCGTAGGTCTTGTAACTCATCCAAGTCAACCTCAATCTCATGGAACTTACTCTCTCTAGAACCCTTCCCCTTGTCTCAGACATTACTCTGAGCATTTGAGTACTATGGTTCCTCCGTCGCCCTGCGCCTCACGGCGGGTAGGCGATCCCCAGGTTACGCGAGAACTCTGGTTCGTCAGTAGGTACGCATTACGCCTCTTCCCATTCCCTATGGGCTGGTTCTGATGGAGAGTTCACGCACCAGGAAACTTTTGGGCGTGACATCAGAGATCGGGCAACGATACCATTTCCGCCCGATGGGCCGCATTTTCCCACCAAGACTTGCATTCAAGCAATCAGCTTTTACCATAGACGACCTACCTGACCGACATCTGGCCCGTGGTATTCGGACTTCATCGGCCTTTTGGCATCATGCTCCTGTCCACTCTCTCCTTTCGGTTTGAGGTAAGATGCTGGTGTAGCTACCTTCTCTCAGTAGCGCCATCCTCTGATGGCAAGGGTCCTCGCACCTCTCTGGGCGCACGTTTCCTACTCGTACTCACGGGCAAGCCCGTGGTGACACTCAGCTCTGCTGGACGCGCCCGGATCAGCTTGAAACACGGACTTGGTTGTACCAAATCTCGACGATCTCATCTCGCTGCCGCCGGTTCTATTCTCGCCCATTTTCATGCTCAACTCTGACACGCGCCGTGTCATGACACTTGAAACGATGAATTTTCTCATCATCAGGTTTATCCTTCGACTGCAGCTAAATGGCCTGGGGAGCCCGTTCGGGATTACAACAAAACCAGACAGGCCGGTGGAGTGTCAAGGCAACTCCACCGGCCTGTCTGGGCTGTTACAAGGTCGTTTTAGCGTAAAATAGTGAATAACGATAGTAGATGGATGGAAAGAAGAGGAATATGATAAATCCGGACGCGCTGGAAGCTGGTCCTTACCCCGATCGAAATCGGTTCTCTCAAATGGCGGCACGATCCTCTTGTAGGGGCGCGATTTATAAGCCCGCCGCGCTCCACAGGCCGACGCACGGGCTTGTGAACCACGCCCCTACAGCCGGTCGGTTGGTCGGTTCGCTTTGCTAGATTATAAGGATGACTGCCTATCCATCGATTGAACTTTCCAACCCAAAAATGGTATCATTAGGTATGTCAGAACAATGTATAGACGCATCAGCGCACATGGAAGGAGCCCCTCAATAGAACAGTTATCGCTCGATGATTGGATTGCACGCGAGGCGACTCCGTTCTCTGTCGATTCGCCCAGGACTTTCAACGCCGCCGTCGACAAGGTGATCGCCTCGCCTGGTGACCCGGTGGAATTGCTTGGCTTCGGAGAAGCTCTCCACGGCGGGGAGGACATTCTCATCCTCCGCAACCGGCTCTTCCAGCGCCTGGTGGAGGCGCATGGCTACAGCGCCATTGCCATCGAGAGCAGTTTCCCTCGGGCGCGCGTCGTGAATGAGTACGTGGCCGGTCGCGGCCCGGCATCGTCTGAGGCGGTGCAGGACAGCGGATTTAGCCACGGCTTTGGCCGACTCGACGCCAATCGAGAACTCGTGGAGTGGATGCGGCGCTACAATGCCGATCCAACGCACCGCGTCAAACTCCAGTTCTACGGCTTCGATAGCCCAACCGAAATGATCGGCACCGACAGTCCACGCCAGGTTCTGCACTTTGTGCTCGATTACCTTGCCTCGGTTGATGGTGCCAGCGGCCAGGAGTATCAAAGCCGCATCGACCCGCTTCTTGGGCCAGACTCCGATTGGGAGAACCCCGCTGCGATGCTCGATCCAACGAAGGCGGTCGGTCTGTCAGCAGCCGCAACTGCGCTGCGGCTTGAGACAGAGGAACTCATTGCAGAGCTGCAAGTACGTCGCCCCGAACTGGTGGCCAGGAGCGACGAAAGCCGCTATTTGGAAGCCACACACTCTGCTTCGGTGGCGCGGCAATTGTTGAACTATCACGCCGCGTTGGCACGACAGTCAGGGGATCGGTTTGTCAGACTGCTCGGCCTGCGCGACGCGTTGATGGCGGATAATCTGGTGTACACGGTCTCCCATGAGCGTGGCCGAGGGAAAGTGCTGGCCTTCGCGCACAACAGCCATCTGCAGCGCGGAAAGGCCCAATGGCAATTAGGTGCTGACCTCCACACCTGGTGGCCAGCGGGATCGCATGTCAATGAGATGCTCGGCCCGCGCTATGCCGTCATCGGTTCGGCAGTGGGCGAATCTTTTGCCAATGGCATCGGCCAGCCCGAAGCTGGCACTCTTGAGGCGCGACTGACTGCCGTGCCGGGGCCGGTGCGGTTCATTCCAACTCACAAAGGCCAGGGGCTTCCAACCTCGGAAATCGCAGCTCTTCCGACTCGCTCGGGCAGTATGAAGAACCCGACCTACTTCGCACTCACTCCTCAAAGCTTCACCGATTTCGACTGGCTGGCTGTCCTGGATTCAACGGCATACGACCGCGGTGGCCCGCCACTGCAACAGTGAGACACCAACCCCAGGCAGTAAAACTCTTCGACGTTCTGGCAGCCGTCAGTACAGCGGGACGTTCGGGTCGATGAGACGGGCGAGAGGCAAAAAACAGTTGCTACTATTGAGCAGAAACTGCTATACTTTTTCCATACTATTCACAGGTATCCAGGGCGCAACACACGCTCCATTCATGGAAGACCGTCCTCTACTCGTTTTCGCCACTGGATGGAAGGGCCCCTCGAAAGGGGGGCCATAGGGGAACGTATGGATATTTCTTCTTTTCACGAGACGACGGAGCGCAACCAGAAGGTGGAGGACAGGCAACGCGACGAGCACTGCATGCACCTCCAGGCCAGCTTGATTGAACTTGCCTATGATGCCATCATTGTGCGCGACCCGGCAAGCACGATCGCCTCCTGGAACCGGGGCGCGGAGCAACTCTATGGCTGGACCGCGCAAGAGGCCATCGGCAACGTTACCCACGAGTTCCTCCAGACGCACTTTCCAGTGTCCCGCGAGGCACTTGATCGTTTCCTGGCAACGGGCAAGCAGTGGGAAGGAGAACTGGTGCATACGCGCAAAGATGGAACGCAAGTGATCGTAGAAAGCCGCCAGGTGGTCACGCGCGATCCCCACAACAATCCTCTTGCCATCCTGGAAATTAATCGGGATATTACCGGGCGCAAGCAGCGCGAGCGAGAGCATCAGGAACAGTACCGCCGGCTTGCTGCTCTTGTCGAGTCTTCAGATATCCCCATTATTGGGAAAACGCGTGAGGGCATCATCACCAGTTGGAATAGAGCGGCAGAGCGGACGTATGGATATAGCGCCCAGGAGGCCATGGGCCAACCCATTACCCTCCTCTTTCCTCCAGATCGACAGGATGAATCTGCCAGGATCATGGAGCGCATTGCCCAGGGAGAACGGGTCGATCTCTATGAAACGGCGAGGCGAAGAAAGGATGGGACCATTCTGCCTGTCTCTATCACCGTTTCTCCTATTCACGATAGCGAAGGCCAGATCATCGGTGCCTCCGACATCGCACACGACATCACTGAACGCAAGCGCATCGAAGAACAAGAGCAGTTTCTCACGGAGGTCAGTAAAGTGTTGTCCTCCACTCTCGACTACCAGGAAACGCTTGCCAATATTGCTCGCCTGGTGGTTCCGCAGCTTGCCGATTGGTTTGCCGTTGATCTGGTGGATGCCAATGGGCATTTTGAACTGATTGAGATCGCACACGAAAACCCGGAACAGGTGAGATGGGCGCGAAGGCTGCGGGACTACTATCCCATTGATCCTGATGCGCCTATCGGTGCTCCCAACGTCGTTCGTACCGGTCAATCTGAACGCTATTCAGAGATTACCGATGAGATGCTGGTGGCCGCTGCCAGAAACGAGGAGGAACTGGCCATTGCGCGGCAGATTGGCTACACGTCGATCATGCTGGTGCCGCTGGTTGCGCGTGGAACAACCATCGGGGTGGTCACCTTCGTGTCGACCGAAGCGGGCAGGAAGTATGACGAGCGCGATCTCGCCCTGGCCGAAGAAGTCGGGCGGCGGGCAGGGGTGGCGCTGGATAACGCACGACTCTATCGCGAAGTCCAGCAGTCCCGCGACCAATTAGACATTATCCTGCAAGGGGTGGCCGATGGCATTCTCGTGTACGCTCCGGACAGCCGGATCATGTATGCCAATGAGACAGCAGCGCAGATGACCGGCTATGCATCGGTCCAGGAGATGCTAGCAACGCCTCAGCGCAGTATACTCAGCAGATATAAGCTCATCGATGAACAGGGGCAGCCCTTTCCCCGCTCCTACCTCACTCACCTGCGCGTGTTTGCCGGAGAACAGGAAGCCCAGGCCATGATTGGCTATACAGAGAGAGAAACCGGACAGCCCGAACGCTGGTCGCTCGTCAAATCCCGTCCGGTGCCTGGTGAGAGCGGGGAGGTGGCGATGGTCATCACCATCATCCATGATATCACGGAGCGGATGAGAGTCGAGCGTCGCAAAGATGAGTTCATCAGCATAGCGAGCCACGAACTCAAAACACCTATCACGAGCCTGAAAGGCTTTACCAACGTACTGCAGCGCCGCCTGACCAAACAGGGGGATGCGCAAGGGCTGCATTACCTGGCTCGCATGGATGCCCAACTCAATAAGCTTACGACGCTCATCAGCGATTTACTGGATATCTCGCGGATACAGTCGGGCAAGCTGGCGCTGCGAGCAGAGCCATTTGACCTGGATGCGCTCATCGACGAAGCGGTGGAAAATCTGCAGGCGGCGACCGCGACCCATCACCTGCTCATCGAGGGAAGCACAGGCGCGCAGGTCTTTGGCGATAAAGAGCGCCTGGAGCAGGTGTTCATCAACCTGTTAACCAACGCCATCAAGTATTCTCTAAAGGCCAAGACAGTGATTGTGCGTCTCTTCCGAGACGGAGATGCGGAGCAGGCCATCGTGAGCGTCCAAGATTTTGGCATTGGCATTGAGAAAACCCATCACGAGAAAATCTTTGAGCGCTTCTACCAGATCATCGATCCAGAGGAAAAAACGTATCCGGGACTCGGTATCGGTTTATATATCTCCAGTGAGATTGTCGCGCGCCATCATGGGCGGATGTGGGTGGAAAGCCGCAAAGGAGAAGGGGCAACCTTTTCTGTCGCCTTGCCTCTCCTGAGAGCAGACGAGCCGCCTGCGGCGGCGAGGGGACCTGAATAGATACCTTTGATTTCTTGAAAAAAGAACGGATATTCATAGAGGTTACATATATCATTTATTAAGCAAATTAGAGAAAAATTAATTTCAGTTTAAGTTCTTCTTAGAGTCGATTTGCAGAGCCATTTTTGACTTGAATTCTAAAAGAAAGTCGTTTATTATAATAAATGACAAATGTGAGTAACCTGAATGCTTGAACATTAGATGGAAAGCTCTGACGTAGTTTGTCAGGTATAGATCATTGAGATCTTAAGAAGGAGAAAGAATACATGTTGACAGCACTACTTTTCTGGATCGTGGTTGGCCTGGTCGCCGGTTTCCTGGCGAGCGTCGTTATGCGCGGCGGCGGCTATGGTATCGTCGGTGATATTGTCATCGGCATCGTGGGCGCGCTGATCGGCGGCTTCCTTATGAGCCTCCTCGGCTTCGCTTCGGGCGGCAACCTCATCTATAGCATCCTCGTGGCCTTCATCGGCGCCTGTATCCTGATCGCCATCCTGCGCGCGGTCGCCGGTGGCACACGCCGCACAATATGATAGCCATCTGCCCACTACTGACATGTCACGACATCTTCTCTAGATGTCTGGGCAACAGTGTGAAAGGGAGCGGTACAATGGTGTATCGCCCTTCCATTGTTTTTGGCACCTCTCCATCCTCAAACAAATCATAGGACCTCTTTTCTGGTTCCTCACAGTCACGCGGCTCGCACGATTCCTGTGTCATGAGTCACACATCCATCCAGTATGGGCAATTTGTTCCTGGAACCACCAGACATAGCTGAGAGTAGGTGTGCTGTCGTATTATTATACTTGAACCAGTAGGAAAAAGTAGCATGCCAAATAATCATTACTATGGAGGTGGCAATGAAATTTCTTGTAACAGGCGGCGCGGGGTATATCGGGAGCGTGATGACGTCCCAGCTTATCGCGGCGGGCCACGAGACGACGGTGCTGGACAATCTGGCAAAGGGTCATCGCCAGGCAATTCCCGCGAAAGCCCAGTTCATTGAGGGCAGCCTTCTGGACTTTCCACGCTTGAAGGGGATTCTGCGCGCAGGCTTCGATGGCGTCTTGCATTTCGCGGCGCTCTCGCTGGTCGGTGAATCGGTGGGGCAGCCGGAGCGCTACTATCGCAACAATGTGGTAGGTACGCTCAATCTGCTCGATGCGATGCGTGAGGCGCGCGTGCCCAGGCTCGTTTTCTCGTCGACGGCTGCAGTCTATGGCGCACCGGAGGAGATCCCCATTTTGGAGACCGCCGTGACACGTCCGACGAATCCCTACGGTGGCTCTAAGCTGGCGATCGATCAGTTGATTGGCTTCGAGGCCGCCGCACATGGGCTGGCAGCCGTCAGTCTGCGCTATTTCAATGTGGCGGGCGCCAGCGGCAACCTGGGCGAGGTGCACCATCCCGAAACGCATCTGATCCCGCTCGTACTGCGCATGGCGGCGGGCAAGCGCGAAGCAGTCGAGATCTACGGCACGGACTACCCAACGCCCGACGGGACCGCGATTCGCGATTACATCCACGTGGAAGACCTGGCCCGCGCCCATACGCTGGCGCTGAACGCCGCTCAACCCGGCGAACATCGCATCTACAATCTGGGCAACGGCAAAGGCTTCTCTGTGCGCGAGGTGATCGAGACGGCGCGCCACGTGACCGGGGTCTTGATCAGTACCGTCGAGGTTGGCAGACGCGCAGGTGATCCGCCGGTGCTCGTTGCATCCAGCGAGAAGATTCGGAAAGAGCTGGGCTGGCAGCCTGAGAAGCCGGAGCTGGCAACGATGATCGAGGACGCGTGGAACTGGCTTCAGGCACACCCGCGCGGCTACGACGACTGATCATATTCTACATCGACAGAAGGAGTTGCACCATGCGTGCCGATATTCAGCCCGGCGCTCGTTTCCCCGACTACGAGTTGACCGATCACACGAAAGTACGCAGGAAGCTGAGCGAGTTGCAGGGTAACGATCCGATGATTCTGATCCTCTCGCGCGGCCACTATTGCCCCAAGGATCACCAGCAGCATCTCGCGCTGGCCGCCTTCTATCCGAAGATCGCGGTGGCATACACGAAAATCGTGACGATCTCGACCGACAATATCCTGGAGTCCAACGAGTTCCGCGATGCCGTGGGGGCGCAATGGACCTTCCTCTCCGACTCTGGCCGCAAGGTACAGAAAGACCTCGACATTCAGGAGTATACCGATCCTTTCCATAATCCGATGATCCCGCATACCTTCATCCTGGAGCCAGGTCTGCTGATCTATAAAATCTATAACGGCTACTGGTTCTGGGGCCGCCCCTCGCCGGAAGAGCTGTGGCAGGATCTGCGCGCCGTCACGCAGAAGATCCGACCGGACTGGGATCTCTCGCAGCCGGGTCTGCGCGAAAATTGGGAGAGCGGCAATAAGTCGCAGCACTATCCTTATAAAGTTAGAAATGAGGCCGCCGCTGGGGCTGAAAAATAAGGTCGCAATCGTCCTGGCGACGAGGGGGTGCCTGGGCCACTCAAGGGAAATTCGCGAAGTAACAAGAAAGGCATAGCGGGTCACAAGAGGTTTGGTGTGGTTGGCGGGCTGGCATTTGTGGGTATACCGGTCAGGACACTGCTTATTAGCTCAAATCCTGCAAAATCTCACGCGCAGCCCGCGCACCCTCTCTGGCTCCGCCTTCCATAAAGCCCTGGAACTCGACCGAGCAATGTTCGCCCGCGAAGTGAACGGGTCCCTGGCGCACGCCCTCGTAGCCGCCGAAGTGGGTATACTGCCCGACGCGCCAGCAGGCATAGCTACCCAGAAGATAGGAGTCGCCCGTGGCGTAGCTCAACGCGGCCCTGCCGATATAGTGGGCGCTGATACCGGGAAAGACACGTTCCAATTGCTGCAAGCAGTTCTGGGCATAGCGCTGGATGTTCGCGGAGTCATCGGCAGTAGAATAGGCCGCTGGTGGCGCATAAGCGGCTCCTCTCTGCCCGCTCGTATAATCAACGAGCAGTCCACTTGAGCCTGTCTGACCAATGGAAGCGTCCCAGAGTGTCTGAATATCCAGGTCCGTGATGATAAAGCCGCTGTGAGGGTGAGGCCAGGGGCCATGCTCGTACCAGTAAGGCATGTCGAACTGTAAGAAGAGCTTGGAGATCGTGCCGTAACCAAGCTGTTCGATAGCAACTTGCTTCAAGGGATCAAATCCGGCTCGCCGGTAATCGACGCGACGTAAGGTGCTGAACGGCAAGGCGAGAATCGTACAGTCGCAATGCACTTCCGAGGAGCCACCAGCAGTGGCGAACGTCAAGGTGAGCGAAGCGTCGCTGTTTCGTTCGAGCGCCACCAGTTGATGGCGCAAGTGGATACAACCTTCCGGCAAGCCGCGGGCAATAGCCAGCGGCAGTTGCTCGTTCCCGCCCGCGATTTTGCTGCTTCCTTGCAGCGGCCTGGGAATGGTCGAACTCCTCGACGAGTCTCGCGAGCCAAACATATAGACCAGGTTGAGAGAACTCTGCTCGCTTGTATTCAGGCCGTAGAAACCGGTACAGGCATTATCCAGCAGGTGTCCCAACGGCCCATCGTGCCCAGCCTTGACATACTGCTCAATCCAATCATACACACTCAGATGGTCGAGCCTGAACCCGGTCTCAGTAAAGCGGGCGTGAGTCGTAGGGAAACCGGCCTCCTGCACCTGCTGCTGCAAGAGAGGAGCGAGCGCCTGGAAATCCCTGGCCAGTTCTTCCGAGCCGTAATAGCGGTTGAAGAAGTACATGACGCTTTGCGCCCGGTCTGCCCTTCCCCGCCCCAGGTCGACCGTCTTGAGGCCGAAGCGTCTGATAAGCCGGTGGATGGTCTCATGGTCGCCGTCGATGAATTCACCACACCACTCGCTGACCATACCATCGGCCCAGGTTATAGCATCAGAGTGCATGCGACCGCCGATGCGGTTGGACGCTTCGTAGATGCTGCTCGAGAGGCCGGCGTCCTGCAAGGTGAGAGCTGCGTTGAGTCCCGCGATTCCCGCACCGACGATAGCGATCCGAGGCATGGTTCTTCTCCTCTCGAGTCCACCAGAAGATGAATGAGACACTCCGTTCGTCATACTGTACCACACGGACAGGGTCGCGAGCGTCTCGGAGTGACACTGCCTCTGTCGTCTGGCAGGCGGCGATTGGCCGTGCAGGCGCTTCTAGTCCTGACTCTTGTTCTCCGGCTGGGAGCGCTCGATGGTAACGTAGGTCACGGTATCCCACGCGTTGTGGATGCCGATGAACAGGAGCAGAACCGTAGCCGCACCGCTGCCGACGAGTGCCGGTGCCGGATTGCTCGGGAGCAGAAGCGCCGCGCCGACGAGTGCTGTGTAGGAGGCGAGCGGAAATATCACATGCCATAGCCAGTCTTCCAGCACCGGTTGATAGTCAGTCTGACGGCGCGTGCGCCGTACAACAATGACAACGTACGTCACTCCCCCGAGACCGGTGAGGCCGAGCAGAAGGCCAGCATTCCAGAGCGCCTGCCACGGCGCGCTGAGAATCGCGGCGACGAGGAGCGCGACGCAAAAATGCACGACGGTTGGCGTGCCGAACGCCGCAACCGTCCCACTCGACCTTCGCACCTGAGTTCCCGAGATCAAGGTGATCACTACGAACATCAATCCAGTCAGCGACGCCGCAGCAGAGCCAATGATGACGTAAAAGTTTTCCCAGGCGGTAAGCGACGACACCGCAGCCCCTTGCATGATGAATCCCCTTCGCTGTATATTTGTGACCAGACATAGACATCGTCGGTTTCCCGCCTGATCTAACGGATCACGAAACGTTCGATCAGGCCTCCCCGAATGGTAAAGAAAAAGGTGCCCGGCCCGGAATGCCCACCTGTCGAGGTTGCATTCACCTCGACAGTCGTTCCCTCCGTATTCTTTTCTTGTACCACGTCAATATGCATCTGCACCCCAAACGTTTCTCGTTGTGCCCACGCCCGAATAGCCTCAGACCCTTGATACGTTGCACCATCAACGACCGTAGCGTCACGAGCGAATAACGCCAGAAAATCATCGAGCCGTCCCTCATTGATCGTCTCGATGGCTCGACGAACAAGAGATGAATGAAGAGAAGCGACATTCATGATAGTAGAACTCCTTACATAGATAACGCTCGCTTATTGAGCATTCTATCACATCAGCGACCACTACCAAACGGGCCCGAGAACCGAATAAAGCCGGGATGACTCATGACTGGCACGAATCTGGCACGCTCTGTCATTATCACCCCTCTACAATAGAGTTGCACACATAACAGAATAACCATCAGAAAAAAAGAATTGACAGGCGCTTCTATCACAAAAACTCTATTACTTAATGGGAGGGGCAAGAGGAATGCCTACGGTCTGGTTTATCAGACATGCCGAGAGCGAGGCCAACGCGGGACTACCAACTGAGAATCCCGCCACAATACGATTGACGCCCAGAGGATTTGAGCAGGCAAAAGAGATCGCTCAAGCCTTTCAGCAATCGCCAGATCTTATTATCACATCACGTTACCAGCGCACCCAACAGACAGCCAGACCAACCCTGGACCGTTTTCCCTCTGTACCCTCTGAGACATGGGCCGTTGAAGAATTCACCTATCTTGCACTCGATGGCACAACGACGCTCCACGAGCGCCGCCCGCTGGTGGAAGATTTCTGGACGCGCCTCGAACCTGGCAATGACAAGGGCGGGGGCACCGAGTCCTTTGCAAAGTTTATGACGCGTGTGCAGGGCGTTGTACACGAGCTTAAGTCCTCTAAACAAGAGTTCATTGCCGTCTTTAGCCACGAGCAATTTATTCGTGCCGTCGTCTGGCTCTTGCTCAATAATAAGATGGGCGACGACCCCAGGCTCTGTCGCGATTGCATGGAGCGCTTCAGATTCTTCCTCAAATCGTCTCCTATGCCCAATGGAGCGATCACGCCTGTGCGGCTAGAAGGCGCTGATTCCTGGATCGGTGGTATGATGACCTCTCATCTCGGGCAAGCTGTCGCTGTTCCGATGTAGGAGGCGCGTGCCTCCTACTTGCCGACGTTGAAACGGAAGTGCGCGATATCCCCGTCCTGGATCACATAATCCTTCCCCTCAAGCCGCTGCAGGCCCTTCCTGGCCGCCGCTGCGAATGAGCCGGTCGCCATGAAATCCTCGAAGCGCGTGACCTCTGCGCGGATGAAGCCACGCTCGATGTCGGAGTGGATCTTGCCCGCCGCCTCGGGTGCCTTCGCCCCTCTGGTGACGGTCCAGGCGCGCACCTCGTCCTCGCCAGCCGTCAGGAAGGTGATCAGGTTCAGCAGGCGATAGCCGACCTGGATCACGCGGTCCGCGCCCAGTTCGGGCAGGCCGAGCGCCTCCAGATATTCTTGCGCGTCCTCCGGGGGCAGTTCGGCCAGCTCAGCCTCCAGGCGCGCCGAGACAGCGACGACCTCCGCGCCCTCGTTCTTCGCCTTCCTGGCGATCGTCGCGATCCCCTTCAGCTCGCCCTCCAATGTGGCATCCTGTACATCCTCACCCGCCTGGATCTTCGCCAGCAGCTCGTTGGCAGAGGCGAGCATATCCTCGCTCACGTTGAGCACGTACATGCGTGGCTTCATTGTCAGCAGGAAAAGCTCGTCGAGGAGGGGTGCGTCCTGCGTCTCCAAGGCCACCTGGCTCGCGGGTCGCATTTCGTTTAGGACTTCCTGCAAACGGCGCAAGACATCCAGTTCGTGCTGGTACTTCTTGTCGCCAGATTTCGCGGCGCGCGTCGTGCGCTCGATGCGCCGCTCGACGGTCGCGAGATCGGTCAGCGCCAGTTCCGCGTCGAGGCTCTCCAGGTCGCGATTGGGATCGATGCTATTGTAGATATGTGGGACATTGTCGTTGGCGAATGTGCGCAGGACAATGGCGAGCGCGTCGGCGTTGCGAATATGGCCCAGAAACTCTGCGCTCAGCCCTTCGCGCTTCTCCTTGCCGGCCTGGGCACCCTGCCCCATGCCTGCGACATCCACGAATTCAACCGTGGTGTAGGTCGTCTTTTTGGGGTGGAATATCTCCGCTAGCGGTTCGAGGCGCGCGTCCGGCACCTGCACGACCGCTACGTTCGCCTGCACGGTGCTCGTCGCGTACCCGCTCACGGGCGCGTTCGCCTTCGTCAGGGCGTTGAAGAGTGTGGTCTTCCCGCTCTGGGGCAGGCCGATGATACCTATAGTAAGAGCCATCTATGTAAGTTCCTTCTTTTATGAGTATGAATGATACCTTTAATGGTGGTATTTATTTTACCATACGTGGATAGCTGGGGATGACTCTCTCAACTATACTGCGCCAATGGGTTTGCTAAGCGGCACCCATCACGGAGCTTATATCTGTTCTCCTTTAAGCATAGCCGCCTCTATCTCACATACTTTCCTTAGTAGGGCTTCGATAGCATCGATCTGCTTGCGAAAGAAATCTCTCCTGCTCCTTATTCCGATGCGAGGAAAAACACGCTCAGCGTCGAGCTCGTGCTTCAAATAGCGGAAGTAAAGAATATTGTATAGACGCCACTCTGGGGCTGCCTCACTACGAATGCCACCGGGGCTCATTAATGTATGCGCTTTATTGACAAGTTCTTTGACTATTTTTCCTTTTTTCACGGGCCCTTTCGCCATTGCAAGCTCGTAGTGATGTGTAACATAATAGGTCTCAGCGAGTCGACAGGTACTGAGAAAGTCGATATTGTGCCAGTTATTCAAAACATCTTTGAGATCGTCAAATGTGATATCGGGCGTTTCGATGTGGAACCGTTCGCGGATGTAGTTGCGAAACAGTTGGCTCTCACTGAGCTCAGGAATATTTCGCTGACGGTTCGGGTTTGAGCCACGCCTGGCCTCATCTAGTAATTCACTTTGCTCCTTGCTCTCGTCTTCCTGCACCGGGTCATCAAATGACTCTTCATTCAATTTGCTCCATATGGCCGCAAAGATAGGAGAAAGTTCATGATAGAATCGTTCTTGCACCTCTGTCAGATTCAGATCCCCACCGCGCCGAAATTTCTCTTCGAAGAGGGCGCTACAGGTAATTTGTAGCAGATATGGGTGTCTACCTGCCTGTTCAACAATCCAGTGCATTTCATCTTCGGTGAAATGCTACCACGCGTCTTGCATCTGCGAGATAATAAATTGTTCTGTTTCTTCCTTTGTGAATGGTCCAAGCGGGTATTCGATGAATAGCCCAAAGAAGGTTGAAGATCTTATTCCTGGATGACACACTTTTGCCAATGGATTGATCGATGCAGTAATATAGTGAACAAGATGGCGTCCAGCCAGATTGCGTAAGTAGGAAAAGAAGGCAAAATCAAACTCTTGACTTTGTGTTATCTTATCGAAAGCGTCCATAAGCAGAACAGGCCGAAATCCCATTCCATGCATATGCTGCAGCAAATATTTGAAATTTGTGCGCCAGTCGTTTGCTGTCAGTTCAAAGCCTTCGGTCTCTCTCCGGTAAGATGCCATAATCTGCCTGCATACATCCTGAAAAAAGTCTTCCTTGTTTTTTTGCTCATAATCTGCAAAGTCGAGGACGACAAAGATAAATTTACTCAAATCGTATCCCAGGCGCTGTTGAATATCTGTATGCGCCAACAATTGTAGCAGCGATGACTTGCCGACCAGGGGTTTTCCAACAATGGAGACGCATTGCTCTTTCAAGAGTTGATCAAAGATAAAAATAAACGCATATATACGCCCGATAAACCGCTCAGGATCGTGTATTACTCCGCGATTGTGAAAGGGATTCGGAGGATATGAACTACTCATGACCGTTGACATCCTTTTTTACTATATAAACTGCCTGTTCATTGTTCAAGGATTTTCATTCGATACCATTATATCTCGTTATAAGTGCCATCTGGGGTCAGGTCGAAGATAGCGGCATGAGAGCAGGTACCACGCGTAAGTAGATGCTGCATGAACGCGCACTTCACTGGCACTCATTGGCACTTATAACAGGATACACTCTCTCTACATCCGAAAATAGAGTGTGTTCAACATGCCTCATACAGGGCATGTGAAAGCTTATACTGCACTATCTATGAAGTACCCAGGTGAGAGCATGATAACGTATACTGAGAAGAGAGATGTATTCTCCAGTCTCGAAAGCGAGAAATAGAAAAGATGGTCACGCAATTTCATATGCCAGATGATGAAAAAGATTATTTGATACAGCAGACTCATGCCGATATGATGCGGGCTGAAAAAAAGCTGCGTGACGCTCTTCAGCGCGGTCAGGGTGTTATCGAGCATGTATGGAGCTATAATACACGAGCCTGGGCAACGTGTGTAAGCGCGGCGGACATAGATGGTGATGGAGCTTATGAAATTCTGGTTGGTTTACGTGATGGACAAGTTTTCGCTTTAACGAAAAATAAGGCGCTCAAGTGGGCAAGCGAAGTATCCCACGATGGAAATGGCATTGAGACGATTGTGGCGCTTCCAAGACGAGGTGACGAAAAATCCGTGCATGTGATCGCAGGGTCACGCAAAGGTATAGTATACGGACTTAATTATCTCGGTGCGCCCAAAGCAACCTGTTCGTTGCAGGGGGAAGTGCGTCACATGTTTATTAACCCGGAACAGCCGGGAGAAGTGATCGTAGGATGCGATGATCACAGCATATACTTCCTCGATAGCCAGACCCTCCAACCAGTGCGCGACAAATTTTCGACACAGGGAAGTATCCGTTGTGTCTTTTCTTACGACATCGATGGTGATGGTCAAAATGAGATCTTTGCAGCCTCTAATGATTTCAACATCTATGTACTGGATAGCAATGGACATCGTAAGAGCCATATCTCTACAAAAGGCGAGAGGGTCTACGCTCTTTTCGTAGCACCTCTTGAAAAGGGTGAGGTAACGCTTCTGGCAGGGGCTGGCAACAAAAAACTTCTTGCCTGGGTACCTTCGGAAATGCGTACCGGCCAGCCACTGACCTTTCGAGAAAAACAGCTTCCCCTCCTGAGAGAGAATACGTTTGAAAGTCCTATTCGTTCTCTCTTCGTTACAGATGTCAACAGAGACGACTTTTCAGAGATCCTCGCCGCAACGGAAAACAGAAACCTTTACATTTTAGATAGGTCCGGCAATACTCTCTGGAAACACCCAGGTGGTCAATCTATCTCCACCCTCTTTGCTCTCGATATAGACCGGGATGGTGCCACCGAGCTGCTTCTGGGCATGGAAGACAATTGCGTACAAATGCTACGTATCGATCTGAACAGACAAGACAACACGCTCTATGAACAAATCTTTAACCTCTATAAAAACTTCTCGCACAAAGAAAGGCAGCTCTTGTACCACCTGGTCGAGCCCCAAAAACACATTCCGCACTATCACCACATGGAAAAAAACAGAGCTGATCTACTTATCGCGCAACGCAAATACGAAGACGCGCTCACGCTCCTCCTGGAGCTACGCAGGCAGAGTTTTCAACACTTATGGTCGGAGCCCATTGATTGTGAAGGGTCCATTCGTGCCATCGATTCTGGTAATTACTTGAGAGATCCCGAAGGCGAACTTGTCGTGGGCACTGATAATGGGCACATCGAAATAATAGATATAAAGCCAAGTTCAGGAAACAAGACGCTGGCAAAGGCCATGAGCAAAGGCGTGTACAGAATTGCCAGCTTAATCAATCCCGACCCTAAAGGCTTCGATCGCATTCTGGTCGCCCTGGATGACCATCGTGTTTGTATCATGGATCACAGAGGAACTATCCAGCGAGAGGTTCCTCTACAAAGCGAAAAAGGCTTGCCCTCCACCCTCTACGTTCACAAGGAATACCAGCAACGTGAACGTGATGCGGGCAGTGAGATTATTGTTGGTACGACCGATGGAAGGATCTGTATCTATGATTCCTCTTTCTTACAACTGATTACATCCTTTGAGACTGAACAAGAAGTGCGCATGCTCTGTACCACTACTTATAATAACCAGGAAATCATCACCGCCAGCACAAAAAATAGTATTCGCCTTTACTCACGAGAAGGCGTCTTGCGCTGGCAATATAACCGTGTGCGTGACCGTGTACGAGCCTTACACGCACGGGACATCGACGGTGATAGCTATCCTGAAATAATCGTAGGCTCCGAAGATTGCAGCGTGTATGTGCTGAGTTATGAAGGGCTTTTGAAATGGCGCTACCTCACACCGCAGCGTGTGCTTGCTGTGGAAATTGCAGATATAAATAACGACGGACGCATCAAAATCCTGGTCGGGTGCGAGGATGGCATTATGTATATCCTTGATAGTGAAGGAGATCTACAGGGAACCTACAACGCCGAAAGCCGTATAACCGCTATTCATGCACAAGATCTTCACCAACCTGGCCTCCATCCCGATGGAATAGTCGAAATAGTAGTAGCTGCTGACCGAAAACTGATCCTCCTGCAGGCGCTTGATCTCCAGCAGATTATCAAACAGATCGATGAGTGCTGGCAAGCGAGCCAGGAGATTTTTAACGACGATGATGCGAGAAACTTCATACTGAATTATGCCGGGCACAAAAATACCAATATCCACATCCTTGCAGTAGCAAAGCTTGCAGGCACCAGCGATCCTAACTATCTAGACCATGTAAAGGATAACCTCGACCTGATCAGAAAAGTTCTGCAAGATAAATCTCTCGAAGTCAGGCTGGAACTGGCTCGTATAGCTGTCAACCTTGAAAGAACCCACGGTGAGCACGCCGAAACCAGGCAAATGGTACGCACAATTTTTCAGGAACTCGCAGCCGACACTGAAGTCGAAGTGCAGTTGACATTCGTTGAGCGCCTACCTAAACTGAAGGATAGCAATCTGTGCTTTGAGTACCTCGAACGCCTGACCCATGATGAGAACGTTCTGGTTCGTCGAGCTGTGATCCGCAAGTTGAACGTGCTGATGAAAGATCACCCGGATAAAGCTTTTTCCCTTCTTCTCAAATTAGCAAAAGACGAGAGTTACGAGCAGCATGAGGTCCTTTCAGGTGACGCAAGAGTGTGGATCTATCAAGAGGTCGGACGCAGCCTTGCCCACTACTTCTCTCTTCACCAGGATAGGCTCTTTCAAAGCATCCAGGAGCTTGCCGCGCAAGGCTGCAGCTTACAGGTCATAGAACAAATCTCCTACTCTTCATCCGACGCTGAGCTGCGTGATCTGTTTGGTACTCTGGCTCAGTTCGTCCAGTTGCCAACGTTAAGCGATGAAAATGAAAGAAATACCTTGCTCGACCACTTGCTCGATAAGGTTGTAATAGCCTTACACGCGATAAGTCAACGTGGTGTGCACGATAGCATGGGCATCCTTCAGATCTATAGGGAACTTCGTCAACTATTTCGTGTGAAAAAAGTCGATGACATCGAACAGTACCAATGGATTGGGGACCAGGATTTGATCGAGCAGATCTCCTACACAGCGAGCGTTTCAGCTATGTTCACAGACCTGACTTGCGTCATACAATATATCAGGCGCTATCGCAAGCGCCAGGTCCTGGCAGAACGCCTGACCGCATTGATTCAAGCTTACGACCACCTGAAAAAACTCCTTGTCCAGACCTCGCAGAGCGAAGCAAAGCATGTGCATACAAGCAATAATGTGGGGCATCCACAACTCCTGATCCACGCACCAGAGGATCATATCTTCCTCTATATCATTAAGAGATGGATGGATGTTGTCTTTGCGGAAATCGAGAAAATTAGAGGGAAGGCAGAGCTGCGCACTGAGCTAAAGCATACCAATGCCTGGCTCGAAGAGCTGGTCGTGCTCTCTTTACAAATCACAAATGTTGAACACTGTCCCGCTGAATGTGTACATATACAGCTAGAGGAGAGTCCTGACTTCGAGATAAAGGGCAACGCCGCTGTTACTATTGATGAAGTGGGTGAAACACGTCCGGCCATAGCGGAGTTTACGATCCATCCGCTTTCACCTACAGTACACTGCGTTTTTCAGATTGCCTACACCGATGCAGCAGGCTTCCAGACCAGGCCTTTCGCTGACACGATGGAACTACAACGCAATAAAGAGCCATTCAGACACATACCTGATCACTATCGTGTTGGAATGCCGCTACAAGCGGGAGAGCTGGACCGCAAATTGTTCTTTGGACGTAAGTATGATATCTCTACCTTATTGGAAAAGTTGACGAGAACCGACGCTAATAGCCTGATCATCTTTTACGGCCAACGCCGCTCTGGAAAGACCAGCCTCTTGAACCGACTTGAGGACGATATCCTCGCCATGCATCAGCACATACCTGTCCAGATCGATCTTCACGCAATGGCACTTACAGAGAGCATCGCTCAACTCCTAAAAGAGATAACGCAGGTTATCTCCACTAGCCTGGAAAAGAGAGTTATACATCCTCCTCTTTACGAGAAGCTCGTTCTCCATAATAGCCCGGCTGCCGCATTTAGCATCTTCCTTGAGAACGTGCTTGAGCAACTTGCGCCGAGAAGGCTAATTCTGCTCATCGATGAGTTCGAGGTATTACAGGAGCAGATGGAGCGGGGGTGTCTCCCGCACTCTTTCTTCCAATACCTGCGCAGCCTGCTTCAACATAAGCAAGGCGTCTCCTTTCTCCTGGCCGGAGCTCCAGCTATTCATCACTTGACTGAATGGTATATGTCCGCCTTTTTCAATATCGCTTATGCCCACAAAATCTCGAAGTTTGAAAGCGAGGAGGCGAAAGAGCTGATCACAAAGCCTGTCATCGATTACCTCAAGTACGATGATCTTGCGCTACAAAAGCTACATCAACTTACCGATGACCAACCTTACCTCATTCATCTTATGGGCACACTGCTTATTGAGCATTGCAATAAGAAAGAAAAGAACTACGTGACAGTGAACGACGTCAACGTGGTAGCTGATCAAGTCATCCATACACAGGGCAATCACTTCCAGTGGATCTGGAATCAAGTTCGGGGTGCGCCAATGGCTCGCCTCGTGCTCTCAATACTGGCACAGGGAGATGAAGAGGAGCGATTTTCTTTCGGCGGCATACACACGGCATTAGAAGATCTGAGTTGCCATTCCCAAAAAGCCGACCTGCTCAATATATTAAATAAACTCGTCGATGAAGAGTTTATCCAGGAAGAAAAGATCGATGAACGACCCGAGAGCTTCCAATACAGGATACCTGTCGGTCTTACGCGCGCCTGGCTGCGTACAATAAAACCGCTTGAGTGGACCGAAAGCGAACTGCCATCAGTCCATGATAATCCTATAGAGGTCTGATCCTTCCATGATACATGCTTGCTTCCATGCCTAAAAAGCACGAAAAGCAAGCATCAGCCAACTGGTTGCACTGACCTCTTTCCGCATAAAAACATAGTTATGACAATCGTTCACCCTTCTAGAGACGAAAAAGGTCTGACCTGATAGACCTCTTCTAGTCGCCCTAGCAGCACATCAACGGGCACCTTGACGTGTAATCGACAGGCATTTGTCTCCGTAGAGCTGAACGTACCGTTCTCAAAGAGTTTGTTGGATGGGCATCCCCCTCCGCAAAATAGAAAGTAGTCGCAGGTCTCTCGACACATTTCTACGCCCCTTTCGATCTGCGTATTTATCTCTGTAAACTTTGGATGCATCAATACATCATCCAGAGAGGAGTGCGCTACGTTCCCAAAAACGAAGGCGTTATCAACCTGGTGGCCGGTACTGAGCAGTTCTGGTGAGAAGGTAGAGATGTTTCCGTTACAGTCGAAGTTGAGATACTTCAGCGCGACGTTGGTTACAAAACGCCTGGGAGACTGGCTGTCAAAAAGTGCGCTGAACATGTTTTCAACCTCGCGTATAATAACTGGTTGCTCCGACTCTATGCTTAGCGTAAGGATACGGGAGAAGAATGCCCGGTAGCGCTCGATCATTGCTCCTGTCTGCAATGTAGAGTGCAGATTGGCGCCGGTGACCTCTTCCGGGTTGAAACCAAGGCGTGCCGGCTGCAACTCCGTAAAAAACTGCCAGATTGCATCCGGATATTGCACAGACTCATTAGTAATGACTGCGATGACGCCGTATTCTATCTCATTTTCGCGGAGTAACTCTACTCCACGCAGGGCACTCTGGAAGCTTCCCCGCCCTGCCCGATCCACACGATTTGCATTATGAATATGCTCAGGGCCATCAAGGCTCACCCCTACGCGCACATTGTAATCCTTGAAAAAATCACACCACGCCTGGTTGATGAGCGTCGCGTTCGTTTGCAACGAATTGACGATACGGACACCTTGCGTGTTCCATCGCTGCTGAAGCTCAAAAGCCTCCCGATAAAAGGATATCGGCAATATCAGTGGCTCTCCCGCATGCCACAGAATGGTAATATCGCGTGAGACAAAACGCGATGGAAGTACAAGTTGGAAAATCTGTGTTAGTACTTCTGTTCTGATGCGTTTCGTATTCAAGCGATAAGGCAAATAACAGTAGCAGCAATTAAGGTTACAAAAGGGAGTCGGCTGGATCACTACTGTATCTATCTTCACCCTGGCCGTTTCTTTCTCCAGATGAACATCTGATATATACAGCTTCACGACCTACATGGGTTCCGCCTATGCCGTTCTCTGCAACATATATAATGCTCTACCAGACATCAGTCCAATCCATCCACGGAATAACTCCTGTCGGATATCTACCTTTCTCAGTACTTTCAGTATGTCCCCCAAATATTTCCCAACGCCTCAGATAATGCATAACAAAGGTTCTCTCTCCACGAACATCGTCGACAAGGATGTCTCTTTGTATGTGCGACCGTATCTGCGATGCACGCGCTGCGATCGACACATCGACTTGATTCACTTCAGGCGTTTCCATTTAGCGGTTTCTTTCCTTTCCTGAAAGCGATAGAACTTTCCACACGTAGTACCACTTTCATAACTGTTTTATCCTAACATACAAATTCTGAGATGTCTATTATACTTTTCTTCTTATCTTATCATAGTTTTTATAAGTACAAACACAGGAATGCTACGGTACCAAAAACCAGTATAATGAGTGCTGAGTACAAAATAGTGCGGTATATAATGTTGTTGTATATGATAATATCATCACTCAGGTCAGAATAGTCGTTCTTTTAACGGCATATCGATCCTGCTTGTATAAAAAAAATGTTCATCGAGCAATACAAAGTTGATGCCATCCACCTTCTTGCTTGTCTTGCGCATACCGCTATCCTTCTGTAGATCTATCTACGCTTGTAAAGATTTTTTCGCTCGCATCGAAAAGCTCTCAGAATGCCTCACATGCTGATACTACTATAGACGCTTTCTTCTGCACAAAATCAAAAACAATTAGCTTCTGATGTAGAAAACTATAGTATTTATCGTTTGAAAGTACTGGCATACATACAGGCCTCTCCTTGCACGATGCCACTCCCAGTCCCTTGACACCTGGTTGGCAATCCCTGGCACGAGAAGTAATTTATACTAGCAACAAGGCAGTTCTCATAGCAAGATCAAGAACGGAGAAATCACATGAACCGGTTCCTTCATTCCATTGAAGTAATGCTACTGTTGTTTATCGCTTTCGTCTGTATCATCCTGGACATTGGAGATGCGTTTAACCTCTTCAACTTCTTGCCCACTAGCTACATTTTATTGGCACTGCTCTTCTTGAGCGCCGTAGTGTTAGGTACTCTTGCCTCCCTACTTAACGATCTTTCAACATTAAGCAAGGACATCCGCAGGGCAGCAAGAGAGGACGACATTGCTTATCTACAGAGGGCCTATATGCAAGTTGGTGAGAATTTACGTCGTGTGCTGGGAGACGGTTTTTTTACCGGGCTTCTTTCTCCCTTGCAGATCGCCCTCGAAGAACAGGTGGTTCACTTCCGCGAAGGCAATCAGTTCCGCCTCTACTACGCATCGACACTGAAAAATTATGCTTCAGAGACGTTCTTGTGCTCAACAACCATGAAGACGTTCTCGATCTGGCTGGACACGAGTATCAGTGCAGCCAACGCTCGCTTCATCAAAGCCGGCGGCAAGATACGGCAAATCGTGTTCATCAAAAGCGGAGATGATGTATCCTCAGTAGAGTTTCAGAAATTTGTACTCCACCAAAAATCCATTGGCGTCGAGATCTTCATTGCATCCATGTCTATGGATACTCATGTGCTCATGATCGAACTACTCAGAAAAGATTTGTTCGTTGGCACCAGAGCCCCGGTCGCCTGGGAGGTGTTTGTGGATGACAGTGAAAATATCGGGCTGAGCGTGCTGATAGTTAATCCTTCGAAGATTGAGGACTACCGGCGCGTCCTTGATCTGGCACATCAGTACACACCCGAGGATGCAGGTCCCGCTATCTCATGATTTTTACAACAGCGAGGAAATACAGTTGCTCTCCTGGCTATTGCTTGATAGCTTTATACTTTTTTATGGTAATTAGGAAATCGTGAAGAAAAAACGTTATAAATTGTGACTTGACGATCCTCTCTTCTGACACTACAATATCTATGATCACAACCCACACACTCAGGAGGTAATAGTCAATGCCATTGTACGAGTACTACTGCTCGGATTGCAAAGCCAGGTTCGAGCTCCTGGTGAGCCACAAACACGCCGATGATGTCGCCTGCACGAAGTGCCGCAGCGAAAAGGTACGTCGCCAGCTCTCCGTATTCGTCTCGCAGCGCGGCTCAAGCGAGGATAGCTCGTACGACGACGTTGCGCCACGCATGGGCGGCTGCGCGTGCGGCGGCGGCGGTTGTGGCTGCCACTAAACATTCTGGACAGGTCTTTATAGTATGTTCAATAAAACTGGCTACCGGCGCGGCGTGATAGAGGGCGTGATCCTCTACGCGCTCGGTCGCCTCGGCGCGCTGATCAATCCCGCTATCTTTCCCGACTGGACCTATGTCGCCGTTCCCCTGCTCTTTCTGCTGCTGCAATATCTTATCGCGCCCTTCTGGGCCACGCGCCGCATGACATCGACGAAACGCGAACGACTCAGCAAGCGCTTCTGGCTGCTCGGTCCGCGCCTGGCGGCAATCTGCTTCGGTATCGATCTGCTCATCACGCTGGCGTTTGGCCTGCCCGCCGGTAGCTTTGGTATTCCACAGGGATCGGCCCTGCTACGCATGCTTACGACTGGCCGCAACCACCTGACAGTGCTCGACTTCGGCGTCTATGAACTAAGGACCGCCGCGCTACTCCTTGCGTTTTTCACGCTGACGGTGATCTGCACACGCCTGGCGATGGGCGGCTTCCTGCGCTTTACGATGCCCGCCGGCGGAAATCGCGTTACATTATAGTACTTTTCGGCAAAAATTTTGTTTCTTGCTTATAACTTGGACATTTGTTACAATGTCCGTACCGCGTATGCAGCGCGCGTTATCTTCTTTGGCATGGCAGAGGAAAGGTATGGTAGCAGTCTGTGTCTAGAGTATATGCAATCGCGAATCAGAAGGGAGGGGTGGGAAAAACGACGACGGCCATCAATCTTGCGACTTATCTCGCGGCGGCGGGACGTAAGGTATTGCTGGTCGATATGGACCCACAGGCAAATACCTCCAGTGGTATCGGCGTTATAAAGAATAAGCGCAATGCGACAATCTACGATCTGCTTGTGCAGGAAAAAGACGATCTTACCATATTTGATGTGATCGTGCCGTCTTCGCGGCGCGAGCTGGTGGTCGCGCCCTGTACGGTCGATCTCGCGGCGGCAGAGATTGAGCTGGTCGGGAGAATGGCGCGCGAGTACCGCCTGCGCCAGGTTCTGGAGGCGATCCGTAATCGCTGCGACTATGTTATTATCGACTGTCCTCCCTCACTCGGTCTGCTCACTATCAACGCACTGGTTGCTGCCGATGGCCTGCTGATCCCCATTCAATGCGAATATCTGGCCCTGGAAGGGTTAACGCAGTTGCTCAATACGGTCAATCTGGTCAAGAATAAGCTGAATCCTAACCTGTATATTGTGGGCGTGGTGCTGACAATGTTCGATCCACGCACGCGCCTGGCGGGCGACATTGTGCGCGAGGTGCGCAACCACTTCCCCAACGAGGCATTCCAGACCATCATCAATCGCAACGTGCGCCTGAGCGAGGCACCCAGCTTCGGTCAGGCAATTCTGGACTATGATCCCTCTTCTCCTGGAGCTATGGCCTATCGCGCATTGGCCGAGGAGGTAATGGCTCGTGGCTAAGCAAAAATTCGGCCTGGGACGCGGCCTGGACGCCCTGATCTCCGGCTCCTCCGAGGTGATGTCCACGCAACAAAAGCAGCAACCCACACAACCCGCAAGCACGGAGCCGGTGCCCCTGGTGCCGATCGAGAGCATTATCCCCAATCCACGCCAGCCACGCCGGGCCTTTCGTGAGGACGACCCCAGATTGTTGGAATTGAGCGCCTCTATCAAAGAATACGGCCTGATCCAGCCGATCGTCGTTACCAACCTCGATACCTCCCAGGCGCAGGATACTGACAGGGGCAACGATCCATGGCTGAGCGAGAACGCACAGCCCTATACCACCGCCCAGCCAGACACGCGAGCGCCAGCAGTGGTGCAGTACCAGATCATTGCTGGCGAACGGCGCTGGCGCGCGGCGCGCCTGGCTGGCCTGATGAAGGTGCCCGTGGTGATCAAGGATGTGACGCCGCTGCAGATGCTCGAAATGGCCTTGATCGAAAATATTCAACGCGCAGATCTGAATCCTATCGAAGAGGCGCTGGCCTACCAGGCCCTGATCCAGGAGTTCGGGCTGACACAGGAACTGGTAGCGAAACAGGTCGGAAAAGATCGCTCCACGATCACAAACTCGCTGCGCCTGCTCCAACTCGCGCCCAGGGTGCGCGACGCCCTGATCAACCAGCCCGAAAACTTTAGCGAGGGACACGCCCGCGCCCTGGTTGGCATTACCAGCGAAGAGAATCAAGTGACGGCGATGAATCAGATCATTACCTTGCGCTTGAACGTACGCCAGGCCGAAGAACTGGCCAGCCGCATCAAGTCTTCGCAGGATATCGAGTCCGCAGTGCGCCAGATCGCCCCCTCAATCCGCCGCTCGTCCGAGCAGGAAAATCTGGAGGCCCACTTTCGCGAGGCGCTGATGGTCAAGGTGGATCTCAAGTACAATGCGAAGGGCAAGGGGACATTGGTCCTACATTTCAATAATCAGGATGAACTCGAAGATCTGTATAGTAAGCTGGTAAAAAAAGAAGAATAGCGGAGGAAGATATGACAACCACCGAAAGCTCGTTTGAGAAGGTGCGCCGCAAGATGGTGAGTGCTCGCATCGAGTTTATGAGCCAGCTTGCCAGATTTAACAACAATGAACTCACACAACGGCTCTCCACTGGAGAATGGTCTCCACTGCAACTGGCTCATCACCTGTATATCACTGATGGCCTGGTGCTTGAGCAATTTCAGCGCGTGCAAAACGAAGACAATCCCTCGCTCCCTGATACAGGCGAAGTAGCCCCCGAGCTGACGCGCAATTCAGAGACGCCAACCTCCCTGGATATCGTGTTGGCTGGCATGGCGGCACGCCGCGAAGAACTATTCGCGTACCTCTCCGGGCTGCCCCCAGAGGCCTGGCAACGCCCACTCCAGCACGCGGCATGGGGTCCGTTGAAGTTCTACCAGATGGTCAATGTCCTGTCCCAACACGATCATCAGCATGCTCAGCAGCTTGCCAATATTAAGGTCTGGCTGCAAGAGCATAAGGTGGATTAGTAAGCCGGGCAAGCCTTATTTGTTATTATTCTACGACCTCCAACTCGCGTCGAAACTCGTCCAGGAACGTACGCATAAAGGCGGTGCGCTCACGCGCTAGCTTGCGTCCTGTCTCCGTCGACATCGTATTGACGAGCTTGAGCAGCTTGCTGTAGAAATGATCGAGCATATAGTGGGAATCGTCTGGCGCGTGCCACTCGGCAAAGGGATCCTCTGGATGGTACGATCTCGTAGCAGGAGTGCGACGCATGGTGCCCGTCACCGCCCAGCGCAGAATGCCGATCGCACCCAGTCCATCGAGCCGATCAGCGTCGCGCACCACGCGAGCCTCGATGGTACGCGGCTCGACGCCCTTGCTGAAGCTGTGCGCGATGATGGCATGCAGTATAACCTCCCGTTTAGCGGTGGGCACCTGGTACCTGTCCAATAACTCCCCGGCTAGCGTCATCGAGAGATCCGCATGATGAATATGCCGACCATGCTCATCCACGTTGTCCCTAACCCGTCCCAGATCATGGAGCAGGGCCGCCATACCCACTACAAAGCTATCGGCCTCCTCGCGCCCGGCGATAAAATGCGCCAGCTTATACACCCTATCGATATGCTCCCAACCGTGCGCCAGGTCATCGCTACCCGTGAAGCGCGCCCGTACCTCGTTATACGTATGCGCCAGTACTTGCGAGTCAACGAAAGTGGTCCCCATGGTACGTAACCATATCCTTTCTCAATTCTCTTTACTAGAAATAGCACTGCCTCTTCGACTCCAACTCGCTCTACCTATCTGTCTCTTCAGTCTCTCACAAAAATCAATCACCTGGGGGATGTATTTTATTGTTAGCTTGCTATACTAGAGAGAGGCAGGTATTTCCTCGTAAGAGTAGCTCTCCTCATTGCGTTGGAATATACCCTCCGCTGTCCACGCGCCAGGACGGCAAGGAGTTCCCCAGCCCCTACGAGGACAGTTAACAAGAGCGGAAGGAGTCGTTATGCAATACACTGATGAGAGAAAGTATATCACAGTAGCCACCGAGCCGTTTTCCCTGTTAGATAGCAGAGAAACAGGCCCACAGGTTGCAACGGAGAGTGGAAGACACATCGACGATATGAAGCATACCGATGTGATCAGCGTGCTGCTTGTAGATGATCATGCATTGATACGCGAGGGACTACACCAATTATTGACGTTAGAGCAGGATATGCAGGTTGTGGGGGAGGCGGTCGATGGCATCGATGCACTGCAAAAGATACGCCAGTTGCGCCCGAATGTGGTATTGATGGATATTCATATGCCGGTCATCGATGGCATGGTTGTGACGCAGCAGGTCGTACAGGAATTTCCAGAGATCGAGGTACTGATATTGACGATGTACCAGCAGAGCCAGCATATTTTGCAGGCGATGAAAAACGGCGCAAAGGGCTACCTGCTCAAGACCGCGTCGGTCCACCAGGTCGCCGAAGCTATCAGAACGGTGCGCGCGGGCGGTATCTTTGTGGCACCGGAGATGACCGGCATGATCGTCGGAGAGTACCGTCGTCTCTCCATGTCGCTTGCAGGCAATCAGGACATAGAGACCCTCCAGGCGAAAGAGATAGAGATTGTGCGTTATGTCGCAATGGGAATGAGTAACAAGGAGATCGCAATGAAGCTCTCCTACTCGGAGAAGACGGTCAAGAACTATCTCTCGACTATCTTTCAGAAACTCCATCTGCGCGATCGCACCCAGGTCGCTATCTTTGCTCTGCGCCATGGGTTATTGCCCGACGACAATGTGTAGCGCTGTACGCAGCAACCCTATCAACGAAAATAGACGAATATTGCCATCGTCCCCATTAACGTGTATTTAAATGACGGCGGGAGAGCCCGGCCCGTCACGTTCAACCGGGAATGTAGACGACATAGCCATCGAATCTATAGATCTTGCCGGCATGCTCATGAATCAATTTCATCAGAGCGGGCATTTCGGAAGGCAAGTCAATAACGTAGGTAGCACGGTGGTCGGCATTCACGATAGTATCGTAGTGCGGAGGACGATTGTAACCCCCTATGAGAGAGTCTGATATCACTGCACAGATAAGATGCTCATCGCTGAGGAACGTGATATTATAGCAGGACCAGTAGTCGGACTTGACATGCTTGATGCCGAGGCTCATCAATTTATGATCCAGGTTTACATAATTTTGTGTGGAGCGCTGGGCAGCCGGTACCTCGGTAAAAGCCATAAAGGTGCCAACCAAAAGTACGAGGGCACCAACAGCCAGCGCGCTCCCACCGACGATACCCTTGATGCGTTGAGAGATGTCCCCCGCGCGCACGTTACGGGTTGCGTTCCAGAGCGGCTCAATTACGGCAGGCAGGATGATCAGGAGCGTGATAAGATAGCGCGCATGGAAGGCCGGCCACCAGACGGGGGCCGCGCTGACCGCAAAGGCAACGATCACTATAAGGCCACTCCCCAACATCAGCAGGCGTGCTATAGAGCGCACCAGGAGGCCGCGCTTCTCGATGTAGCTCAACTCCGTCTCGGTACGGAAACGCGCGCGCAACCGCCACAGCGCAATAAGCGTTATCACCAGCGCCAGCCCCAATAAAACAAGGTAGCCCACGCCCCAGACGCCACGTATCGCTTCACACGCAGGAGTACGCGGCGTGTTATCGCTCAGGAACGTCAGCTCCTGCACCGGACAGAAAGGCTCGCCCGTCGCCGTGGGGATACTTATGACAATCGTTTTAACCGCATCGGCCAGAATGCCGAGCAGCATGGTGGGCGGATGCGCATCGAGCCCGTGAAAGAGCGAGAGTAGGGTTGTAATGGGACTGAGGTGGTCCTGCACGCTGTACATAAAGCTAGGCAAGAAACCGATAAGGATACCCAGAAGTACTGATGGCAGGCCCCAGGGCATCAGATCTTTCCAACAAAATATGAGCAAGAACAGGCCCGCTACCGCGAGAAGCGGTGCAACCACCATATCGCTCCAGACCCCAAGCCCTACGATCAGCCCCAGGATGAAGTAAATCGAGCAGCGCACGAGCTTCATGCGCAGATATGCCTCTCGCCTATACGTCAACGAGAGCCACGTAGTCAACAGTAGCGACAGCGAACCAAACAGCAGCGTCTCCGCAGAGCCGCCGGTGGCCAGGGTCTGCCGGCTTAGATAAGCAATCGACCCGACGCTAAGGAGCGCCAATGTGACCAGGGCCAGTTTTTTTGAGAAGAGCAGACTGGTCAGTAGATACATGACAATAAAAAAGCCGGTGACCATGAGCACCACGCCCAGGCGCAGCGCGAAGAGCGAGGGGCCGCCAAAAAGATGAAAGAACAGCGCCGCTATATATGCCTCTATCGTTCCCATATAG
The DNA here is from genome assembly GCA_034438015.1 of Ktedonobacteraceae bacterium. Lineage (GTDB taxonomy): Bacteria > Chloroflexota > Ktedonobacteria > Ktedonobacterales > Ktedonobacteraceae > JACDAE01. Next base: position 26,750 of record DAOTTD010000155.1, on the reverse strand, counting down.
TCCTGCCCATAGAACATCAACGGATGCTCGCCTTTATAGGCGATATGCAGAGCGATAATTCCCATCACACCCTCGTCACTATTGGTCGGCGGCCAATTGAGAGCGATCAATAAAATACGTAATCCCGCCGCAAAGGCGATAATGACTGCAGCGGAGAGCTCATATTTCCCGATTTTCAGATATTTCACTATTACTTACGCTCTCTCCGAGCGCCTCCTCATCTATCATTAGTGCTTTTTTTTATCATAGTAACACTGATGCGCAGTGCGTATTTTTGCCTTAGTATAAGACGCGTACTGATCATTTTATGTAACACGAGCCAGGTTTTTGGGGGATCTAGCCAGTCGATACAGGTTGATAGACGATATATCCATCGAAGTCGTAGCGCCGGAAGTTTTCGGGGTGCTGCTGTACCTTCTTGTATAAGGCGGCTGGCAAATGACCGCTCGCATGGAATACGTAAGCTGAGCGGGGATCGCGACTCACGATAGTATAATAGCGCATATCGCGGTTGTGGCTTGGTTGCAGGTCTCCATTGACGACGCCGCATATGATGCGTTCGTTGCTGATGAATGCGATATTATCGCAGGACCAGTAGTCGGTATAGATATGCCTGGCGCCGATGTGCAGCAGATCGCTGCTGAGATTGCTCCATTCTCGATTGGAAGAGCGGGCGGCGCGCACCTCGCTGAACGCCATGACGGTCCCCACGAGCAAGACGAAGAGTATGAGCGCTAACAGAACAGAGCCGGTAAGTGCTTTTACGCGCGCCAGTGGCCTTTGTAACTCTATTCTACTGGCCGCATTCCAGAGCGGTTCGATCACTACGGGAGTAATGATGAGCAGACCGATAAGGTAGCGAGCGTGGAAACCGGGCCAGCTCACCGGGGCCGAGCTAATCGCGAAGCCCGCGATGGCCAGTCCTCCTGCCAGGAGCAGCAACAGCCGGGCGCAGGAGCGAACCACCACCTGTCGCTTCTCGCCAGCGTCCATCTCAGTGCGTGAGGGTATTCGCCAGAGCGCGACAACGGCCAGTACCAGCGCCAGTACCAGCAGGACAGTATACCCTACACCCCAGATGCCACGTATCGCTTCGCAAGCAGGCGTACGAGGTGTATTGTCGCTCAGAAAGGCTATCTCCTGTACCGGACAGAAAGGCTCCCCCGTCGCCGTGGGAACGCTGACAAAAAGCGTTTCATAGATACCATGCAGCGTACCGGGCAGCGTATGGGGAGCCTGGGAGCTGGTTCCCTGGAAGAGGCCCAGCATGACCTGCAGCGGATTGAGCTGGTGAAGCATGCTAAATTGGAGGCTGGGAAACATGCCTACGAAGACGCCGGCCACCACGCCGAACCAGCTCCATAAGAGATCGCGCCAGCAGAACAGGAGCAGAAGCAGCCCCGCCATCGCCAGAAATGGGAGCACGACCATATCGCTCCACAGGGCAAGTCCTACCACCAGTCCCCAACAAAAGTACCCGCCGAAGCGCCAGAGCCTGACACGCAAGCGCACGCCCCTGCGATAGGTCAGCCCGAGCCAGGCCGCGAACAGAAAGGCCAGCGACCCAAAGAGCAGCGTCTGCGAAGAACCTCCGGTCGCGATCATCTGGCGCGTCAAATAAGGGATAGAGCCGACGCTCAACACGGCTAATGTGACGAGGGCGAGTTGACGCGAGAAAAGCATGCGAGTGAGAAAATAGGTGCTGACAAAGAAAAGCGTCACGAGCAGGATCACGCCGAGGCGCAGCGCGAAGAGAGAGGGCCCGCCGAAGAGATGGATGAACATTGCAGCAAGGTAGGCCTCCAGCGCCCCCATATATTCTTGCCCATAGAAGAATTGCGGAGTTTCCCCATGATAGGCGATATGCAGGGCCATTATCCCCATCGTACCCTCGTCGCTATTGGTAGGAGGCCAGTTGAGAGCAGCCAGCACGATACGCAGACCTGCCGCAAAGACAATAAGCGCTACGGCATACAACTCATATTTCCCAATCTTGAGATACTTCAATACTGTCTACTCCTGGACACGACGCCTTCTCTTCCATGACATTACTGAGACACCGGGCTGCGCCACTATTTTATAGGAAGTCGGACGGACCGTCAAGCAATCGCAAGGAGGTACCTTTTCAAGCCTGCGCTGGCAAGTTATAATAGGGGCAATCATTAATCTCTTTACCGGGTTGCTGTAGGAGCAAAGTATATGGCTCAGCGGTTTCTAGTTCGTTTCTGGGGAGTACGCGGGAGCTACCCTACGCCAGGGCAGCACACGCTTCGCCACGGGGGCAACACCTCGTGCGTAGAAGTGCTGGCCGGAGATCATACCCTCGTCTTCGATGCTGGAAGCGGTATCATTCGTCTGGGCAGCGAGCTTCTACAGCACATGAACGGTTCTCTCGACATCTCGCTCTTTATCACTCACGCTCATGGAGACCACCTCGTAGGCTTCCCCTTCTTTGCTCCCCTCTTCGATTCGCATACGAATATCCACTTTTTTGGTCCTAGCCTGGCCGGTCGCAGTATTGAGCAGATCGTAACCCCGGTGATGTCTCCACCGTATTTTCCTGTAGATGTACGTAAACTTCCCTCGCAGCGGACCTTTCATACCATCGCGGACGATCTCTGTGTCACCTGGGACATTGAAAGCGGCGAGCCAGAGGTGACCAGGTTACGGCACGGCAGGCAAAATACTGAAGAGGTCCGCGTCCTGGCGAAGTTTACCCAGAGCCACCCGCTCGACGGGGCGGTGATCTACCGCGTGGATTATGCCGGTCGGACGGTCGTCTACGCGACCGATGTGGAGTGGCGCGATGGCTGTGAACCGGAGTTTTTAGCCTTTGTAGAGGGCGCGGACCTGCTCATCCATGATGCACAATATACGACCGACGATTATCGACTCAACAAACACGGTTTCGGGCATAGTACTATCGGTATGGCGGTGCAAGCTGCGCGCGACGCCCATGTAGGCGAATTAATTCTCTTTCACCATGAACCAACGTATGATGATAATCAGTTAGATTATATGGAGGCAGAGGCGCGCACGCTCTTTGCCCACACGCGCTCGGCCTGCGAGGGCATGGAGATAGATCTTTTAGCTGAAAGATTGCATGAGGACAAAGAATGAGTGGCATAAATGTTTTGCTGGCCTTGATGATTATAGTCTCGTTTCTGGTCGCCATCCCATTGCACGAATTTGGACACGCGCTGGTAGCTGGCTGGCTGGGCGATCAGAGCGTGAGGGCGGAAGGGCGCCAGACGCTTAGCTTGCGCTCACATGTCGATCCTGTGGGCGTTTTGATGTGCGTTATCCTGGCCTTTCAACCGGTTCTTGCTCCCCCCGTCGGCCTGGGCTGGGGCAATCCTGTGAAACCCGATCCCTGGAAGATGCGCGTGGGACCCAACGCGGGCGTGTTCATCGTCGCCTGGGCCGGTCCTCTCTTTAGTCTGCTGATCGGTCTGGCAACCGCCGTGATCGTACGCTTCGCCGCGCCTTTCCTGGTGGGCAATGTGTTTATTGTGCGCGTCCTCCAGTTGCTGATTGTCTTCGCTAGCGTCAATATCGCGCTGACACTCTTCAATCTGATACCACTCTACCCGCTCGACGGCTATCAGATCGTCTATACGCTTCTTCCAAGCAAGCAAGCAATGCAATTTGCGAAGTCCGCTCCCTATGGGATGTTTGCGATTCTGGCCCTTTTCTTCCTGTTACCATTCCTGGCTAACCTGGCCGGAGTAGGCAGCTTCCCTTTGTTCCATCTGTCCTACTATATCTGGCTGGGCGCTATGAACCTGATCTCGCTGGTGACCGGTCCTTTGTCTCTGCCAGCTGCGTTGCCGCCTGATCTTTTCTCTCTGTACCTGTTCTAAATTGATGGGCAATACTTACCTATGACTAGAAGCGTTCATGGTCCGATCCGCACGCTGCACTATCGCCTGAAACAGGTACGCCAGCAACTTGGCTTTGTGTCGCCCCTCTCTGCTGAGGAGCGTACGGAGGTGGAACGCTGGCTGCCCACGACGGCGTTCGCACTATTTCAGAGCATGTCGGACGCCGATCAGCAGCACAGTCTGCGCGTCTGTCACGGCCTGCTGAAGCGCGGCTGTACGGAGCAGGACCTGCTTGCCGCCGCGCTGCTGCACGATGTGGGCAAGGCGCAGGGACGGGTTCCTTTCTGGACGCGGCCCGCGCTTGTGTTAGGCAAACGCTGCGCGCCCGCACTGCTGGCCCACCTCGTCGTCGCGCCACATCACTTGAGCACGCAACACATTCCCCACTGGCGCCGCTCGCTGAGCTACGCCTTGTGGCACGCGGACGTGGGCGCGGACCTCGCACAGGCGGCGGGCCTCTCGCCGCGCGCCGTTCTCTATATTCGTACGCACCACCAGCCCGATGGCCCGGCGGCGCTCCTACACGAAGTCGATGAGGTGTCGTAGACTATGCTTGAGCAGATCGAACCACTTGCAGAGCAACTGCGCTATGTAGTACGTCTCCCTATCTTCGAAGGTCCCCTCGATCTGCTGTTGCACCTGATCGAGAAGCGCCAGATGGAGATCACTACCATCTCGCTGTTCGCCGTCACCGATCAGTATCTTGAATACCTGCAGCGGTGGGAGGCGGAATGCCTGCCCCTGGCAAATATGGCCGCCTTCGTCGCTATCGCCGCCCGCCTTCTCTTTATCAAGTCCCAAAGCCTCCTGCCACGCACCAGCAAAGAGGAGACGAGCGATGATGGCGAGGGCGCCGCCACCATGGCCCAAGAGCTGCAGCAGCACCTGGTGGAGTACAAACGCGCAAAGGAGATCGCTACGACTCTGCGCCAGCGCGAAGAGGCCGGCCTGCAGACGCACAGCCGCTCAGGTCTGCTGGCAGGCATCGAAGCGCAACTCGCCTGGACGCCGCCAACGCTCGTTGGCATCGAGCCGCAAGCGCTGGCACGCGCCTTCCAACGCCTGATCGATCTCCAGGCCAGGGATGAAGAGAACAACTCCAGCCTGATACCTGCCGCGCGTGTGCGCGTCAGCGAACGCATCGCCGCGATCATGGACCACTTGCAGGAACAACCAACCGTTCTGCTCACTGAAGTCATCGCGCACGAACACTCGCGCCTCGTCATTATCGTTACCTTCCTGGCCGTTCTGGAACTCTGGAAATGGCAGCGCATCAACGTGACACAGGCAGATGCCCTGGGCCCCATCGCGCTGGAACGCGGCACGCGCTGGAACGACGAGGGACAGGAAGAGGTCGAGGAGTGAAGGTATTCGCATCGCTCCTCCAGGTGCGTAAGAGAAACTTTCTACTCCTCACAACCGTTGATTACTCAGACAGAAGGATTAAGGAGTGAAGGTACATTATGTCAGATACACATTCGGATAGCCTCGTCTTCTTCGGCATCACCGGCGACCTGGCTTACAAACAGATATTTCCAGCGCTGCAATCGATGATCCAGCGTGGTCTGCTCGATATGCCCATTATCGGCGTCGCGGGCAGGCCGTGGAGCGTCGACCGACTATTAGAGCATATTCACGACAGCTTGCAGGCTGCCGGGCATGTGGATCAGGCAGCGTTCGGCAAGCTACGCCCGCGGCTCCAGTACATCTCCGGCGACTATAACGATCCCACGACGTACAATAAAATACGCGCCGCGCTCGGCTCCGCAAAGCGACCCCTGTATTACCTGGCTATCCCTCCCAGCATGTTCGGTTCCGTGGTGGAAGGACTGCAAAAATCGGGCAGCGCGGATAACGCGCGCGTGGTCGTCGAGAAGCCCTTCGGACGTGATCTCGCCTCGGCCCAATCCTTGAATCAGATTCTCCATACCGTCTTTCCAGAATCGTCCATCTTCCGCATAGATCACTACCTGGGCAAGGAGCCGGTCCAGAACATCGCCTACTTCCGCTTCGCCAATTCGTTTCTCGAGCCGATCTGGAACCGCAACTATATCAAGAGCGTGGAGATCACCATGGCCGAGGACTTTGGCGTGGGGACGCGTGGCAAATTTTATGAAGAGGCCGGCGCGATCCGCGATGTGCTGCAAAACCACTTGCTGCAACTCGTCGCGGTCCTGACGATGGATGCACCCTCGGGAGCGAACCTCGACGCCTTTCGGGATGAGAAGGGCCGCGTTCTCAAGTCCGTACTGCCCCTTGAGCCTGCGAATGTGGTGCGCGGCCAATATCGCGGCTATCGCCAGGAGGATGGCGTGGACCCCAACTCGCAGGTCGAGACGTATGCCGCCGTGAAGCTCTTTATCGATAACTGGCGCTGGGCCGGTGTGCCATTCTATATCCGCACGGGCAAGGATCTGCCTGTAACGGTGACGGAGATCATGGTTGAGCTTAACCGCCCACCGCAGGCCGTCTTTGGCGAGATCGAGCCGGAGCGATCAAATTATTATCGCTTCCGCATCAGTCCGGTCGTTAAAATCTCGCTCGGCGCGCGCGTCAAAGTTGCGGGCGAGGTCATGCGCGGCGAAGAGACCGAGCTTGTCGTGGTCCACCATTCCCCCGACGAGCTGACACCATACGATCGCCTTCTGACGAGCGCGATGGAGGGTGATGGGACGCTCTTCGTGCGCGAGGACTCCGTCGAGGCACAATGGAGAATCGTCGATCCGATTCTTGGCAACGTCACGCCGATCCACGAGTACGACCAGAAGTCCTGGGGGCCACCCGAGGCCGACCAGCTCATTGCTCATGACGGCGGCTGGTACAATCCCACGACGGATGATACGGGGGCATCAAGTCCACAACCGGCGCAAGAGAAGTCCTGAGAGGGTTTACCACGATGAGTTGGGGTAAGATAAAACAATGCATGTGGCCTATGTTCCCTATTCCGACTATGGGCAAATCCCTTATTGTGAAGCCTTTCGCGCAATCAGGCGCTCGACGATGCCCAGTTTCTGCCGCTTGAGATATTCGATGCGAAAACCTGCCGTCTGCACGGTTTCTACTGGCTCACGTAACAGGTGATCTGCCTGAGTACGCACCGCGAAGGAGTCGAGCAGGCGCTCAAGTCCGCGTATGATGGGGTTTGGACTGCGCACGTGTTCGAGGGCAACGAAGCGGCCGCCTGGACGCAGAACGCGCCACACCTCCGCGATTGCCTGTCGCTCGTCCGGAATGCAGCAAAGCGAAATCGTGCACACAACGGTATCGAAGCGCTGATCGGGGAAGGGGAGCGCCTGCGCGTCCCCGACGACCAGCTCGACCTGTCGACCCAGGCTTTGTGCCAGCTTCCAGGCGATCTCCAGCATGGCGGGGCTGATTTCGATCCCCGTGATCTCCACATCGGCTGGATAGAAGGGCAGGTTGCGCCCGGTGCCAATGGCCATCTCCAGCACCTGCCCTCGCGCCTGGGAACAGGCCCAGGCCCGGCCATCACCAAACAAGAGCTTTTCGCTGAAGGCTATTGCTCGGTCATAGTGTGCGGCTGACGCATCAAAAATCTCGCGCACGCGTTCGGTTTCCTTTTGCGGTGACATCGAGTTTTTCCTCATTTGGAGCCGTCGAGCAAAATTTCCTTGTAGAAGATCCGCTGCGGGAGCAGACTGATGCAAGGTAACTTTGGTATATTGCACAGCTTATCACGCAATGTGCGGGAGAGCCGCTTAATTCCAAAATTTACATTAACACTTGCCGAAACGCCTACTCCGTAATCGCGATCACGCGCAGCGGGCTCCCCGAGCCGTTGACGATCTTGAGGGGCGCGGCGATGACGAGGGCGCCGGTCGGGGGCAATAGTTCCAGATTGATCAGACTGGTGATGCCGAACTTGCCCGCACCATGCATGAACGTATGGTTCGGGAAGGGCGGATCGAAGGTCCCTGCCTGACCGGCATCCGTCCCAACCGTCTCGACGCCGACGCCCAGGATGTCCCGCTCGTTTGCCAGAAAGAGCGAGCATTCCTTCTGAAACCCCGGTGAGTGTGCGCCGTCCGCCTGCGCATTGAGGAATGCCTCGCGTCCCTCCCGCTTGCTCCAACCCGTGCGCAGCAGGACCCACGCGCCCGCCGGGATACGACCGTGCGCCTTCTCCCACGCCTCGACATGTTCGATCGTTAAGAGGAAGTCCGGCGACTGCTGCACGTTCTCTGTCACGTCGATCACGCAGGCCGGACCTACGAACTTGCGTGGCTCTATCGTATCGGTCGCGTTGTTGGGGAGATCCTTCCCCGTCACCCAGTGGATCGGCGCGTCGAAGTGCGTCCCGGTATGCTCGCCCATATTGATGATGTTCCAGTACCAGCCGGGGCCGCGTTCGTCGTAGCGCGAGATCTCCGTCAGCATGACGCCGGGCGACTGCGCAAATATGGGCGGCAGATCGATCACCGCCGTCTCCGGTCCGAGCGGCGTCGTCAGGTCGACGATCTTCAGACGACCGGCGTTGAGCTCCTCAAGCAACTGGTGCAAAATGGTAGCCATCCGTTCTCTCCTTCGCAAAAAATATTTTAAACCATATCTTGCCTGCTCATAGCCTCCAGGCAGCGTTTGAACTGAAAACGGTTCTCCAGTAGCGGCAGATCCATGTGGAACGATTTTGGTCCAACCGCCTCGACCTTGGCGATAATCGTGGTCAACTGGTTGCTCGCTATAGCATCCTCCACGCTCGCCTTGAAGCGGTCGACGCTATTCACCAGCTCGACGCGTGGAATGCCCGACGCCTTTGCGATACCCGCCAGGTCTGTTCCCGTCGCCGTCGCGGTCGGGAAGCCACCGACCGAGAGCAGACTTTCGTTGTCGAAGACGATGTGCAGCAGGTTTCCCGGCTTGTAGCGCGCCATCGTGCTCAGTGTGCCCAGGTTCATGAGCAGCGAACCATCACCGTCGATCACCACGACTTTCCGTTGAGGCATGGAGAGCGCGATGCCCAGGCCCATCGACGACGCGAGTCCCATGGCATGTTCAAGATAGAAGAAGTTCGGGCGGTGTCCGAGCGTGTACAGTTCCGCAGCGACCGCGCCCATGATGGTAACGACGATGCGCTCCTCCAGTTCTGGATAGACCGCCTGCAATGCATCTACACGTAACATGCTTATTCCTCCCACATGATTTCGCGTGACAACAGGACAGCTACAGGATGCAGCGAGGCATGTGCCAGGGTCTGCGCGTCTTTCAGGCGGCGATGAATCGTCGCAGCATCGTTCAGGTGCCAGGTGGGAATATTGAGCGCACGCAATAAGGGTTCTGTGACCATGCCGCCCTGCGTCTGCCACGGGTCTTTTTCCCCCATATGCCCTCGATAAGAGATCAGCATGAGCAGCGGGATGCGATAGAGCTGCGCCAGGGAGACGATGGGGTTGATGGCCGCCAGAAAGCCGTGGTTCTGCATGAGCAGCGCGGAATTGACGCCGGCCAGGTGAGCGCCCGCCGATATCCCAACCGCTTCCTCCTCTTTTGCCAGGCGTACAAGCGTCATCTGCGGATCGTCGTCCGCCATACGCAGCAGATGTACAAGCCACGTCTCTGGTAACGCAGATATAATCTTTACATCACATGCCTTCAGTGACTCATAGATGAGCCGGGAGTTCGCAACGGAAACTGGCATAGGTCCTCCTGTACTACCTGGATGTTGTCAGGGGCGCGTGTCGTAGATATAGTATCTTGCCACCACAAGCAAGTCAAGCCTGACTAAAGGTCCAATGAATGCAACCAAAACGAGACGTGTGCTGGCTGCATCGTCTCCTCGACAACTGCGATCAACTGCTCACGGGGCGACATCCTCATCGGTGCCATCCTGCCTTCGTTCCCGCTTCCCGCTCCTCCATAGCTGGAGCCAGACGGCGCTTGTAGCAACACAGGTATGAAAGACCTTATGTCAAGTATGCTATAATGAGGAGAGCAGGGCAAAGAGATCACCTGGTCCGCTCTGCTTTGTTTGGCATGCATACCGATCGCGAGGGACAAGCAAGCAGCCATGAGTTTCGCCGACCACATCCTGACCGAGGACCTGGACCCACTCCGCCAGCGCCTGCTTTTCCACCCAGTCTGGACGGGGATCGAGCAGGGAACGCTGACGCGCGAGACCCTACGCGTCTTTGCTCTTCAGGATTGGTGGCTGGTACGGGAAGCCTATCGTCTCGACGCGTTGGCCGTCACCGGGATGCCCGACCTGGACCTGCAAGACCTCCTGCTCGCCAGGCTCGTACCCAAGATCGGCGGCTACCGCTTGCTGCTGCGCTTTGGCGAAGCGCTGGGCCTCTCGCGAGCGGACTTTGACGCCGTTGAGCCGCTCGCCGGATGTATGGCACTCACCAATTTCTTCTACTGGATGCTGGCCTACGGCTCAGCACCGGAGAAAATCGCCGCGGTCGGTGCCAGCGAGGATATCTTCATCCAGATTTGCGCGCGGATCGGACCCGCCCTGATGCGCCACTACGGGATGAGCGCCGAGCAGGTCGCTTTCTTTAGCGCTCATGAGGAGATCGGAGAGAAGGTCACGCCCATTGACGCGCTCCTGCTGGCCCGCTACGATACCCCAGAAGACCGCCAGCGCATCACACGTGCGGTGCGCCTGAGCCACGAGTTCGAGTTGCTGTTTTACGATACGATCATGCAAGCTAGCGGAAAGAGGGTGTCAGGAAAGGGAAAAACCGACGTGGTATAATTGGCATATATGATATGCTCAATCTGTTCTGCGGCGTTTTCTCACTCAAGAAGGTACAGCAATGCCACAATGGGAATACTGCACCCTTTCTAGCAACGGAAGGCACATCATCTACACACTCTACCGGCAGGACGGCCCATACCCAGATAGTAGAGAATCGAGCGAGCGCCTCTGGGCCTCCGCGATCGCCACGCTCGGACTGATGGGATGGGAGGCAATCAATAGCTACACCGGACCCAACATTACCGTGTGGTTCTTCAGACGAGCCGTCCATCCCAAAAACCCCTCATTCGCCTTTCCGCGCTACTAACTCCGGCACACCTCTAACAACGGGCATAAAAGCCGAAGAGCGCGTGTTTAGGAGTATAGATATTGCTCTACCCGGCGCACTCTCTTATTACTATCATCTATTTCTTTCATCTTTTGCGGCTGTCTATGAAAGTTTTGTAATCATATCGTGCTCAATCGCGCGAAAAGCGCGGCGAAATGGCAGGAAAGCATGAATATTCGTTCATTTCTTTCTCTGACTGGCAACTTGTCGCGCGGAAGTACCTGACCTCTTGTCAGTGAGTCCTGGTCGTGTTACACTTCAACAAAGATTACAACTTTTTTAGCCGCTGCTCGTAAATACTCGCAGAGGATAGTTTGCTCTATCTTCTTAATGAAATAGAACATCATGAGCAAGATAATGAGCGGTGATAAATGTTAGAATCAACAGTAAACGCTTCAAATATGCTGGGGGGTATTGGTCCATTAACGCAACCAGCACGAAAGACACGTCGAAGTCAGAGTACTGGGACTGTAGCAGGTGTCGCGGGTGCAAAGGGTGTATCAAGTACAACGCAGGAGATCAGCGCCAAAGCGAAGACGGGAGCCATAGTGGAGTCGATGAGCGACGCGGCGCTTGTCGAGCTTGTTCTCAAGGGAGACCAGGATGTCTTCTCGGTACTTGTCGAGCGCTACAAAGATGCTGTGCAAAATCTCGCTTACCGTATGCTTGGAAACGCAACGGAGGCCGAAGATGTGACACAGGAGACGTTTGTGCGAGCGTATACACAGCTTGTCACGTATAAGTCTGTGCATAAATTCAGCACCTGGTTGCTTTCAATCGCTTCGCACCTGGCCATAGACCAACTGCGTCGTCGTCGTTTTCTCGCGTTGCCTCTTGAGGATGTTCCGTTCCTGGAATGGATCGTTGATTCAAGCGTCAGCCCAGAGCTGTCCGCCCTGCAAGGTGAGCAGCAAGACGAGATACAGCGTTACTTGCAACGTCTACCGGCCAAGTATCGCGCTGTGATTGTATTGCGCTACTGGCATGACTTCTCGTATGAAGAGATTGCGAACACGCTGAATCTAACCCCTCCGCTGGTGAAAGCGCGCTTACACCGTGCCCGTGAATTGCTGGCGCGTTATATGCAACAAAAAACCGTGACAAACGAGGAGGAACAGATCGATGCGCTGCCGCGACGCTAAGGATTTTATAGCCGCTCAGCGTGATGGCGATCTAGCGGAGCCGGATGTCCTGTTATTGCAGGAGCACTTGAAGGAGTGTTCCGAATGCCGTGCTTTTGAGCAGCAACTCAGCAGCCTGGACAGCCTGCTTTGTGCATCGGCTCCTCGTTCGCGTGCCCAGGTCTCGACCCAAAATATTATGCTGGCGGTAGAGGAACGGCGACAGATCTCGCAGCAATTTGAGGATATTCGCAAGCAGCAGCAGTCGCGCGTGGCGCAGTTGCGCCCGGTGGGGGCTGGTCTGGCGGCGCTTATCTTCTTCACGTTGGGCAGCGTTCCGCTCCTGTTATTCGCCATCACCATCATTCAGGCCGATTTTGTTGTAAAGGCGCTCTCCTCGCCGCTAACCGGGGTGATCGACATGCTCTTTATTGGTGGAACGTATGTACAAGAGGGACTGGCGTGGGCGACGCGCAACAATCTGCTCCTGTCAGCCATGGCATTCGCATTTGTGGTCATGATGGGGATGTGGCTTCGCCTGATGCGTTATCCACGGGAGGCGTAGCAGGCGAGAATCATGGTCAGGGGTGGCCATGATCAGGAGTTCCAGTATGGGAAAAGTTGGACGCCGGTTTTTACTCGCGCTGTCCGGAGTATTTCTCTTGACAGCGTTACTCATAGGCGGTGCGGAAGCGCTGTCGGGGGGGCAGTCCGTTGTGTTCGCTGCCAGTCAGTCTACGACGGATAATGGGACAGGCTGTACCGGGACGCGTCACGCGCCTTCTTTCGGCAGCACAGTGGTAGTGAATAGTGGTGAAGTGATTTGTAGCAACATAACCTCATTCGGGGGAGCGGTAGTCATTCAGGGTGAGGTGAAGGGGAACGTAGTGACATTCAACGGGGATGTTGTGATCAATGGCATGGTGGACGGGAATGTTACCCTCTATGGAGGTGATGTTACCTGGCAGAATGGGGCACGCGTGGACGGGGATATCCACGTTTGCGGAGGTAGCTGGATGGGCACAGCTTCTCGCCTTCACGGCTCGGTGTTCGACTGCACCAGAGACGCGGGTCAGCTCGTTTTTGGTGATGGGGGAACTAGTTTTCGCTTCTGGTCTACCCTCACGTGGGTAGCGCTGGGCTTATTCTTGACCTCATTGCTTCCCGAGCACGTCATGATCGTACGCACAACGGTAAAAAGCAAGACACGACGCAGCCTGATCCTGGGCCTGCTCACAGTCCTTCTCGCACCGCCTGTCCTCTCCGTAACGGTTGCACTTATCATTTCTATTCCAGTGGCGATTCTTGTGGCAGTCGGGCTGATCGCAGCATGGGCACTAGGGACGGTTGCTATCGGTTGGATCGTTGGCGACTACATCGTGCGCACTGTAGCTCCAAAGTATAATAAGCGTCCATTGCAGGTGGCGGTGGGATTGACGGTGCTTGCCCTGGCCGGATCTCTCCCCTTCATCGGTTGGTTCATCAGTATAGGAGCAGGCTTGCTAGGATTGGGAGCCGTCTTCCTGAGCCGTTTCGGAACACGGCTCTATAGTCAACCCAGGCAACCACTACCGCTCTAGTCTCAATTTTAAGAATAGACAGGCACAATAACGTTGGAAAGATGGGACGGACATCAACGATACGTAACGTCGTGAGGTGGCCGCCGAGGTGAACATGAGCATTGATGTTGAACTTACAGACCTTGCCTATGGGGGCGATGCCGTAGGCCGCTATGAGGGTCGCGTCCTGTTTGTCCCCGGAGGAATTCCTGGGGAGCGGGTGCGCGTAGAGATTGTCGAGGAACGGCGCGGGCATGCACGAGCAAGCCTTATCGAGGTCTTGCGCCCTGCTCCCGAGAGGGTTGAGCCAGCCTTTCCGTTGCTCACCGACTGTGGTTGCCAATGGCAGCATATCGCCTATCCCGCGCAACTCACCTGGAAAGCCCACATTGTACGCCAGTTGCTTGTGCGCATTGGCAAACAGCCCGATGCGCTCGTTCATCCCACTATCGGTATGCCCGCCGGCATCTCGCCCTGGCGCTATCGCAACATCGTTTTATTTACGGTTGGGCCTGCTGGCGAAGTGGGTATGAAGTATACCGATAGCCATGATGTTCAGGATATGCCGGATTGTCCCTTGCTGCATCCTGCGCTCGACCAGGTCTATCAACTCGTGCGTCGTAAGCTCATCGACTATTTTGGCGACACGCTCGGGGAAATGATACAGGCGTTTACGCTGCGCGGCGCTATCGGCGCGGTTAGTCCTTCCGCCGCTAGCTCGCCCGCTGTAAAGGCGGTCCCGACGCTGCTGACTATTCATGCGCGACCGGGCTCTTCTATCGAAAATCCGCTGCAGTTGTCCCAGGAGCTGATGACGATCGCGCCGGGCATCGTCGGCGTGATCATCGAACGCGTGGGCGGGCGCTACGGGCGCGTCTTCTCGGGACAGGAATTTCTGACCGACGTGGTGCTTGGACGCCGCTTCCGCGTCTCCGCCGATTCGTTTTTCCAGGTCAACCTGGTCCAGACGTCTGTGCTGGTTGAGCGCACCATGGCGCTGCTAGAGTCCCAACGCTCGGATATCATTCTGGACGGCTTTAGCGGCGTGGGACTCTTCTCGGCTTTCCTGTCGCCACGGGCGGCGCGGGTGATCGCGATCGAGTCGCAGCCGAGCGCGGTGATGGATGCGCGCGCCAGTGCCGCTTTGAATAATCAGAACAACATCACCGTTCTGGAGGGCACGCTAGAACGCATTCTGGGGCAGTTACACTACAGGCGTGAACGCATCGATCTGGCCCTGGTCGATCCGCCACGGGCGGGTTGTCATCCCAAGGCTTTGCAGGCGCTACAGGTACTGGCGCCACGCGCCATCTGCTACGTCTCCTGCGATCCCAGCACATTGGCGCGCGATATCGCGACGCTGTGCGCGGGAGGACGCTATCGCCTGGTCGCGGCCCAGCCCATCGATATGTTCCCGCAGACGTACCATATCGAGTGCGTCGCGCTATTGACGCGCGTTGGAACGCGCTAATTCCACAAATATTAACACATGTGGGGGGGCGCGGTTTATAAACCTTTCGGCGGGCCTGTGAACCGCACATACGGGCTTATAAATCGCGCCCCTACAGATGGATTCTACGCGTGTTGTGTCGTTACACGTGATCTACGTAGGATGACTACTTCTTGCTCAATACGATCTCGATTTTGCTACCCTGCTCCATTATTGTACCGGGAGGGGGGCTCTGACGCATCACAAAGCCGGGCGGCAGATTTGCCGTGGCCTCCGCTTCACCACGCACTATAACGTTCAGCCCATACTCCTGGGCCCTCAGCATGGCCGACAGCCAGTCTTTGTCGCGTAGATCGGGTGCACCGATGGTCTTTGTGGTCTCCTCTAGCTTGACCATCACTGTGCTGAACCACTTCTTCAGATTATCCTTCTCGGCGTTTGCCTTTTTTGTGTTGTCTTCCTTCTCTTTATGGTTCTTGATGCCCTGAATTTCATCCTGCAAGACAAAAGGATGATCAACGTCGGATAGAATGATGTCGGGGCTGCTCCCAGGTGTCTCGACGTAGACATGCCCGATATCCAGGAAGCGCTCGATAAGGTTCGGCACCTTCACTTTGGTATCGCGTATGCTCTTGTACTCCGTGTCCATACGCGCCTCAAAGAAGAAAATGAATTTGCGATTAATGTCGATAATGCGCCTGTTCGTCAGGATATAGACGTCGTCGATGTAGTTGATATAGATCGCCCCCATTATGCCCAGCAGCACCAGTATCACGGTCCCCGAGACCAGCCACCAGATCCCCTCACCAAATGGAATCATGCCGTAGGAAGGGGTGATTATCGAGAGAGGCAGCACAATTAAGAGCAATAGGGCCGGGAACAAGAGGTTGCGCCAGAGCACATAGCGCGAGCGCTGTACATACTTTACGCTGTATTCACCAGAAACGTAGCGTACGTCGGCTGAAATACGCAAAATACCACCAAAGGTGCGCCGGGGACCGAGGAAGCGGCCCTCACTGCGTGGCGCAGGCAGGTTCTCATCGGCGTTGGGGAGGCGGGGAACAGGCTCGTTCTTCGCCAGGGTATCGATGACCTCGGCCAGATCGGGATTTTTCGGAGCGGGGAGCTTCTCCTCCTTCGGTTTCTTCGCCTTCACCTCGTCGGTGAGACCCTGGATAGCATCCCTTACACGCTTCGGGAACGGCACATCTTTCAAAATGAAATCGCCGCCGGTCAGGTACACATGTACCGAGCCGAAGCCCAGGAAGAAGCCGAGCAATGTATCAACGCCCACACCGACCTGCTGCACCTTCTCGATCGGCGTCTGTTGACGCGTCGGCTCCAACAGGCCACGCGAACTGATGATGCGTTTGCTCGTGATGATATAGGTCTCAAACCACCAGACGAGCAGGTCCTTATAGGCGAACCAGATCCCTGTTATGACAATCGCGACAAACGTAACTGCGTCCAGGATGTACCACAGGGTAGACGGGCCCGGAATCGACGTGGAGGCCCACAGCACCAGGAAAAGCGCTATCACCGCTCCAACCAGCGGTAAGGCTGGCAGCACCAGGAACCACCAGTGCTTACGCACGACCAGGCGCACTATCTCGTCTGGCTGCTGTCCTGAGAAATGCCACTGCTTATCGCGCCCTCGCCGGAATTGCAGCACGTTTAAACTGAAGCCACGACGTCCCTGGCGCCAGTCCTTCCGCGCGTTCACAGAGGCGCCAGCGAGTGCCTGTCGCTTTGGCTTGTTGGCCATTGATATCACCTCGACAGTCCCTGAAATCCCGTTACTACACCTATCATACCACAGGTTTCCCCTGAAAATATAGGGAAAACCCAGCAGATTCGCCCGCCAACAGGGGCAAAAACTCGTAACTCAGAGCCAGATATGATATACTATAAAGGAGGTAGGATCAAATTTTCTAGACCCCCTCCCGACCGCTCGTACGAGCACTTCAACCCGATTCGATATCGCTTGCTGGCTATGTCTTACTTTTTGGTGAGGATGTGTTTTTATGGAACCTGGCAATATTAAACCAGTCAATATTGTTGAAGAGATGACGACTGCCTATCTCGACTATTCAATGAGTGTAATCGTCTCACGGGCGCTTCCCGATGTACGAGACGGGCTCAAGCCGGTACATCGGCGCGTTTTATATGCAATGGATCAGATGGGCTTGCAGTCGACCAAACAATTTCGTAAGTGCGCCGGTACCGTCGGCGAAGTGTTGAAGAGCTATCATCCACACGGCGATGTCGCGGTCTATGAGACGCTGGTACGCATGGCGCAACCCTGGTCGATGCGCTATCCCCTTGTGCTTGGACAGGGCAACTTCGGTTCGCAGGACGATGATCCGCCGGCGGCCATGCGCTATACCGAGGCGAAGATGGCGACAATCGCCGATGAGTTGCTGCGCGATATCGATAAGAATACCGTCAACTTCATCCCCAACTATGACAATCAGACGATGGAGCCAACGGTTATGCCGGCACGCCTCCCTAACCTGCTGCTGAACGGCTCTACGGGCATCGCGGTCGGTATGGCAACCAATATTCCTCCGCACAACCTGACCGAGGTTTGCAATGGGATCGCGTACCTGATCGATCATCCAGACGCGACGACCGAGGAGCTCTCGCGTATCATTCGTGGACCAGATTTCCCGACGGGCGGCATTATCCAGGGACGCGAGGGCATACGCAATATGTACGCCAACGGGCGCGGACGCGTCGTCGTGCGAGCGCGCACCAATATCGAGGAGTCCGAGCGCGGGCGCATGAGCATCATTACGACGGAGCTCCCTTATCAGGTCAATAAGGCCGAACTGGTCAAGAAGATCGCCGAGCTGGCACGCGATAAAAAGATCGACGGCATCGCCGAGGTGCGCGACGAGTCAGATCGCCACGGCATGCGTATGGTCGTGGATCTGAAGCGCGATGCTAATCCCGATAGCGTGCTGAACTCTCTATTCAAGTACACAGCGATGCAGAGCGCCTTTAACGCCAATATGCTGGCCCTGGTGGAGCAGCAGCCGCGCACACTGATGCTCAAGAGTTTCTTGCAGTATTATATCCTGCACCGTGAAGAGGTATTGACGCGGCGCACGCAGTTCGAGCTCGCGAAGGCTGAGGCGCGCAAGCATATTCTGGAGGGCCTCAAAATCGCGCTCGATAACCTGGACGCCCTGATCAGGACGATCCGCAATTCGCAGCGCGATACCGCCGGCCTGACCGAGGAACTGCGCCAGCAGTTCGGTTTCTCCGAAGAACAGGCCAGGGCTGTGTTGGATATCCGCCTGGCACGCCTGGCAGCGCTGGAGCGCCAGAAGATCGAGGAGGAGCTGAAAGAGATCCTTAAGAGCATCGCGTACTATCAATTGCTGCTGGGCGATATCAACGAGATCCGCAAGATCATCAAGGAAGATCTGCAACAGCTCAAAGAGAAATACGGCGATGCACGACGCACGGAGATCACAGAGGACGAGGCCAGCGATTTCAAGGACGAGGATCTCATCCCGAATGAAGAGGCCGTTGTGACGCTGACGGAGCAGGGATATATCAAGCGACTGCCCTCAAATACCTATCGAGCGCAGAGGCGCGGCGGACGCGGCATCACGGGTATGGTGACGCGCGAGGACGACACGGTGCGCCAGTTGCTGGTCACGCACACGCACGATAGCCTGCTCTTCTTCACCGATCGCGGACGCGTCTTCCAGCTCCGCGTCTATGAACTCCCAGATACCAGCCGCACGGCCAAGGGCGAGCACCTGATCAATCTGATCGCCATCGAGCAGCGCGAACGCGTTACGGCGATCGTCTCCGTTCAGAAGGGCGTGAGTCGTGACTATATGATTGTCGCTACCACAAAGGGCGAGGTCAAGAAGACGGCGATGGAGGAGTTCGAGGTGGTGCGCCGCCAGGGCCTGATCGCGATGGACCTGGAGGCAGACGACGAGCTGATCGGCGCGAAGATGGCCCATGCCGACGATGATGTCCTGCTGATCAGTGCGCTGGGGCAGGCCATTCGCTTTTCAGTGTCGGAACTGCGTTCGGCCTCGCGTACAAGCGGCGGCGTGCGCGGCATCCGCCTGACACCGAGCGATCAGGTTGTCTCACTCAACCTCGCCCCCGATGACAGCGAACTGGTGGTGGTAACGGAGTACGGCTATGGCAAATGCACGCCGATCGACGACTACCCGCGCCATAACCGTGGCGGCGGCGGCGTCATCACCTTGCGCGTGACCGAAAAGAATGGACGCGTCGCGGCGGCGCGCATCATTACGGAGAAGGACAGCGACCTGATGATCATCTCGGCGGCGGGCGTCGTCATCCGCATGGATACCGCCAATATCATCAGGGGCGGGCGGGCCACACAGGGCCGCCTGATGATGAACCTCGCCGAAGGCGATACCGTCGTGGCGGTCGCGACGACCAACGGCAAGAAGCCAGCCGATGCTCCAAACGACGACGAGGCCGATGACGAGGCTGAAAACGGCTCCACAGGCGATGCCTTACTCGACGGCGATATCGTGGAGGCAGTCGCGACGGAGGAGACCCCTGACGAGCATAGCTCGTCAGCATGAATCATACCAGTAATTGTTCAGGTCCCCTCGCCGCCTGCGGCGGCTCGCCCGTTGGTATGTGGGTGTCGGGGTTGCCGGCCCCGGGCCGGCAACCCCGACACCCACACAAAAGGACTTGTGAAGCGCCTTTGGCGCTGATGAGTCCTCAACAGTTACCGGGATGACTCATATCTAAGTGAATAAGAGAAGCGTTAATTGACGTGCAAAGACTTCACCTCGCGCCGTATGCGCCGTCCCTGGCGCACCTGTTGAGCAGCCGCGCGATCCTTCTGCGCCTCCAGTTTGATCAGGGGAAATGGACGATGGAACTGCTTATCGAAGGACTCCGCCTTCTCCTCTGACAGGGACGCGCGGCGCTCGTACGCATACGCCAACAGGTCGCGCTTCACCCCGTCGTCGATATCCAGGAGCAGCAGGTAAGCGAGGGTAAATTCGGGCTTTCCCTGTTCGGCGTAGGCGTCCGCGCTCATAAAGGCGTCCGCGCCCTGCTCCAACTCACGCCGCGCGTGTTCTAGAAAGACATCTTTCAGCGATCCACGATAAAGGTCAGCAAATGTATCAGGCATCGTCCACTCCCAAGATAGAGACACATCTCTCACGTCCCTGTTCTCGACAGGGACGCCTCTATCTTTCAATTATACCATCACGATGTCTGGGATTGCGTCGTATAGAGACGAATAGTGACCGTGCGCGTCATGATCTGATCGACGAGATGGTAGTGACTATCCAACCACTGCTGGGCCGCCCTGGCCTTTGCGGCTGATGAGGCATCCGGCAAGCGCCCGACGATGAAGAACAGCCTGGGGTGTTTCACGCCATAGGCTGCCAGCGCCTGCGGATCGACCGCAGCATCGTAGCCAGCGCCCGGATCGACCGGGCCGAAGCTCGTCCACGAGTACGCTCCGGGCGAATCGGCGGTGAAGTGTGCCGCGCCAGGATACGCGTGCAGATAATATTCGACGGAAATCTGACAGCCGCCATGCAGGTTGGAGTAACAGACCATGCCATCGTTCGCCCGGTAGCGCTGCTCTAACCAGTGCGTCGTCGCGTTCCAATCCTCCACCTGCGCGCTCTGATAGTACAGGGGAACGTAGCATATAGCGATCAGCAGCAGGACAACGGTTACAGCGACCTGCACAGCGCGCCAACGCAGCGCGCCAACGCCCACCCCCATCAAGAGAGCCAGCGCGGGCACGGTCGTGACCAGATAGCGTGAGGAGAAGAGGCGCGTAGGCGTGTACGAGATGATATAACTCACCACGATCGGCACAACCAGCCAGCAAACAAGCGCCAGGACGATGGGCAAGAGATTGTGCATAGCCCGGGCACTCTTCTCGTCCACCAGCGCGTTGTGCCTCAACAGATCTCTCCCGGCGGGCAGGTAGCAGAGGCAGACAACAAGCAGGCCGAACGCGCAACAGGCGGCAATGACCAACAGATAGAGCTTGCTACTCGCGCTTATCGTCAAGAAAAGGTGATATACGTCGCTGAGATGCGGAATGGGCAGCCAGTCAGTCTTTGAACCGTTGCGGCTCACCAGGAGCATAGGAATAATGAGCACGCCCGTTATCACGAGACTTACAAGCAATCCCGGCAGGCGGCGCAGACTGTTCTGACGCTCTCCCGGCAGGATGAGAAGGCCCGCAAACATGACCAATTGCGCCAGCAGGATCAATATGCTAAACAGGTGAGCGTAGACCGCCAGCGTGGTTGCGACAATATAACAGGCCCACCAGCGGCGCGACGGGGTGGTCAGGGCGCTGAGCAGGGCGTACCAGGCGATGCAGATGAGCAGGAGTTGCAGGCTATAAGCTCGCGTCTGTTGCGCGTAGACCAGTTGCAGATCATTGAGCAGATAGAGGCTCGCGCCCGCGACGCCTGCGATCGTTCCGATGAAGCGCCGTCCCAGCAGGAAGACGGCGACCGTGCTGAGCGCGGCAAAAACGGCGGAGGGGAGACGGACTACGAATTCGGTCGCGTGCAGACCGAGTGCGCCAATGAGGCCAAGCCAGAAATGCAGGAAGAGATAGTAGAGCTCCATATTCGGCTCCGGCCCGGAGATGATGTGCCAGAGCAGCGGCAGTGGCAGCCGCGCCAGTTCAACCGAAAACGCCTCGTCGTACCAGATACTGGGATTCCCCAGGCGATACAGGTCAAAGCCCAACGCCACAACGAACAGAACGCCGCCGAGCACCAGGGAAGCAGGGATACGCTGACCGAGATGGTGCAGGCGTGACGGCAGAGCAACCTGGTCCTTGACTAAGGAAGTCTGCTCTTTGTTGTTACGTACCTGCGTCATTGCACTACGACCTTCCTTCCGACCCGTTCTTCGCGCCGCCACTTACGCGCGAAGATAAAAAGTTCGCGGAACGCGCGCACGATGACGGAGAGCTTCGCGCCCGTAGCGCGCCCTCCACGACGTGGCAGGTGACGCACGCCAATCTCTGTATATGTATACCCGGCGCGCCTGAACTTATACAGGATCTCCGTATTGATCATCGCCCCACGCGTCTCCAGACGCTGCTCCCTGAAGAACTGCGCCCGGTAGAGTTTGAAAGCGCAATCAACATCGCGCACATGCAGCTTAAAGACCACGCCGACCAGCATCTTCCAGCCCCAGGCGTTGAGCTTGCGCATCCAGGTATCCTGCCGATGAATACGATAGCCAAGTACCGCGTCAAATTCCTCTATCAGCGGAAAGAAGGCTTCCAGGTCGTAGATATCGAATTGCCCGTCGGAATCCATAAAAAAAGCCAGTTCCTTCGTTGCAGCCTCAAAGCCGCTCACCAGCGCAGCGCCGTATCCCTGGTTCGTTTCGTGTATGATAATGTGCAGGCGTGGCTCCGTGAGCGCTATCTGCTCTAGAATGGCCTGTGTGCGATCTTTACTGCCGTCATTGACGACAATCACTTCGAAATCCTCGGTCCATTGTGCAGCGGCTCCAAGCACGGCGCGCACCGTATCCGCGATCGCAACTTCCTCGTTATGGGCTGGCATAATCAAAGAGAGGCCATATTTTAGCTGCACAGTTCCCCGTTCTTTCTGATCTCCTTGCACAAGCGACGCAGGAATTGCCACGCTCCGCCCCTGTGATAGATTCGATATATCCGACATACCTGTAACCGTCCAGAAAAAGCATCCTTTTATGAAGAAATACTGGCGCTACCACCGGAGGCGGCCTCGATCTGACTATTTCCGCGTAAAGGATTGCACTACTTTTTTTAACGATCAAGAAGAAAAACATACTACCTGCGTATGAGTATAACACACCATCGAAATCTGGCATACTTCCCGCTGAAACGCCCATATGCGGCGCGTGTAACATCGACAGGATAATCAATCTGATCCGTTACAGCTCCTGCGCCTGACCGTTGTATACTGCGAAAATAAGGAACAATCTTCTGCAAAACAACGATAGCATCGATTTAACACAATTTCTGACGGGGCACTGGGTGTTATAAAAACGCGATGATTATTAGAGGGGTCTTTATGGCCTCCAGGAGGATATTCAACCCTGAACCGATGGATTGCTACCGGCAGGTTGCTGGTGCTGTGGGCTGTCGAACTCAAGGCAATGACCATCCGGGTCGTGAATGGTAAAGTCATATTCGCCCCAGGCTTTGAGCGCAGGCGGTTCTTCAACTGGCATGCCAGCTTCCTTGAGCCGCTGGTAGAGGGTATCGGGATCTGGCGTGTCGAATTCGATGTGAGTAGGCCCATATTTCAACAGGCCCAGGCGCCCGTTGCCAATGGAGAGCAGGGCGAACGCGCCGGGTCGATGTGCCAGGACCTGCACTCCAGGAATCTTCGTGTAAAACTCCAATGAGCGCTCGACATCGTCTACGTGTAATGTCATTCCTTCCAATGAAATGGACGGTGTGTGGGATTGATCGTTGGTTAGCATGGTCACGATATCCTTTCTTCTCTTTGGAACAAGCTGCTAGCAGCTCTCATCACTTTTACTTCTCTTCGGCAGAACAAGCACCTCTACCTACTCTCAGACCGCCGAATCTCCCGTCTTTCATTGCACGATCACAGTCAGGTTCATTCCCGGATGGATTGTGCAGTAGATGTGAAAGGTACCAGCCGTGTTGAACGGCCCAATCTCGACGGAATTGCCGTTCACCTGCACGTTTCGAACGGAAGGGGCACCCACTTCTGCTGCCGGATGAGGCGTATTGTTCTCCCACCTGCCATTGCGAAGGATGTGGGGAAATGAGCCGTCATCAATCAGTTGAAGCTTCGAACCCTTGGGAATTGTGACGCTTGATTGTACAAAAGTGCTCACCCCCAGATGCACTGCTGGTGCTCCATTCACGACGGATGTGCTACTTGTAGCAGGAGTGGCCTGCACCAGGAGCGCGACCAGCAGAGCTCCCAGGACAAAACCGCCCAGAGCTGCCAGGGACGTGGGGAGCCAGCGTGGCACATGCCGGGCCGTACTGCGGTAGTTTTGTACCAACGCGCCAATTCCTGCACAGATCGCGACGATGGCAAACACACAGATGAGAAGGGACAGGAGAAAAGGCCCTACCTCAGCAGGATGCGTGAGATGATACACGAAGTATTGCTGCGTGAATACTCCTCCTATCATCGTTCCCAGGCCTACAAGAGCGCCGAGCAGTGGCGTCCAGCGAACGCCGGTGGCGACGATGCCTGCTACAACCAACAAGGCTACAGCGACGATAAGCAGTGGCAGGACAATGATTCTAGTCGCCAGGAAGATCGTCAGCAAAAGCATGGCGAAAGCAAGGGCCGCGCCAAGCAAGGCTACTGTTGTGAGTTTGCCCAGCGTTGCCAATGGTTGTCGTGACAAGATGCCTTTATGTGTTGTTCCTTGCATGTTGCAGAATCCCTCCTTGTCATAGTTCTTCGTTAACCAGTGAGCCAGTGAGCCAGTGCTCGACATCTGCCCTGATACGTTCTAAATTGACTGCTCCCGGATTCGTCATATAGTGAAGAGTGGCCCCTTTGGTCAGCAGGATCAGCCAGGTAGCCGCACTGCCTGGATCAAGATCCGCACGGAACAGGCCCTGCTCTATGCCACTACGGATGACCTGTTCAAGGTAGGCATGCCATCCTTCATCTAGCCACTTGATCATGCGATGTATTGTCGGATCATGCAGTGAACGAAGGACAAGTTCATCTAAAACTATGAACATGTCCGGCTTTTCTTGCAAAAGGTATTGCATCTCCCTGAGCTCTCCGCGAATTTGCTCCAACGGCGTCTTCATTTCAAAAGGAGAACCGGGCAGGTATGCCGTCATAAACTGCTGGAGCAGGTACTCAACTACGCCTTGAATGAGATCTTCCTTCCGGGCGAAGTAATAATGCAGAGTGGCAATGTTCACACCGGCTCGCGCTGCAATATCCCTCGTCCGGAGCCGTTCAAAGCCCCCCTCTGCAATGAGATGGTAAGTTGCCTGTACCAGCGACCGCCGCCGTTCATCGCCTTGAGTTTTAGGTGCCGTACCTTCGCTGAGGATACGCGCGGCTACGGTGTTAATGTCCTGAGAAGCTTGCTCAGCGTCGTCCATAATTTCTCCTTAATCAATCACTTGATTAAATATATCTCGAAAATGTCTCTTTGTCAATCAGTTGATTGGCAATTTCCTTGTTGTGCATAAAAAGAGATGCTGGCGGTTCATTGATGGGTGACAGAATACTATATTCCCCTTCTAAACCAATTGCTTCTCATACAAAATCACTTCCAGATCCTGGTATATATCCCGGCCTACTTCGCGAAAGCCGTTTTTCTCGTAGAGCCTCTGAGCCGGAATCTGGAGGATGGAGGTGTCGAGGTGCAGGATCTGATAGCCGAGAGCGCGGGCACGGGCTTCGAGCTCATCAAGAATGAGCTGGCCGTAGCCGCGCCCCTGATAATCAGGATGAACGCGCATGCGTTTGATCTCGGCGCGCTCTGGACTTGTGCGCTTCAATGCGCCCATCGCCACAAACAAACCATCGCATTCACCAATCAGGAATTCTCCCCTATTCTTGAGATACACTTCCTCGATAGCATAGACATCATCATCCCAGGGACCACGTCCCAGATAGGCTCCGGCCTGCTGAATGGCATGCACATGCAAATATTTGACAGCTGCTCGATCAGCAGGCTCATAACGGCGCAGGGTGAACATGAAACGTGTCCTCACAATTTCTCGCGGATCGCGCCGCTGGCGAGCGGCGCGATTGGTTGCTTGTACCTGCTAAGGATAATAGGCGTTGGGGCAAACCTCTGTCAAGCAGTTTCTCATGGCGTCACCACCCGGCTCCACCCAGAAGATTGAAATACTGAAAGAAGAGTTTACTCTACAAAGAGAGGACATATTTCCTTCCAGGCATGCCCCCCTCGCTTCTTCTCTAAGAGAAAGCCGTACTCTTGCTAACCCTCTCTCTCCAATGGAGCTTGCCCAAATCGCACTGTTATTGCTGGGGTTATCTTTCGGATGTTAGAAACCTTAGTAGATGAGTGCGGGTGAGCCTCATAATCCCGTAATTTACAGACTGTAACAACTTTCGTATTGAATAATGGTATGCAGTCCGACACGAAAAGGAGGAAATCAAATCCATGGCCCAATGGCCGTGATGGATGTTGGTTACTGGTCCCTCTCAATGGGGAACCAACGAGGATGGTCCTCGCTCATCCACCAGGTACAGCGTGCCAAAGGAGGAAAAGGAGGCTATGCTTGCTCGTTGAACAGACCTGTCCAGCCAAATGAGCAGATCAGGGCCTCGGCGCAAAGGGAGTCCCGTTTTACCTGTATACGTTCCTCATGAGGGTTGACTCCTTCATCCGCCACACCAAGAACCAAGAAAGGAGGAAGTTGCCATGTTGAAACTCGCAGTACGCTATGCCCGCTACAGCCTCACCATCCTGGCGAGCATCGGCTTCAGGATTACCGCAAACTAGGACAGGTACAAGGCGAC
The DNA here is from genome assembly GCA_034438015.1 of Ktedonobacteraceae bacterium. Taxonomy (GTDB): domain Bacteria; phylum Chloroflexota; class Ktedonobacteria; order Ktedonobacterales; family Ktedonobacteraceae; genus JACDAE01. The sequence continues at coordinate 171 of DAOTTD010000155.1, read as the reverse complement.
GCCTCGTCACATCAGTGTTTACATCGATGGGTAGTGTAAATGATGGAACAATGAGAAAGCCGCTCTGGCTCATATGGCTCTACAGGCTGTTCCTCTTTTTCAAGAACCATGATTTTTCCGTCACGGGATTAGCCAGAATACGTAAACACTCATATGGCGGAGTGTCGTTCC
>DAOTTD010000154.1:0-25286 GCA_034438015.1 Ktedonobacteraceae bacterium | reverse complement strand
ATACACTATGAGTTGACAATACCAGCACAGGCTACTGATTGTGGGTTACGATCTCACTGACGCGTCGGGAGAGCTCGGTGCCGTAGTCCGTCCAGATTCCCGTGCCCCAATAGCGGTAGCAGCTGGTCTGGGCGGTCAGCAGGTGCAACAGCGCGTTGCGGTACCGGGGATCGGAGCTTTGGATGCCCGAGGTGGTGATCCACTTGTGAAACAGGGAACTGGCCCTCTCCATGGGCACGAGCACCTGGTCGTAGCCCTGGACCCAGGAGAGGTGGTTGGTCCAGCTGCCCCCTTCCATGTGGAAGCGCCCGTCCTGGGCCCGCAACTGCTTGATCACCTCAGCCAGCCGCTCTGGTCCGTCACCTGGGACCATGCGCTCCCAGATCCGTGCTTGGAACAGGGGCTGGATCACCGGCAGATCGTTTTCATGGACCCCCATAGACTCGAGCCGCTCGAGGTATTCGGTGACGTTCATGATCGGCGTCCCAGAGCCGGAGCACTCGCCGATCACCTCGAAGTACCTGGCTGGGAATTCGTTCATCATTACCCCGCCATTCTCCCCGTCGGCAATCTGGGTGACCAGTGGGGGGATCTGTTTGCCGGCGAGATCCAGCCGGGACAGACCCTTGGCCTCAGCGTACGGCTGCATCTGGCCGATCAGCTTCGTGTCACTGCCCTGTGTCTTGATCACGGCCGTGATGGTCGCGGTGTCGCCCCGAGAGTTCGTGCAGACGAGGCGGTGCGGGAGATGGCGGTGCTGCGGAGCCTGCCCGTCCGGCTGCTCGATGGTGTGCTCTTGCACGAGGACCCACTGGTAGCCGCAGTCGATGAGGGTCTTGACGAACGCGTAGGCCACGTCGGGCTGGTTGGGAAGTGCCATTTCTGCGGGCGAGAAGCCGCGGACCCGGCGAAGCGCGTCCAGGCCAAAGAGGGCGGCAAAGTGGTGCTGCCAGGCCTCGACGTGAAGGCGGTAGTCCTGGACCGGAGTGGAGGGAGCCACGGCGTGGCCCCACGGGCAGCCCAGCCACTCCACCGCCTGGCGGTAGCGCTCGTCGTCTGTGATGCGCGCCAGAGCGTCGAGCACGTCGTTGGCACCCATCTGGCGCAATCCGTAGAGCAGCGTGCCAGAGTACTCGAGCATGATCCGAGGCTGGAACCCCTCGTCGAGGAGTTGAGGGACGAACGCGCCCATCCGTCTGTAACACCACAAGAACACCCGAGCGTTGTGGTTGTCACCGCTCTGCGGGTTGTCCAGCATCCACTGCAAGTGGCTGATCAGCCGTGCCGTCCGCAGCTCAGGACCCCCTGCCGGGATGAGTGGCTGGTGCATGTGCAACGCCAGAGCGAAGGCGCTGTTGATCTCACTGAACCCTTTTGCCCCCTGTGGCAGGAACACCGGATCGGTCCGGCTGGCCCCGATCGCCTGCCTGATGCGCTCCTCTGAGCCGCAGATGTTGGGAAGCCCGTCAACGTATTCCGCAAGGTTGGCCATGGTGACGCTCCTCTCGCCGGTCTGGACCGGCTCTCACTTGTGACGGATGTCCTCTCTGGGGCTTGCCTCCATCCGGCTCGGGAAGCAGGACCATGCCCAGGAGCGGAGTTCTCTGGGAGCCGGATGGAGGCAAGCCCCATCCCATAAACGTCAAGTTAAGAATGGATAGCCTGATGGCGGATGTCGTGGGAGCCGGCTCCCAGGCAACCTGCACGCCCTCGCCTTGCAGTCAGATACTGCGCTCGAACCATTGTGCAAAGATGGGCGCGGCAAAGCGGTAGCAATCCTTCATGACCAGCAGGATATCGCGCTTGAGCAGCCGTTGCAGAGTCAAGCGCGTCGTCAGCTCATCGAGGCCGCTCTGCTGCTGTATCTGGGCGGAGTCGGCCCGTCCCAACGCGTACACAACGTCCAGGCAGAGGCGCTGCTCGCGATCGGTGCGCTCCCAGAGATCTTTGAAATAGTTGTCGCCCCACTTCTTAAAGACCTCCTCCACCGCGGCCTCGACGTCGCGCAGAGCGGCCTGTTCGCGCCCGCTCGCATTGAGTTCGGCAATGAGGATCGAGCACAGCGCCTGAATCAGGAATGGATGGTACCCGCTCACACGCAGCACCTCCGCGATAACCTCCGCGCCAAAGATCCGCTCGCCGGGAAACTGGGGCGTCGGCTGGACGACGAGCAGACGTGCCTCCTCGGGACGCAGAAAGCTGACCTTCAACGTCTCCACGTTGACAAAGTAGCCCGCCCAACTGTTCCCCATCTCGCTCATCATCTTCACACCGCTGAAGAGGAGAGCCAGGCGCGGACGATTCTGAATGACGCTGCGAAACCAGTCAAGCAGAGATTGCAGGTCGATATGCCCCTTCTGTCCAGCCTCCTCCAGCTTCTCGAACTCGTCGAAGGCCAGCAGGAGAACGCGATCGTTCTGCTCAAGCAGGCGTTCGACGTCGCGCATCCAGCGGTCGAAACGATGATAGGCGACTGCCTCATTCTCGCGCTGGTCCTCGCGCAACTGCTCGTATTCCAACCTCTTGATGAGTATCCCTTTGGTGGTGAGCAGATCGTAGACACCTTCAGCGATCGCCGCCAGCAGAGCGGCGATGCTGGAGGCGACGCCCGTGCTCTGGAGATCGTAGAAGACGGAGAGGTACTGCGATCCCAGGAGGCCGGGCAGTTGCTTGAGGATGCTGCTCTTGCCCATTCTCCGTTCGCCCGTCAGGAAAAAGGTCGGGCGACGGCTCCTGCGCAACGCCTCACCCAGTTGTTGCGCCACATCGTCGCGTCCCACGAAGAGAGGATTGCGCAGTTCGAGCGCCAGGCCTGGCGTGTAGGGATTGTCGATGCGCCCGAAGCTGCCGGGCATATTTTCGATATTATCCTGCTCGTGCCGGGCGATCGCCTGCCACTTCTGCACGATCTCCTCCAGGCGCCGGTTGAGGACCGCGTCCCTGAAAGCGGTGGCGGGATAGACCTTCCTCAGGTTCGCAATCATACTTTCCAGCGCCTCGTGGCGCGCGTGGCCATTGATACGCGTATAGTAGCTGGCGGCGTCGCGGCTGGCATCTTCCAGACTACTGAATAGCTTCGCCATCTGTGGATCGAGAAAGCGGATCTCCTGGGACAGCAGCGCGCCGAGACGCTGGTGGGCGCGGCTGATATCGCGCAGGCTCTCGCGCATGCTGAGGTCGTAGAGCGCGATCTCCACTATCGCCGCCTGCGCCTGTCCCCGCTGCTGGGGGCGCTCGTGAATGACAAATTCGATCTCCTCAATCGCCTCTTCCACGTTTTGTTCAGCCGCCAGGAGCAGCGATTGTTTCAAGTAGGGTAGAGGCAGGAAGACAGCCTCATCACAGTGCAGCGCGCTGTGACGCAGGTGGTAAAATATATTGAGCGGGTCCCGCTGGCACCTGAAGTATGTCCTGATCATAGCGAGCGAGCTAAGCGGATATAACGGCAAGCGATAGTAACTGGGAAGGTAGCTCAGCACAAAGGCGATGCCGACGACCAGCCCCTCCGTCGCACCAGCCGAGATCGCGTACGACAATGTCTGATGGGACATGCCCGCATCACCTACCGGAACGCCGACCGCTGCACCGAAGGCCGCCGCGACCACGATACCGATGCGCGTTCCCACATCGACCATCTCCACGTAGCCGCCGTGACCGCCTCTCAGCATCGTTCCCCGCACGAGGATGCCCACGATCCTCACCAGGCTGCTGGCGATGATTCCTCCCACGATGAAGCCCGCGACGCTGCCCAGGATGCTCTGATCACTCACCAGTTGTTGACCGCCGATCGTGCCAACCAGCAGGCCGGGCCAGTAGGCGGTAAAGATGCCCACAGGAATGCCAACGAGCATCCCGACGACACAGCCTATGATGATGCCAATCGTCGTGTGCAGGAGGCCGCTGCGCCGGATCGAGCCGATAGTATTGAAGGTCAGTCCAAGGAGCAGACCAAATGCGATGCCACACATAATGCCGACAAATGTATCGTCGGTTGTACTGATGATAACACCGTTAGCGAGGGCAGCCGCCATCCCAATCGAGATACCATATGAGACGCCAAACAGGCCGCCGAAGAAGCCCGCCCCAATGCAGCTCACCGCAACACCCCAGATGCAGTCCCACACAAAATCTATCGTGGCAGGATTCAGAAGCGCCGGACCTACAATGCCATAGCGATCGTAGAGGGCGGGATCGAGGGCGAACAGGAGGACGCGCAGGACGATCGCCAGGGGAAAGGAAAAGACGAAGATCGGCACTAACAGCCGCACTATCTTTTGCATGCGTTCTGGCAAGCTGCGCGTCTCGACATCCACCATAAAGCCGGCAGGCTGAAAGAAGCTGCGGAGCAGCCAGATGGCAGGCTCAATGAACCAGTATCGCTGTATCTGCTTCCAGCGCTTCATCTAATATACAACTCCTCGATACACATTCTCTAATCGCTGCTCGAAGTGTCGCCAGTAGAGCGGATCATCCCGGAGCTGCCCTTGCTCCGCCAACAGCATCTTGCCCACCAGTTGCAGGCGCAAAGGGGGCCATTCCTGCTCACTCACCTCGCCATACTTCCACATGCACGCGTTTTCCAACTGCCCGAAGTTCGCCTGCTGCCCCTTCGCCTGGATAAATTCTCGCGCCTCCTGAACGGCGAACGGCACCAGCGTGCATGGTTCGAAGATATTAAAGAAGCCGCTCGTCTCGACATCTTTCCCGACTACCTGACTCAATGAAGTACGACTGACGATGACCAGCGCCAGATCGAATTTCTGCGTCATCGCCCGCAAGGCACGAAAGAAGTCAAGCGTAAATTCCTGTCTATTGCTAAAGCCCTCAAACTCGTCGATGCAGAGCACGGGCACCTTGTTCTTTGCCTTCAACGACTTCAGACCCTTCTCAAGGGCCACTAATCCCCGCTGTGAACGCGAGACGGGCACGCCAAACTCCTCCAACACCTCGTCGACGAAACCCATCACAGTGCTGCAACTGGGCATCGTGGCATCAAGATATTTTACGCAAAAGCGTGAGCCGAGCTCGTGTGGCGCGACATGAAGTAAGTACTGCACAAGCCACGTCTTTCCGCTCCGGCGCGGCCCTACAATGGACGTCGAGGCTTTACGAAACGTGCGACTGATCAGTGTATCGCGTTCGCGCCTGCGCCCGTACAGTTCACACGCGTTCGGCAAGGGTTCATTAAATAAAAAAATCGGCTTCGGCTGCTCGGAGGCAGGGGTGGAGAGCGCCTCCTCTGCCAGCTTTTCGCCCTGCCCGCTATCCTGGGGAGGTGCCTCCTGGTTTGTGCCTTCCTCCAACAGGCGTCCTAGCTCCTCTACGCTCTTGCCATACACAGTGCTAAGCTTCTTACGAAAGAAACGGCCAGGAGACGTCACACCACTCTCCCAACGGCTCACTGTGACGCCCGTCGTGCCAATCATCTCGGCCAGCTCTTCCTGCGTCCAGCCTCGCTTCTCGCGCATACTGCGCAGTACATATTTGGGAGTAGCGTCTCCAGACTTTTTCACGCTTGCCCTTCTCCTGGATATTTTACATGTTCACATCGCACAGGCACTATATATTCCAAATTGCTGATCTGGCTGTCTTTCATGCTGACAGCATCTGATCCTGGTAGAATCGACGCACAGCGCAGTATTCTTCCGGGTACGTCTTGCACGCCAGGTAAGATCTTGAAAACATGCCGGATTCGTACGTAGGATGACTAATAGATGATAACAATGATATTTTAACACTACTTCACTCTCATGTATACTTGTAATAATTGCCTCTTATTACAAACGGCGTATGTGGCAATATTGCACAAAAAAGCGCAAAAAAATGGATACGATATGAGCGTGCATCAATGAGTAGAGATCCACAAAACGGACCTTTCAAGTACACGAAAGTACTAACAGAGCACTTAAAAGAGCCACGCCTCACCATTCTCCTCGTAAACCCCGTATCCAGCGCGACAACACCTGACATAAACATCGTCCCTACGGATGGGTCCTTAGAGATCATACGCTACGAGCGTGTCATTAACGGCATCCCTTGCCAGATCATCGAGACCCCCACATTGTGCGCCCTGCTCAGCGCAGCCACATTGGACCCGGTGCATATCAAAGAGATACAGGCACAGATGAGCACCATTCAGTATATCTGGTTCGCCACCCGCCTCGACGCAACAACCCTCAGCATCAATGAACAAAATATCATAAAATGGCTCAGCACCATCCTGGGTGAGCAGGCATGGAACTACGCACTGCTGGTGCTTACGCACGCTAGAACGACGCCCCCTTTGAAATGCGCCAGTATGATGAAAAAACGGTCAGAAATAGTGCGGGCCGAGATCTCTCGCCACTGTGGATGGGATATTGCCAGGAGCATCACTGCCATCCCGGTCGGCCATTTAGATGAGCTCCTCCTCGACGAGCAGAACCTGTGGCCAGAACTCCACACAACGCTCGATCGTCAGGTGACGCCTGCACAATCCGCTGCAAAGGGATGGGTGCAAGCCGTCCCGTGGCAGGTGAGCGATGTTGACGAAAAGATGAAGGAGAAGCTGCTCCCGCGTTTGAACGCGCTCACCCTATGCTATCTCTGGAGCGGGCCAGCGGGCGCGCTGGGTATGTGCCTGTGGGGTCCCGTGGGCTTTGGCATCGGGCTGGCGGGCAATGCGCTGTTCTGGGCCGTGATCGGGTGGCTGCAGAGCTCACGCGAATCATAATCCGCCTTGTCTCTTGAGAAGAGTTGCGGTTACAATAAGAAGTAAGGGGCCTGCCTACTTTATGGGTAGCGCGGAAGTCGGGCGTTTGCCTGATACGTATTTGCCCAGCCAATGCTGGCGCATAAAAGGAGATTTATGGCGGATTACCACTATATCTTGACCGAACGCGACGAGCACGTCGGTATCGTGACACTGAATCGCCCCAAAGAGTTAAACGCACTCAGTACGGCAGTGATACGCGAAGTGGCGAATGCTTTTGAGGAGTTTGATCGTGATGAGGGGATCGGGTGCATTGTGCTGACCGGAGCAGGCGAGAAAGCATTCGCCGCCGGTGCAGATATCAAAGAAATGGTCGAGCAGACGCCCGCAAGTATGCTGAACGCAGGCTTTGAGGAATGGGATCGCATCCGGCGCATTCACAAGCCGATCGTCGCTGCGGTCTTTGGCTACGTCCTGGGCGGCGGCTGCGAGCTGGCGCTCAACTGCGATATACTCGTGGCTTCGGAGAATACGCGCTTCGGACAGCCTGAGATTCTGCTCGGCATCATTCCCGGCGCGGGTGGCACGCAGCGCCTGGCGCGTACGCTCGGAAAATATCGCACCATGGAGATGGTCCTGCTGGGCGCTCAGGTAGGAGCCAGAGAGATGGAGGAGCATGGCCTCGTCAACCATATCGTTCCCAAGGGCGAGCAGTTCGTCGAAGCGGTCAAGCTGGCGAAAAAGATAGCCGCCCAGGCGCCCATTGCCACGCGCCTGGCAAAGGCATCCGTCCTGGCGGCGTTCGAGACCACGCTGGCAGAGGGCCTGGCTGCCGAGCGCCAGAACTTCTTCATGCTCTTCTCGACCGAAGACCAGCGCGAAGGTATGCGCGCATTCATAGAGAAGCGGCAGGCGGAGTTCAAGGGTCGTTAAAAATAGTGAGGGTGGAGAGAATATGTACCGTGAATGCCTCTTCTCTACCCTCCTTTCACACACAACCGGACACTAGACAATCTCGCCGCTGAGCGCCGCCGCAAAGGCATCCGTCAGCTTCGGCACCGTCTCATATTGCATGAGCTCGGGGGGGTGAATCCAGCGCTTCTCGGCTGCCTCCCAGTCGGTCTTGATGCGCTCGGGTGTAAGGACGACGAAGAGGTAGGGATGGATATAGAAATGGCGCCCCAGCGCTTCGTCGCTATATTCTACAACGGCTCCACGCCTGACCATGTGCACCTGTTCGGGCAGCAGCGCCGTCTCCTCGCCGATCTCTGTGAGCGCCTGAGCATCCGGCGTCACATTCGGCTCTACAAAGCCGCTTATACCGGCCCAGCGACCTTGATAGCTCCCCACGCGCTCGCTGCGGCGTACGATCAAAATACGAGGATCGTGCTTGTCGCGACGCTCCAAAAAACAGGTGACAACATGCGTCGGACGCAGTGGTGTACTCATGGCAGTATCTCTCCTCCCATAAACATGTACCCTGACTTCATGGATAATAAGGTGACAGCGAGAAAGTTTTCCGCTATACTCTTAGCAGTATGTAGTATATCTTGTACGAACATCTCTGCGGCGCTGCTATCGTATATAGATACGCTAATTTGCCAGTGTCAGTTTCGTTTATTACATGGGCAGGCACAAATATATCAAAGCAGTGATGCGTATTCACACTGGGCAGGAGTATTCTCGCATATGCAGACTGATAATACAACCAATACAACCAATACAGCCGATGAAACGACTGCTGAAATCGGTACAACCATAGAAGCAACGACCGAACGGGAGACGCCCGCGCCTCCTCGCCAGACGTGGCGCACAACCGTAGCCCCCTGGTGGAAGGCGACGCTTGCCATTCTCCCCACGTTCCTTCTCACGCGTTTTATCCTTGTGCTCCTGGCATATTTCGGTGGAGTGCTCTTCTTCGTCCCCAACTACTGGCCCGGCCAGATCCCCTTCCATGATATTATCTATGATTGGTACCGTTGGGACGCTATCCGTTTTGCCACCATCGCGACGCACGGCTATCCCAGCCTGGACTACGCGGCCTTCTTCCCACTGTTTCCGGCGCTGGCGCACGTCTTCAGTGTCGTCACGCACCGCGATATCCTGGAATCGACGATGTTCATCTCCAACGTGGCTTTTCTAGGGGCGTTGATCGTACTCTACCGCTTCGTCGAGATGGAGTTTGACCGCGAGATTGCGAAGCGCACAGCCCTCTATCTCTCCATCTTCCCCACGGCCTTCTTTTTCTTTGCAGGCTACAACGAATCGCTCTTCCTCTTCTTCATGTTGCTCTGCTTCTACACGCTGCGACGCGGCTCCTGGTGGCTGGCAGGCCTGTTCGGCTTCCTGGCAACATTGACGCGCTCGCTCGGTATTTTCCTGGCACTGATCTTCGTCTGCGAATACGCACGCCAGAAATGGCCGGAACTCCAACAGGCCTGGCGCGATAAGCAGGCAAAGCAAGGGCTGCGTCTGCTGGTGCACCTGCCTGCTGTACTCTTCATTCCGCTGGGCCTCGGTGTCTTCGCCTACGCCCTCAACGTGCAATTTCACGATCCGCTCGCCTTTGTGCATGCACAGACATCCTGGCGGCAGGGCCTGAGCTTTCCACTGGTCGCCCCGTTCATTGCGATCAAAGACCTGTTGACATTAACGCCTTTCACCTTTGTTAATCCGCATAATATCATCGACCTGTCGGCGCTCGTCCTCTTCGCAGCGCTGCTCGTGCTCTGCTTCTTCGGACCTGAGCGACTCGACAGGTCGCAGTGGACGCTTGCGCTCTTCGGCATACTGGCACTGGTCTACGCGGTGCTCTTCCCCGGCATTCCCAGCGCGGGCGGCCTGTACGATCCGATGCCCTCGATGGAGCGGCTGGTATTGGAGATCTTCGTGGGCTTCATCATACTGGCTCGCCTGGGGCGGCGTCAGTGGGTTCACCAGACCTACTTGCTCTTCTCCCTGCCCATGCTGGCGTTTCTGGTAATGCAGTTCATCACCGGACATTGGACGATCTAAGAGACACGGCGAAAGCTTCGTTTTCGCAGGGCAGGCATCCAGATGTGGATACCTGCCCTCGTTTTAAGTCATAATTACCAATAATTCATTCTTGACGTATTCTTAACACTCCTATATAGTATGCTTGGCGCATAGTATGTTTTGCACACTGTCCGCTCAGTACCGACATGCAGAGTACACGTCGGGACCCCAATCCTTAAACGACGTCGAAGTGCACGATTTTTATGCTATTCATTTTCCAAGCCTTTATAGGCCTGTTCGCCTTACTAACTGGAGGTAGGCCGAAGTGTCAATGACTATAATTATAGTGGGCCTCATCGTTACCATACCGATCGGAGCAGTCCTCGCTGTTTTTGTCGGCTACTATGTCGGAAAGACCCATGAACGAGCGCACTTCGAGGAGCGTCTGCGCACTGAGAAGGAGGCCAGCGAGCAACGGCTGCTGGAGGTCCAGAATCAGCAGAGGCAAGCTCTATTTGAAGCGCGCGATGAAACTGCCCTTCTGCGCTCCTCGATGGAGCGCGAAAATGCGGAGCGCCGGACCGAATTGTCGCGGCAGGAGCGACGCATACAACAAAAAGAGGAGAATCTTGAGCGCAAGATCGAGGCATTGGAGACGCACGAACGCAAGAACAATGCACGGGCGCGCGCTCTTGAACAGGCACATGCGGAGGTAGAAGCGCTCCGACAGCAACAGTATCAGGAGCTAGAACGCGTTGCGCAGCTCACCGAGGAGCAGGCAAAAGAGCTCCTCCTTTCGCGCATCGAGGAGCAGGTGCGTACGGAGGCCGCATACCGCGCGCGTGTAATCGAGGACCAGGTGCGCGAGGAGGCTGATGCACGGGCCCGCGAGATCATCACGCTGGCGATTCAGCGCTGCGCTTCCGACCAGGTCGCCGAGGCAGTGGTCTCGGTCGTTCCGCTCCCCAACGACGAGATGAAGGGGCGGATCATCGGGCGCGAGGGCCGTAACATCCGCGCGCTAGAGGCCGCGACCGGCGTTGATCTCATTATCGACGATACGCCCGAGGCGGTGATCCTCTCGGGCTTCGATCCTGTACGCCGCGAGGTCGCTCGCCTGGCTTTGACGAAATTGATTCTCGATGGACGCATTCACCCGGCGCGCATCGAGGATGTCGTCGCCAAGGCCCGGCAGGAGGTCGATGCAATCGTCCGCGAGGCTGGCGAGAACGCGGCGCTGGAGGCCAATGTGCACGGTCTGCAACCGGAGCTGCTCAAGATTCTCGGACGACTCCACTTCCGCACCAGCTACGGCCAGAACGTGCTGGCTCACTCGGTCGAAGTATCTATCCTGGCGGCGACTATGGCATACGAGCTGGGGGCGGATGTAAACGTCTGTAAAACGGCTGCCCTGCTTCACGATATGGGCAAGGCGATCGACCAGGAGGTCGAGGGTCCACACGCGATCATTGGCGGTGAGGTGGCCCGTCGCTTCGGCAAGTCGCCCAAGATCATTCACGCGATGGTGGCGCACCACGCATCGGAGACGGAGCCACAATCGCTCGAAGCGGCTATCGTGCAGGCAGCGGACGCTATCTCAGCCGCGCGCCCCGGAGCGAGACGCGAGACGGTCGATCTCTATATCAAGCGCCTGGAGGCGCTCGAAGGCATCGCTAATTCGTTTACCGGCGTCGAGAAATCATTTGCAATTCAGGCGGGTCGCGAGGTGCGTATCATCGTGAAACCGGAGGAGGTCGACGAGTATACCGCGAGCCGTCTCGCCAGCGATATAGCGCAGAAGATCGAGGAGAACCTCGATTATCCCGGCCAGATCAAGGTCTGTGTCGTGCGCGAGACACGCTCTGTAGACTACGCGCGCTAATATCTATAGGGGTGGCACTGCAATTCCTGCACATCCACCCCCATCCATCCCATCGAGATCGTCCTCGGCGGGACGAGACGCCCGGCAGATTGTTCGACTACAGAAAAGAGATCAGGAGAGCTATGGCTAATGTTGTCGATCTTCATACCCACTCGACCGCTTCAGATGGTATTTATTCTCCGACAGAATTGCTCCGCCTGGCTGCAGAGGCTGGCTTAAAAGTACAGGCGTTGACCGATCACGACAGCACCAACGGCCTCGATGAGGCGTTCCAGGCGGCCCGGCCCCACAGCATTGAGTTGATCCCCGGCATTGAACTCAACACCGATGTCAAGGGCGGTGAGGTGCACGTCCTCGGCTATTTCATCGAATACCAGGACCCAGAGTTCCAGTCTGTACTGAGCACGCTACGCGATGCGCGCGTGCTGCGCGGACAACGCATGGTAGAGAAGCTTAACGAACAGGGACTCCAGATCACGTGGGAACGCGTGCGCGAGATAGCTCAAGGCTCGGTTGGCCGCCCGCACGTCGCGGAGGCGCTGTTGGAGAAAGGATACGTGAAAAGCATTGCAGAAGCGTTCGATAAATATATCGGCGCCGGTCGCCCAGGCTACGTACCCCGCTACAAGCTAACGCCCCAGGATGCCATTCGCCTGATCATCAGCGCCAACGGGCTACCGGTGATGGCCCACCCCATCACGTTCCCAGGTCTGGATGGGCTGCGCCAATGGCTGCCAGACCTCATCGCCGCCGGGCTGGTTGGCCTGGAGGTCTACTACGGCCCCTATACGCCTGAGCAGGTGCAGGATTTATTGACGCTCGCCAATGAACATCACCTTATTCCTACAGGCGGGACTGACTATCATGGTCCGGACATCCATCCTACTCCATTGGGCGGTCGCTACGTCCCCTACGAATCTGTCGAGCGTCTCAAGGCCGCGGCGGCGCAGAGGCGTGGAAAAACGCCTCCAACCTTTGAGCTGCCGAGACCCGTCCTGGAAAAGTGACCGGCGACAGCTAAATGCGCCTGAGCACCTCTTTGCGGCTCACCTCGCGCCAGCGGCTCCCCCCCTCGCCAGAGGTCGCGGCAGGGTGGCGGCGCCGCCTATCCTCGGCCAGTTGCTCGTGCATCAGGAGACCGCCGACGATCGCCGCGACCTGGGAAGGGGCGAGTTCGGCATGCTGGCCGTTTTGCAGCTCGCTTGCGCTCTCAACAGCGACGACCTCCGCTGCTTTCTGACGCGTATCCCACTCCTCGGCGATAAAGTCGGTAGAGAAGTCAGCCGCGCTAAAGCGTGGCTGGTCCATCAGCCAGCGCGCAAAGGGCAGCGTGGTGCGCACACCGACAATCTGGTATTCATCGAGGGCGCGGCGCATACGTGCAATGGCCTGTGTGCGGTCTCTGCCCCACACAATGAGCTTCGACAGCAGCGGATCATAGAAAAGCGGCACCTGTAAGCCTGCATACAGGCTGCTATCGACGCGCACGCCCGGACCCGACGGCTCTTGCAGCGCGTGGACCATGCCCGTTGCAGGCAGGAAGCGGTTCTCAGGATCTTCCGCCGAGATGCGACACTCGATGGCGGAGCCGCGCAGTTCGATCTGCTCCTGCGTAAAGGAGAGAGGCAGGCCAGCGGCGACGCGGAACTGTTCTTGCACAAGATCAACACCCGTGCACCACTCGGTCACAGGATGCTCCACCTGAACGCGTGCATTGACCTCCAGAAAGTAGAAATTGCGATCCGGCCCCACCAGGAACTCCGCCGTACCAGCATTGGCATAATTAATGGAGCGCACCAGATTCAGAGCGGCGGAGGTCATGCGCGCGCGCAGCTCTGCGTCGACGATAGGTGATGGCGATTCCTCGATCAGCTTTTGATGGCGGCGCTGGATGCTGCACTCGCGCTCGCCTAGATGCACCACGTTACCGTGCATATCGGCGATAAACTGCACCTCGACGTGTCGCGCAGGCGAAATCGCCTTCTCAAGATAGACGCGGTCATCGCCGAAGGCGCTCTTCGCCTCACCGCGGGCAGTTCGCAGCGACGCCACGAGATCGCGTGGATCGCGTACGAAGCGAATACCTTTGCCGCCGCCGCCCGCCGCCGCCTTTAGCAAAATAGGATAACCCAGGCGCTCAGCTATCTCCGCCACATGCGCATCGTCCCCAACATCCGTCGTCATCGCCCCCGGCACAATCGGCACTCCGGCGGCCTGGGCGGTACGACGGGCCGCCGTCTTTTCGCCCATCGCCTCCATCGCCTCCGGCGGCGGACCCACAAAAATCAATCCCGCCTCCCTGCACGCCTCGACAAAAGAGGCATTCTCAGAGAGAAAACCGTATCCCGGATGCACGGCCTGCACACCCACGCGCTTCGCCAGATCGATCAGCGCTGGTATGTTCAGGTAGCTCCTGGCCGCGACCGCAGGCCCAATATGATAGGCCTCATCCGCCATACGCACATGCAACGCATTACGATCTGCATCACTATACACCGCCACGCTGCGCAGCCCCAGTTCGCGACACGCACGAATGACGCGTACAGCAATCTCGCCTCGATTGATGACGAGCACCTTCTGAAATGGCCAGCGCGCTACAGAGGATGTACTCATAAACAAGCTCCTTCGACTTCAAGAGTGCATTATGACTCACTCTATTACTCATCCACTTGCTTTATTCACTTTCTCTTAATCCCAAGTATAGCACTTTCACGGCTCGTCTGACCAGGACTATCGGGCCATGGTCTCACAAAATCCTGACAATATTGAGAAAAGTGGAGTAAACTTACCTGTAATTGCCGCTTTTACACAATATTTCTAAGTGGCACAATCATTACACGTAAATTGTTCTTTTTGGCTATTTCTTGTATGTGCTTCAAACAAGCATCCAGGAGGCTAGAGCAGTATGATCAGGCTGGTGAGCAATATCCCTATTTTTCGTCGACTCTTTTATGCTTTTTTGCTAACGGCGGTTATACCCGGCGTTATGATCTCTGTTTTGGGTAGCGCTTTTCTCAATGCGCAGGGCACGCGCAGCCAGATCACGCAGGTAAGCATGCGTATGGTGAAAGATACGACGAACGCCAGGCTGGCATTGCAGAGGAGTCTGGACTTGCTCAATGTAGCGAGCGAACAGTACAGGGCTCAGAGACTCCATGCCACACGCCAGACACAGGCACTCCTGAACATCATCGCCAATGACGAAAAGACTTTTACAACCACGCTCACACACTATCCGCAGCTCTACCAGCTTACCAGCGCCGCCCAGATGAGCGACGCACGCACCATATTGCAAACGGACTATCCCGGCTCGACCCTCATTTACGATCAGCAGAACGCAATCAAGCGGGCTGATACCTTCTGGCCCCGGTATAGAGATGCACAGGACCAGACTATCCAGGCGATCAGGAACGGCGCCAGCGTAGACGCTCCCCTGGCGCAGGCAAACGCGAACTATGCTCCTATCCAGACAGTATGGGCAGGAGTCGCGCAGACAGCGGACCAGGTGAGCTATACAGTCGCGCTGGTCGGTCCCTCACAGACCAATCCTATCATCCTGACCATCGCCATCGCTTTGTTGATAACGATCATCGTAGTGATCAGCATTGGATATATCGTCAACCTCACCATCTCGCATCCACTGAGTCAACTCACCGCCCTCACCAGGCGCATTGCCAGAGGCGAGACCGACGCGCGCGCAAAGATTCCAGGCCACGACGAGATCCACATGGTCGCCGTGTCTATGAACAGTATGCTCGACAATATCGTACGCCTGATCCAGGAAACAAAGTCGCAGCGCGACATACTACAGGCACAGGTCGAGAAGCTCGTCAGCGAAGTGAGCGGCGTCGGCGAGGGAGACCTGCGCATCCAGGCAGAGGTCACGGCTGACGCGCTGGGCGTCCTGGCCGACTCCTTCAACTACATGGTCGAAGAACTCGGTAGCCTGGTGGTCCGCGTCAAGATGGTCGCGCACGAAGTGGAGAACTCGACCACGACGGTCCTGGACCGCATGATGCAACTGGTAGAGACAGGTGATACACAGATCAAACAGATCTCCGACGCTGCCATAGAAGTGGAACGGTCGGCAGCATCGAGCCGGCAGGTCGCCGAACGCTCACAGCTCCTCTACAACGTCGCACGCATCGCGCGCCAGGATGCGCAGATCGGGCGCGAGTCCGTGCAGCAGGCGGTAGCAGGGATGGGACGCATCAACGAAAACGTGGAGGCGACCTCCAGCAAGGTACAGACGCTCGGCGACCGCTCGCGCGAGATCAACGAGATCGTTGAGGTCATCGCCAGCATCGCGCACCAGACCAATCGCCTGGCGCTCGACGCCGCCATTCAGGCCGCTATGGCTGGCGAGAACGGCAAGGGCTTCGGCGCCGTCGCAGCGGACATCCGGCGCCTGGCCGAACGAGCAAAGGACCAGGCGGGCATGATCGCACGCATCGTACGCAGCGTGCGCGAAGATATAGGCGCCGCCGCCATCTCGATGCGGGATACTGAGCGCGAGACCAGTACCGGTGCGCGTCTCACCCAGGAAGCCGGTATCGCCCTGGAATCGATCTTCGCCGCCGTCGAACACCAGGCGCATGAGATCGAGGCCATCAACCAGGTGGCCTTAAACCAGTTGAACTCTTCAAGCGCCGTGGTGCAGATCATGCACGAGGTATCAGCATCGACGCAACAGAGCGGACTCAACACACGCGAGGCTTCGCAGAGCATGGAACGTCTGACACGCCTGGTTGAACGGCTGCGCTCTTCGGTCGAGGCATTCAAAATGCGCGAAAACCAGGACTACCTCAGGCATAAAAAGGGGGAAAGCGACGAGGAGGCAGATGAGCCGCTGTCTTTCAGCGGCATCTTCCGCACGGTCAGCGCCACAGCTCATCCTCCCCAATCAACCTGGCGTACCATCTCGTAAAGGATAATACCCGTCGCCATCGCCGCGTTGAGCGACTCCACGCCATTGGCGAGTGGTATCGTGATCGTCAGCGTTGCCAGTGTCCGGGCTCCCTGCGAGGGTCCGTGCGCCTCGTTGCCGACGATGAGCGCGAAGGGAGAAGAGAGATCCTGCTCGTAGTACAGGCACTCGCTACCCGCCTCCGCCAGCAGGGCGCGCGGAGCGTCGGGACAGTGGAGAGCAATCCTCTCACCGATCTCGGACCACGAGCGGTTCGCCTCCACGGGTAGCGCGATATGCGCCCCCGCAGCCGCACGCACGACCTTTGGACTGAGATAATCCACGCAAGCAGGCGTCAGCAGTACCGTATCGACATCCGCCGCCAGGGCCGTGCGCAAGATCGTGCCCATATTGCCCGGATCGGCCACGTCATCCAGAATCAGGAGCGCGGGCCGCAACTTCACGGAGCGACGGACGCGTATCTGATCCGGATTGAGGGCATCCAGTCCCAGTACGCTCACGACGCCCTGCGCGGATTGTACATCGCTCACCGCCTCGATGACGCGCTCGCTCACCTCCACCAACGCAGTGGACAACCCCGACGTATGCAGCAGGCGATCGAGCAAGGCTCTCCCCTTAGGCGTACGCTGGAGTAGCGCAGGCTGGTAGTAGATCTCTTGAGGAGTGATGGAGGCATCAAGGAGCGCCTCAAGGAGGTTGAGCCCCTCCATGAGGAACTGGCTATTTTTCTTGCGTCCCCGCGTCGTGTGCAGCGTCTGTAGCCTGCTGACGCGCGGATTCGACGGACTGGTAATCACCGACATGCCTGCACCTGAAAGAATAGAGATAACTCTTACGCACAAATATAGCAAAGGCGACCACACACGTCATCCCCACAGAAAAGAGGAGAAATGATCCGTGTGGTCGCCCTTTGCAGGTATAGAAACTAGTATTTGAAAATCTAGCGTTTTCTCGCTGTTTCTCGCGTTTTATGACAGTTTTTTCACCATGCTTGACACGATATGCACTCTCGGCTACCATCTCTGCCAGAGCACATTTCTCACTTAAGAGTGCTTGTCGGTTCGCAGGTAAGTCGCTTCCTGCGGTAAAAACACTAGCGCAAGAGAGGTTGTCCCTTTCGTGCTCAAGTAGCCTCCAATGCGCAAGCAGAGGAGGTAGAGGATGGTAAAGCAGTGACAACACTGCCGGTAGTCCATCCAGTGCGGATCGTCGTTCTCCGTACAAACCTAAAGAAAACTAGCGATCAATAGATCGCTATGCTCTTTGGAACTATGAGTACTCCGACCTACTTCACAGCTTCCAGGGCTGTTTTGACCAGAGTTCCGAAGGCCGCTTCATCGTTCACCGCCATCTCGGCGAGGATCTTGCGATCGACCTCGATGTTGGCGACATGAAGCGCGTGCATCAACGTGCTGTAGCTCACGCCATACATGCGGGCGGCAGCATTGATACGCGTGATCCACAGGCTGCGCATGTCGCGCTTGCGATTCTTGCGGTCGCGATACATGTACGCCATCGAGCGCATGACCGATTCATGCGCGGGACGGAAGAGACGGTTGCGTGTGCCACGATGGCCCTCAGCCATCTGTAATACTTTTTTATGTCTCTTGTGAGCGGTTACGCCACGTTTTACTCTTGGCATAGTTTATATTTCCTCTCCTCGCGATATTAAAAGGCATAGGGAAGCAGGCGTTTCAGACGACGCGTATCAGCGGTCGCCAGGGGAAACGTCTTATCCATCGAACGAACAGCCTCGGGAGACTTGTTGCGGCGCAGGTGGTTGATCGCCACCTTGCGGCGCATAAACTTGCCAGAGCCGGTAATTTTGACCCGCTTGGCCATAGCTTTGTGTGTTTTCAGCTTCTGCTTCATTGTTCTTTCTTTCTAACTTAGACGGGGCGTAATTTTTACATGCACATACCGCGTATCTTAGTCCGTTTGAGTGTAAGGTATAGCACCAGACACAAGAACAGGAGAGAGACAGTGTAGGTGGGATTGAAGACCCTTCAATCTCTAATTGCTCTATCAAAGGCGCAGAGTAGCCTTTTTCAGGAGCCTGACCCCGCTTGCGGCACGATTATAACATACTCTCGCTTGAGATGCAATAGCAGAGATTGAGCAAAATAATGAGAAAGATATCTGAAAATTCTGCATTTTCTTTCCACATATCCGCTTTTTCTCCGTATTATAGGAATAGACAATTGAAAGTCAGTACACCTCGACTCTATTGTCAGACATGACGAACAGTGCTATAATAGCGTGGCATTGATGGCCTCCACGTAACGGGCACGCCTCATATGCACTTCCTGTTAGAGGAAGAAACGAGCGTGGCACGCAGCGTAGAAGGCATCATGGCCCACGACCAGCGTGGGACAATTTTTTATTGCAGCCGCAGAGAGCCAGCGGCATCTGTTACACAGCATCGACATCTTGTTGATGCTCCACCTGCTCCGGCAGACAACGTTCTTAAATGTAGGGGCTTAAATGTAGGGGCGCGGTTCACAAGCCCGTACGGTTTACAAACCCGCATGAGTAAATTAAGAACCGACTGACTGGAAGCACACCCATAGGAAGGAGGCGACTTCGTGAGTAGAGATTACGAACTTGGATTAATCATCAACCCCGAAGTCAGCGAAGAGGAGACACGCGCCGTTCTAGACCGTGTCGAACAGATCGTTGCCAATTATGGCGGCCAGATTGTCAGGGTCAACCAGTGGGGGCGTCGCCGCCTGGCATACCCCATCGAGCGCCACCGCGAAGGTTTTTATGTATTCGTCGATATGATTCTGACTCCTGAGACCGTGAGCGAGCTCGAACGTACACTGAAAGTTTCCGAAACGGTTCTCCGTCACATGGTCAAGAAACGCGATCCCAAGGCCGTCCAGAAGGAACGCGAAGAACGCGAAGAACGTGAGGCCCGAGCCGCCGCCGCTGCCGCCAACGCGCAAGAGAGCGAAGCAGCAGAGGAGCAGGCCCCAGTCGCGACCGAGGCAACAGAGGAGGAAGCTCCAGCTCTCTCCGAGGCCGAAACGGAAGAGGCCCCACCAGCGATCGAGGAAACGATCGAAGCTTAGTGTTATATGTCCGGGTACGTTCATGTCATCTCTAAGGATAATAGTAGTCGGGGTGGGTTTATCACACCGAAGGGATTTTGAGCTATGAACAAAATTATGCTAATCGGAAATCTGGGCCGCGACCCGGAGATGAGCTACACCCCTAGTGGACTTGCTGTTACGAAGTTCTCACTGGCTGTTACTCGTTTTGAGAGATCACAAAGTGGTGAGAAACAGAAAGAAACCGACTGGTACAACATTGTTGTATGGGGCAAACAAGCAGAAACGTGTAACAGCTTTCTGAGAAAAGGTCAGAAGGTCTACGTTGACGGCAGGTTTACCCCACGTAAGTACACGGACCGCACTGGCGCTGAGCGTTTCTCGCTTGATGTGACAGTGAATGACTTTGAGATTCTTACACCAAAGGACTCACAGCAGGGCGGTTCGCAGGGCTTCGTAGGCGGCCACGCAGACGATAGTGATGCGCTTGGAGATTTGGACGATCACCCCTTCTAATTAC
Organism: Ktedonobacteraceae bacterium; assembly: GCA_034438015.1. Taxonomy (GTDB): domain Bacteria; phylum Chloroflexota; class Ktedonobacteria; order Ktedonobacterales; family Ktedonobacteraceae; genus JACDAE01. The sequence goes on along the minus strand of DAOTTD010000154.1, from coordinate 5,237 downwards.
CCCTTCTCATTTTGAAGGACATGGAGGAGAAGTTCAGTGCAGAGACGAAGTGAAGGATCAGGCGGCCCACGCCGCGAGAGGCGCGAAGGCGGACGTGGCGAGCGTTCGTCGCGCCGCAAAATATGTCAGTTTTGTCATGATCATGTACGTGAGATCGACTACAAAGATGCCAGCCGCTTCATGAAGCGCTACATCTCTGATCGCGGCAAGATCGAGCCCCGCCGTAAGACGGGCACCTGCGCCAGGCATCAGCGTGGTTTAAGTACAGCAATCAAGCAGGCACGCTTTATGGCCCTGCTCCCCTACACTGCCGAGCACATGCGCGGAATGTAAAGCGGCGGGGGGACAATGGTCCCTGATAGGACGATGAGGCAAGAGAATCCTCTCTTGCCTCCCCTTCAGTAGAGGTAACGTTCCCTCTCCGTGACAACCGGTCACGGGTACCCTCAATGGAGGTTTTTGATGACTAGTCAGACGGCACGTAGACCAAAAGATCAGAGGTCAGCGCGCTCTGCCAAACCAAAAAGATACACGAGACAGACGGCGCATGTCGAAGCGCGCCGCGATGGCAAACCTCTTTTTTTGGGATGGGGGGGCCACCTCTCTCGTAACGAAAAAAATCAACTTCAGAGCCGTATGGTCTGGGCCGTAACCGCTCTTATAGGCTTACTTATTGTCGGCGTCATCATCGGCTTCTGGGTGAACATTAATATTATCGTCCCCGGCCTACCAATTACGACTGTGAACGGCCAGGCCATTCCACAATCCGACTACCGCAAGCGCTTCGCCCTCGAAGCGCAGATTGAGGCCAACAATATCTACGGTCCCAAGGGTTTGAACGCCCAGCGCGATAATCTGAGCAAACAGGTAGCCGATGCGCAAACGGTCATCGACAACCTGAACAAGCAGATCAAGGCGCTACCCAGGGGTTCCAGCAAGCAGCGCACCAGCCTGGAGAGCCAGCTCTCCGTCGCGCAGAACAATCAGGGCCAGTATAATGTGCAGTATCAAACCATGGCCCAGACCACCATTCCGAATGAGATGCAGCTCTTTACGCAATCTCAATACGGAAATGTCAGCGTCGGGTTGTTGCAGGATGATGTGTTCATTCGCCAGTGGCTGGCAAAGCAGAATAGCACGGTCCAGGCAAAGGTTGAGCCGTCCAGCGGCGAAATCGACCGTGCAATCAGCAACTTTACCGCTAACCTGCCGAAGTCAACCAACTACAATAAATTTTTGAGCGACAATAGTCTGAGCAACAATGACCTGCGCGCGATGATGACGATCACGGTGCGCCGCGACAATATGCAGTCGTACCTGGCCGCGCAGATCGTTCCTCCGCTCTACGAGGTTCACGCGCGCGATATGACCCTGAGCACAGCGCAGGACGCCAACAATATCCTGAAGCAGCTCAAGAATGGCGGCAGCTTCGCCAGGATCGCGGCCAAGTCGTCTGTCGATACCACTACGAATACAAAGGGCGGCGATCTCGGCTGGCTGGCAAAGGGCCAGTATGCTCAGACGATTGCATCGAATACGAGCGGCATCGTGGATAACTGGATCTTCGACCCTGCGCGCAAGCCCAACGAGCTGAGCCCGGTGATTACAGAGAACGGTGCCTATCACATCGTTCAGATTCTACAGATCGATCCAGCTCGTGCGGTAGACGCTACCACGCTGAGCAGTCTACAAAGCAATGCCCTGGCTTCATGGCTGCTATCAGCAAAGGCGAAAGAGGGTCTGACAACTATAGCCAGCGACCAGAACAAGTTACTCGACTCGTCGAATATCCCGAACACGACGCCGGCGATACCCGCATCGCCACCGTCGGCCTCTGGTACTCCGACAGTCGGTACCGGTTCGTGACGACTCCCCAGGGCTCCCGCGCCAGGGGCTTCTGGAATGACACCGGTGTATCATCCCCATACCTGCAAGGGTAGAGGCTTTCTGGCACGAAGTGGTAAAATCGCCTGCGACCTATCGTCTTTTCTAGCATTGCATAATGTTGGAAAAGACGATAGGTCCGGCTCATTCGAACCCAGGAAAAATAACAACCTACATGACCAACATAGCACTCGACAACACAAATCAGGCGTTTCAGACGCTTCTACAACCCTCTGAACCTATACAGCAGCTTCTAGAGACGGCTTCACTTTACCTGCACGTTCCATTCTGTCATACACGTTGCCACTACTGCGATTTCAATACTTACGCGGGCATTCTTCCACTACGCGAGCCATATGTGCGCGCTCTTCTGACTGAGATAGAGCTCGCCGGCAAGATGGCGCTGCGGGCAGATGGGTCTCAGCGTCGGTCGCGCACTATCTTCTTCGGCGGCGGCACGCCCAGTATGCTGAGCGTTGGACAGATCTCGCGGTTGCTTGACGCTTGCTTCAATGCCTTCGCAGTCGATAAGGATGCGGAGATCACGCTGGAGGCTAATCCCGGCACCCTGACGCAGGACCAACTGGAGGGTCTGCGCGCGGCAGGCATCAATCGGCTGAGCATGGGCGCGCAGAGCTTCGATGCAGGGCTGCTCAAAACATTGGGACGCATTCACTCGCCGCAAGAGATTACACAGGCTGTCCAGTTCGCACGGGCCGCCGGCTTCACCGCGCTTAACCTGGATTTTATGTTCGGCCTGCCGGGACAGACGATGCAGCACTGGCGCGAGACGCTTGACCGCGCCCTGGACCTGCACCCCGACCACTTCTCGCTCTATTCCCTCATTATCGAGGAAGGCACGCCGTTCTATACCTGGACCCAGGAAGGAAGCATCGTTCCGGGCGACGAGGATCTCTGCGCTGATATGTACGAGTATGCCGATGAGCTGCTGCAACGGGCGGGTTACGTAAACTACGAGATCTCCAACTGGTCCCTGCCCGGCCAGCATAGCCGCCACAACCTGACCTATTGGCAGAACCTGCCTTACATTGGGATGGGAGCCGGGGCTTACTCAAGCTTTGGCGGCAGGCGCTTCTCCGACGAGCGCGACCCGCTCACATACATCAAACAACTCAAGGCCGGGTGCATACCCGAAGTTGAGAGCGAGGTCATCGGCCACGAGCAGGCGATGACCGAGACCGCGTTCCTGGCGCTGCGTACCTCTATCGGTCTTCATCTGCCCACCTTTGAACAGCGCTTCGCCCAACCCTTTGCGCAGTTCGTTGGGGATCGTCTGCACATCGTAGAAGAGGCCGGATTGTTGGAAAAAGAGGATGGCTGGCTGCGTTTGAGCCAACGAGGACGCTTGCTCGGGAACGAGGTTTTTCTCCGTTTGCTGCCCGATTAGCTGGAAGGAAACGCGCTTGGAGGCACCGTCACAGATAAGAGTATACCAACAGCTCAAGAAGGAGCAATTTCACGCGGCAGAGGCGGTGGGCATCACCCCGCTTCAGGCCCAACTTCTGCACAATCGCGGACTGACAACCGTCGCGGAGATGCAGAAGTTCATCGCGGCGCGGTACGAGGAGACGCTCGATCCGCTCGCGCTCATCGACATGCCGCGAGCGGTGGGGCGCATTCAGAAGGCATTGGATATGCGAGAGCACATCACCGTCTATGGCGACTACGATGCCGATGGCGTCACTTCTTCTGCGCTCCTCTTCCGCGCCCTGCGCGTGCTTAAAGATCCCGCCTCATCCCTCGATTATCATATCCCGCACCGGCTCCGTGACGGCTGCGGACTAAACCTTCCCGCGCTGGATCAGCTCAAAGCGCGCGGCACACAATTGATCATCACAACCGATTGCGCCAGCTCCGATGTCGCACAGATCGAATACGCCCGCACGCTGGACATCGATGTGATCATCACCGACCATCATCATCCGCCGGCACAACTTCCGGCAGCCTACGCAATGGTCAATCCCTGGCGTCCAGACAGCACATATGGCGAGCGTTACCTGTGTGGGGTAGGAGTAGCATTCAAGCTGACACAGGCCCTCTATCGAGCCTATAAACGCGCTACAGAGGAAGAATTGGAGTTCCTCGACCTCGTAGCGATTGGCACCGTGGCGGACATCGCTCCCCTGCTGGGCGAGAACCATACCCTGGTACGCCTGGGCATGCAGCGCCTCAACGCAACGCGCAAACCAGGCCTGCAGGCGTTGATACGCAGCGCCAATCTGCAGCCGGGCAGGATACGTGAGCGCGATATTGCCTACGGCCTGGCACCGCGCATCAATGCAGCGGGTCGCATGAAAGAGGCGAGCATCGCCTTCGAACTACTCACGACCGACAGCGCAGACGAGGCCAGCGCCCGCGTCGCCGAACTTGATCAACTCAATCTGGCGCGCCAGCAGGAGACCGAGGAGCTGATGAGAAGCGTACGCGAGCAGGCGCAGCATCAACCCACGAAAGCAGTGGTCCTGGTCAGCGGCACCAACTGGCACGAGGGCATTATCGGTCTCGTAGCGGGCAAGCTGTCAGAGGAGATCAACAAGCCCGTCCTTGTCCTGAGCAACGACAACGAGACGCAGTTGAGCCGGGGGTCCGCGCGCAGTCAGAAAGGCTTCAACATCATCGAGGCCCTGCGTGGCTTTGCCACGCGCCTGGAGCGCTATGGCGGTCACGCTCAGGCCGCAGGCTTTACCATTCGCAGCGAGCGCATCGAGGAACTGCGCGCACACCTCCTCAATTGGCAGGCAAACGGCGGAACGGCTGCTCCGGCCATCATCGAGGGGACAGAATTGCCAGACCCGACAGGTGTCGTTACCGAACAGGAGAGCGCGCCGCCCCCGGCTCCGCAAATGGTCGATATCGTCTTTACCAGGTTGGAGTTCCTCAACTACGATCTGTATAAGTCGCTGCGCCAACTAAGTCCATTCGGCGCGGGCAACCCCGATCCTATCTTCAAGATGGAGGGTCTACGCCTGCTCGATAAGTGGTCCAGCGGCACTAATGGGCAAAACCTGCGTCTGAAGCTGGCGAGCGGCAATGGACAGCGGGTAGGAACATTTTTGCGCGGCGCACACAGAAGACAGGAGCTTACCGGCGTGGAACGGGTGAACGTGCTTTTCAGGATAGAGTCATCCGAAGACGAGAGCAGGCCGGATGTATGGTTGAAGATCCTGGAGTTTGAGCCTGCCATGTTGTGATTTGTCTGAATTCCTGGTTCTTACGCAACTCTGCTGATGTCAGTTATGATATGCTGAGAGGTGGTACTGTTTTTCAGAAGACGATTCGCCTGTTGCCCTTGATGGTGCTTGTACTTGTCTTTTCGCTCCTGATTTCTCTTG
>DAOTTD010000153.1:0-3874 GCA_034438015.1 Ktedonobacteraceae bacterium | reverse complement strand
AGCCGCTGGCAAGTGGAAGAAGCCTTTGAGCTGGCCAAACAGCAGGTCGGATTGGATGAATACGAAGTGCGTCATTGGCAAGGGTGGTACCGGCATATCACGCTGGCGATGTTTGCTCTGGCATTTTTGACGGTGGTCAAAGTGGCAGGGCAAAAAAGGGAGCCAATTTCAGGAGCAAGAAGCCGCTCAGCTCCTTCCCTTGACGGTCCCTGAAGTGCACCGACTGCTCTGGCGGCTGCTGTGGCAAGCTCCTGCGACTCCTGAAGGAGTTTTCTCCTGGTCTCGCTGGCGCAGGCGACATCAAGCCAGGGCCAAACAATGCCATATCAAACGGCGAGCCGCTCGTTTCGCTGCTTAAGTGCGGCTGTAGTAATAGAGCGCATCCAGAAAGATCTCAAAGACCTTCAGGAAGGTGAGAAATTGCCTTCCCTATCACTGGAAACCATCGATGACATGCGTGATCGTTTGAGACAACTCTATACGAATCGCACAAATACCTTCCAGGGTCATCTACGGACACAGATAGGAGAGATGCTCAACGGCATGCGCAACTTTCTGCAAACGAAGTCCTCTTTAGCCCTGGAACTGGACGCCTCGATTGAGGCGCTCGATGATTATCAGCGTCACTACGAACGCATCCAGCATGATGATTTGCCAAAGTATCGCGAGCAATTCAAAGCCTTGCTTAACGAGAAGGTGGTGACAGATATTGGCAGCTTTCAGGCTGTGCTGGATAAGCAGCAAGGGGACATCAGAGAAAGTATCGAGCATCTCAATACATCATTGCACACCATCGACTATACCGACTCCACATATATTCGCCTCAATTGTGAGCGGGCGCATGATGCCGATATCAAAGAGTTTCGCAACCTGCTGAGAGACTGTTTACATGACGTTGGGCAAGCACGCACGCCAGAGGCCAATGAAGCCAGTTTCCAGCGCATCAGAGTGCTGCTCCAGCGCTTTAAGGACGAGACTCATTGGACAAATAAAGGTTCTGGGACACATTCGGTGTGCCTGCTTGACCCGGCAGAGGTATTTTTTGTGGTAGAATACCAATGGCTACATCATTTGAGTCATCTGGAGGCAATTTTATCAATCTTTCCCCATTTTCGCATTTCCTTTCCCATTAGGCATTGACACCATTGAACTGCATGACCAGACAGTTGTTGTCTCTCTCCATGCAACCTCTTCTACGGCTGCTTGCCCGCGCTGTGGCACAGCGGGATCACGGGTCCACAGTCGCTATCAGCGCACCCTGGCCGATGTTGCTTTTGGTGGGCGATGTCTCGTCCTCAAGTTGCTCGTGCGCAAGTGGATCTGTCGTGAGGCTTCGTGTCCCCAACGTATCTTCGCTGAGCGCTTTCCCAAGTTGGTTCAGCGCTACGCACGCATGACGGATCGATTGATTGAGGCTCTCTAAGCAATCGGAGTGACCACCAATGGAGCCGACGCAGCGCGAATTGCCTCATCCCTTGGCATGCCCACGACAGCCAAAACCATCATTCGTCGCGTTCTCCAACTTCCTTTGCCCAGTGAAGGCTCCATCTCCAAGGCTGGGATTGATGAATGGGCGTGGAAGAAAGGCCATACGTACGGAATCATCCTGGTTGATCTGGAAAAGCGGCGAGTCGTGCAGTTATTTGCTGTTAAGAGGGATTAAATTCAATCAATTTAATCCCTCTTAACAGGCTATTATGAGCGGTTTTCCGCTCGATTCCGCTGAGATTTTTAAGAGCGACGAGCGGAAATCCCTCATAATGGCGGATCGTTCTGTGGAGACGAGCAAAACGTGGTTGCGCACGCATCCCGAAATTGATCTGGTTTCACGCGATCGCGGCAAAATCTTTCGCCAGGCCGCCACTGAGGGCGCTCCCCAGGCCAAACAGGTGGTCGATCGCTTTCACTTACAGAAGAACTTTGCCGAAGCCTTGGAGAAGTTCTTTCGCTAGCAGGAGCGTGTCCTCAAAAAGGCGACCCGAGGCAGCACCGGAAAGGCACGTCCTACGGCTAGGAGAGCGGTGCCTGAAAAAGTCGCACAAGAGCGTCGTGCTCGTCATCGCCAACAAGTGAGCGTCCATAAACGAATCTGGAAGCTGTATCGAGAGGGATGCAGCAAAGAGCACATTGCCCAGATCGTCGGACGAAGCTCGCGCAGTATCTCTCGTGCACTCAAACAGGAAACGGCTCCGCCCCCGCGACGACGGTCTCGCTCTTCTTCCATCGTTGATCCTTACCTTTCCTACCTGGCTTCGCGATGGAATCAGGGCTGCCATAACACGGCTCTGTTGTACAAGGAGATTGTCGCTCAGGGTTACACAGGTTCGCAGCGTACCCTTCGGAGGCAGCTTCACGCATTTCGCCAAACGCGAGAACTCCCCGTCTCGAAACAGACCATCATCCTAAATGCTTCCAAGTTGATCATGCGGCCTGAGCAAGTGACAGCGGAACATCTTGATCCTTGTCTGGTGCAAACGGACTGCCGATATGACGAAGCACATCAGCGGGAGTCCGGGCCAGTGCCTGAAAATGGTGCTCCACATCTGCGAGGAGGAGCGCGAAATCGCTGCGGTGATGATTATGGGTCACGACCCGTCGCGAGATGCGCCAGAGCCATTCAATGCGGTTGGCATCCGGATCATAGGCAGGGGTATAGACCAAGGCAAGGTGCGCTTTCAACTCGGTGAGCATGCTGCGCACGAGCAGGGACCCCGCTGGCGTGTGCGTCTTGAGATTATCAGCGATCACGATGGCGACGCGTCCGCGACGCTTCGAACGGGCCACGGCGGCCCGCACTTGCTCGCAGAACACATCAGCCGTCCGCCCAGGTGCAACTCGGCCATCGAACCAGCCATCGCGCCAGTCGAGCAGGCCAAAGCCGTAGACCTTGCGGTTATCACCGGGTGCCTCGACCAGACGTTGCCCGCGTCGACCCTTGCGAGACCAGACGCGTGAGGGTCGGATGAAAGGCAAACTGCACTTCGTCCTGCAAGTAGAGATCAGCATGTGGCAGAAGGGCGAGGAGGGCTGGCAGGTCGGCGGGAAGCTGATCCCACAGATCAGCCTCGACCAGGTGGTGAGCGGGTAGAGGTTCGGGTGCTGTGGCACCGGCTAAGAGAACCTCTACCCTTAAGCGTTTCCCAGGTAATCCGCTTTCTCTTCGGCCTTGCGCCTGAGCGTCCAGGTCGGACGCTTGCAGACGTAATCAAGGGCATGTAAGTACACGCGCACGGTTTCCTCCGTGACCTGCACACCTGTGTGCTGGCCTAAGTACTCGGCGAGCTTCTCCGTGGTCCAGTTCGCGGTGTCCTGTCCGACTTCATGGGGATCCAGCTCGATCACTCGCACCAACTCCGCTTCCCAGACCTCCGTGACCGTTCGCTCTCGGCCTGGGGCGGTTCGCCGAGGGACAGCCTCCAATCCGCCCGTGATGAACCGTTTGAGGACACGTACCACTGTATCCTGGCTTCGCAGCACGATCCGAGCAATCTGGGTCGAGGTCTGGCCTTGTGCTGAGAGTAAGAGCATCTGATAGCGGGTGCGTGTTTCAGCATCGGAAGTTTCATCGTAGCGACAGGGGATGTCGCTCAGCGTTTGTTCGTTCAATGGCTGGAGTTGAGCCAGACGATCTTCGACTTTGAAATCACCGGTAATGGAACCGCTGTCTCCTCCCAGCCAGGAGGATGGTCCATTCCAAAGAGATCGCTCAGTACGGAGCAGGCGGTTGCACATCTCCTTGAGCAGCGTGAGCGCTATGGCTTCTCCTATCTGCAACTCTCCGCAGGTCAGATGGAGAACTTTGCCCCCGTGGTTGCACGGCTGGCCGGCAAATAAACCGGAAAGAAGCTTTATCCTGAAGAGACCATCAACTTGC
>DAOTTD010000152.1:0-32825 GCA_034438015.1 Ktedonobacteraceae bacterium | reverse complement strand
TTGACCTACACCGCCATCATCATTGTCGCTCTGGCTGCCCAACAAGCAGGCCGCCCTGATCTCATCCGCTCTCCCAAGCGGGTTTTAGCTCATACTTGGGAGGGATTCTGAGTTAAGAAACGCCCTCGATAATTTCACATTTTACCTTGATACTATCAAACCGCGCCCAATGGAGAGAAAAAAAGGAAGCTATGGGGATGGCGGAATCCGCCATAGGCCTATGGTTGTATTTCCTAATCCTCTGAGCTTTGGTGCACTTTTTCATCGTGCTACTCTGATTCACCTACGGCCAGATTTAGGGTCTATATACCCAGAATTAGAGCGAGTTATGACTATACAAAGAAAGGGCGCTAGCGAGTCCGTACGAACATTCTATGCTTATAGACTTGCTAGCGATGTTTCTCAGGAGCAGGAGACCGTAGTACGGGACCCATTTGCCACCGTCCAGAACCAGAGACAGGGAATGCGTGGTCGTCTAGAACTGAGCATTTCTATCATCACCGAACTACCTGCAGAGCAATTAGATGATATCGCTTTAGAGCCGGGTGAGCCGATCTGAGCCTGCTTAAGCTATCGTCCTTGTTGCAGCTACATTTTCCTGGATGTAGTTACCAACCACACCCAGGTAGTTACTGGTCGTCTTAAGAAAATCTCGCAACGTGACGATCAGATTGGAAGTATCTCTGATCTGGCCGAAGTGTTGAGAAAAAGTACAGAGCGCTTCGGATTGCAGTATAACAAATATATCGCCAGACGCAGGGACGAAACTCCCATTATTTTGCGAAATATGATAGAGTTTGTGCCGGACCTTTTGTAGCGTTGTCTGGAGCGCTGCTGCCAGAGTGGTTGGTGTAGAAGTTCCTTGATGCTTACATACAAGGATCGCATCATAATTGATCGGTGAACCAGACTGAGATTTGGGAGATGCGCCGGCCATCTCTGCTTTAATCGGGTGCGCTGCTGTAACTCCCAGACCTGCATTGAAAATGGCCTGACCTGCCGCTTCCCACCCTTCGTTGCGAGAATGATGAAAACTGAATACTAGCAATCCTTCAGGCTTCAAAACACGGTTACACTCATGAAATACGTTGAGTAGCGCTTGAGAAAATGCCTCGGCATCTCTCTGTTGTACCTCTTCCTGATGACGCGTGGTTGTCGTAAGGAATTCTGGGTACTTGTTTTGTAGGCTCAAGCGTAACCATGCGTAAAAGAAATCTGCCAGTTCAGAATAATGTACAAAATCAAAGTATGGAGGGTCCGTAACTACTACATCGACTGAGGCGTCAGGCAAATCAAGACGAGAAGAACTGGTGCAGAAAATCAGTGCTCTGTGATTAGTATCTAATTCATCAAAGTTCGTAGCGAGAGATGTGGTAGTTGGAAAAGATAGACCAAATACCTTTTTCCCCTTGTACTTTTCTTTGTCCTGTATAGCACTCAGCTCAAAAGGCTCCCGACGATACTCAAGTGCTGGTATCAATCTGGACTCGAACAGTGTTGAAAAACAACCAGAGCTTTTTGCATTTCCCCATACAGAGTTTTCTAAAACCATTCTACCAGGCTTTAGAATGTGGTGGTTAAAAATGGGTCTTACCGCACCTGTACCTTCCCCTTTATAGGAGCAAAGCATATTGTTAAATTCCAGTGTGCCGGAGAAGAGGAGTAGAAGCAGCTCACGGCAAGCCTCATTTGGTTCTTCAAGAATTGTCTGTAGGAGCAAGGAAAGACAATATTGCTGCCGATGATTGAAAAGTTGTCGCCACTCATTGTAATTATAGCGGAGGATCTGGTCGGTATTATGTCCAGGTTTTATCGTGGTGGTAGGCAATAACATGTCTTTCTCTTGAAGGAAATCTCTCGCTTGATCATATGTTGCTTGATCTGCTTCTGTTGGGCGAGTGTATTTCTTTAATCCCTCAGAGGTAAAAAGAAGCAATGCATACATCCTGTAGGCCGGAATTTGTTTCGAGTCAGTAACAACTTTGGCAATTTTGAAGCATATCTTGCAATGAGGACAGGAAGCCTTGTCATGATCGGCAATACCTGTCTGTGGATTATAGCGTTTTTTACATTCAGAACAGGTGAGTTCTGTTGCATCATACCTTGTTGTGTTAATATTTCCACAACGAAAACATACCGATTGCGCTACAGGAACCTCTTTGGGATAAGCGTTTTTGGCAAATATAGATGTATCAAATAGATCTACTGTTTTCTTACAATTTGGACAGGAAATGTTCATCACCCAGAAACTGTAAAGAATGTCCGCGCTTTTCCCTGTATCGGGATCTTGAGATTGATAAAGGGCCTGAACCTGTGGTTTTACCAGCTTTTCGACGCGTTCAAAGGCTTCTCGTAGCTCTTCAATATCAACCGGTTCCAACGCTTTTCGTACTTGAAAGGTGCTGACGGGATTAATATCAGCACCTATCACTTTACACCCTAGTTTAAGAGCCTCCCCTACGGTGGTTCCTGAACCCATAAACGGATCGAGAACAACCTTATCGGGAAAACTCACCGGGCTATAAAATGCGTCCCATATATTGGTGTCTGCTTCGCTGAGCGTACCTATTAAAATAGCGCGAAAAACTGATCCTAAGCGCGTTGCCCACCATTTGTGCATGTGATACGTAGGACGGTTAACTTCTTTGCGCCAACTCTCTAGTCCTGCCAGTATGCTAAGCTCTTTCAGAGGAAAGTGTTGTTCAATCGCTGATGTCATATTATTTTTCCGCCTTGATCTCCACTCTGTTCAACCGCTACAACCTGAGTCTTATTATACCCGAGCGCGTAAACAATGCCAAAGAATACATCCAAATGTCGTTGTGATAATCCGAACAACTACGCAAAACGATTAATGATAGCTCATCTATAATGCCTCGATAATGAAATTGGTGCTATTGACTTGCGCCATCAAAAAAAATTCTGTTATACTGTCAGAAAATTGCTTCTGAACTTAATTGCTGTGATAAGATGTTGCACAGGCGCGCTGCTACTACAGACTGATAGAGAGAAAGCGGAGGTTTTTATGCTTGAGAATGTGATGCCGACCCACACTGCATCCGTACAGCCCAATGGTACGAAGTCGCATCGCTCGCTCGATTACGATATTATTATCAAGAACGCACCGGACCCGGTATTTGTGTCGGACCTGGAGGGCAAGATCCTCTCGGCCAACGATGCGGTCTACGAACTGCTGGGCTTCAGGACCGACGAGGTGCTGGAGCAGTCGCTCTCGCGCTTCATCAGCGCGGAGGAGACGCGCGAGTTCACGGCGGCCCTGCGCGAAGTGATCGAGCGCGGCGCAACGCGCAACGCGCGCCTCAATCCGCGTAGCGTGTCGGGTGAGGTGATCCCGACGACACTCAATGCCTCCGCATTACGCGATACGGACGGCAAGGTGATCGGCGCGATCGGCATTCTGCGCGATATGCGCGAGCTTGATAAGGCCCGCGCCTACGCCGACAGCCTGATCAAGAACGCACCGGACCCGGTATTCGTGTCGGACTTGGAGGGCAAGATCCTCTCGGCCAACGATGCGGTCTACGAACTGCTGGGCTTCAGGACCGACGAAGTGCTGGAGCAATCGCTCTCGCGTTTCATCAGTCCCGAGGAGACGCGCGAGTTCACGGCGGCCCTGAGTGAAGTGATCGAACGCGGCGTCATTCGTAATACGCGCCTCAATCCGCGCAGCGCATCGGGCGAGGTGATCCCGACAACGCTCAACGCCTCCGCATTGCGCGATACGGACGGCAAGGTGATCGGCGCGATCGGCATTCTGCGCGATATGCGCGAGCTGGACAAGGCGCTGGCCTATTCGGATAGCCTGATCAAGAACGCACCGGACCCGGTATTTGTGTCGGACCTGGAGGGCAAGATCTTACAGGCCAACGACGCGGTCTACGAACTGCTGGGCTTTCGTCCCGACGAAGTGCTGGAGCAGTCGCTCTCGCGCTTCATCAGCGCGGAGGAGACGCGCGAGTTCCTTGCGGCCTTGCGCGAAGTGATCGAGCGCGGCGTAACACGCAACGCGCGCCTCAATCCGCGTAGTGCGTCGGGCGAGGTGATCCCGACGACGCTCAACGCTTCCGCGTTACGCGATGCCGAGGGTAGGGTGATCGGCGCGATCGGCATCCTGCGCGATATGCGTGCCTACGAAAAGGTCTTGCGCGACCTGCAGGAGTCAAAGCTCGAGTTGCAGGAAAAAATTCTGGATCTGGAGAAGTTCGAGGAGGTGGTGGTCGGGCGCGAATTGAAGATGATTGCGTTGGAGAAAGAGGTTGAGAATCTCAAGCGCGAGTTGGATAAGCTCAATCAAGGACGAGGTAGATGAACGTAGCCGGTTCAGAGGTCCAGGAGGCATACAAGGAGATGCCGCTTGAGCAGCTCCAACAGGCGTATGCGCAATTGCTGGCAGAGAAAAATGTCCTGGAGACGCGTATACACAGAAGTGAGGAGCGGCGACGCGCTTTTATGCATATCCTCAGCGATCTGAATACCGTCAATCACAAGCTGAACGATCAGCGCAAGGCGATGATTCATATCCTGGCCGACTACGAGCAGGATCGCAGCCGCCTGGCGAAACAGACCGAGCGCCTGGATAATTCGCGTCGCGCCCTGATGCATATCTTGCAGGACTCCCAGCAGTCGAACCTGCGCCTGGAGAATAGCCGCAAGGCGATGATTCATATCATGAGCGACCTGAAGGAGACGACGGCGGAGGTCCAGCGACGCGAACATGAATTGCGCGAGAAGCAGGAGCAACTGGTGCAGGCGGGCAAGCTGGCGACGCTGGGCGAACTGACGACCGGTGTTGCGCACGAACTGAATAATCCGCTGAACAATATCGGCCTGTTTGTGGGCAATGCCATCGATCTGATCGAACTGGGTATGGCGGATACCGATAGCGAGCGCATCCTGCAGGAACTGCACAGCGCGATGCAGCAGGTGCGCAAAGCGACCGAGATCATCTCGCACCTGCGCACCTTTGGACGCGCCGCCTCCGTCAGCCACGAACTTGTGGCAATCAACCAGGTTGTGACGCGTGCGATCTCCTTAATGCGCGAGCAGTTGCGCCTGCGCCAGATCGAGGTCAATCTGCAGTTTCCCCCAGAGGACATAGCGGTGATCGGCAACGCGATTCAATTGGAGCAGGTTTTTATCAATCTACTGGCTAACGCAAGGGATGCGCTGGCCGACTCGCAGCGCAAGACCATTACCATAACAGGCACATTGGAGGGGCGGATGGTGAACGTTACGGTGTATGATAGCGGCCCCGGTATCGCCGCAGACCTGGAACAGCGCATCTTCGATCCGTTCTTTACCACAAAAGAGGTGGGCGCAGGTACGGGACTTGGTTTATCTATTACCTATGGCATCATTAAGGAGCACCAGGGCACCATTACGCTAGAGAACCGACCGGGCGCAGGCGCGAGTTTTTCGATTCAGCTCCCGCTCTACATAGATGAGGAATAAGGGGACCAGAGATGATGAAACAGGCACACATCCTGATAGTTGATGATGATACTGCATTGTTACAGGCGCTCCCCCAGGCCGTCTGCCTCCGTATGCGCGATGTAGAGGTGGAGACGTCCGATTCCGCACTGCACGCGCTCGACCTGATCCGAGAGCACGAGTATGATGCTGTTGTGAGTGATATCAAGATGCCCGATATGGATGGCCTGGCGTTGCTGGCGAAGATACAGGAACTGCACCCGACGACGCCTACGCTGCTCATCACGGGCCACGGCGATCATCGTCTCGCTATACAGGCCCTGCGTGGTGGCGCGTACGATTTTATTCAGAAGCCAATCGACCGCGACTACTTCATAGCCGCCTTGCAGCGGGCTGTACAGACATACCAGTTGCGCCAGCAGGTCGCCGAGCAACAACGTGCCCTGGAGGCGCACGCGATATCCCTGGAGCAGACGGTTCAGGAGCGCACGCGCGAACTGGTTGCGGCGAATGCCGCCAAGGACGAGTTCCTCAGCGTGGCCTCGCACGAACTCAAGACGCCCCTGTCGAGTTTGAAGGGGATGACGCAGTTGCTGCGCCGCCGCCTCGAGCGCTCAGGCTCTCCCGAGACATCGTACCTGTGCAATATGGAGAACGCGATTCGCCGCATGGAATTGCTGGTGAATGACATGCTTAATATATCATTGATCGAAATGGACATGTTTGCTCTACGTTTACAGCGCTGCAACGCCGGCGAACTGTGCCGGCGCCTGGTGGACGAGTACGTCGCCGGAACGAATCCTTCTCCGACTGTCACTCTAGATTTACCCGACGAGGTGATGGAGGTCGAGGTGGACGTGGATCGCCTCGGGCAGGTAATCATCAATCTGCTGTCGAACGCACGCAAATACTCTTCGGCCAGTTCCGCTATTCACCTCGCGCTGCTACGCGTGGATAAAGAGTGCGTGATCTCGGTGCGCGATAGCGGCGTCGGCATCCCTCCCCAATTGCTACCGCACATCTTCGACCGCTTTTATCGCGCGCCCGGCGTCGAGGTCCAGACGGGTTCGAGCGTTGGTCTGGGACTGGGCCTGTACATCTCGAAGCAGATCGTCGAGCATCACAGCGGGCGCTTCGAGGTGCAGAGCACCCCCGATACCGGCAGCGTTTTCTCTATTACCCTGCCTCTGCTCGTCTGCTCCTCCACCTGATCTGCTCGAAGCAGAGCAGATCAGATAGTTAAAGGACCTCGTCGCCTCATTTCTTCTAGCCCCGGAATGCGCTCTTCCGGGCATCACTATATAGAAGAAGATGCATCTTGTGTTGTTATTTGCAAAAATTGCATTTTATGCTATACTGGAAGGTGTGTAAGTTGGTTTTTGGGAGGAAATATATGAGTGATCTGTTTACTGATATGGAACAGGAAATGGGTTTTGCTGGCGGTGGTATCTACTTTCACCTGTATCAAAGCTCCGGAAACTTATCCCATCTTGACCGTGCCCTGGAAGTCTGGCAGGGGGCAATTGGCGAGATGGCGAACGACTCTGCGGAGCTACCGTTGTGCTTGAATCTGCTGAGCTATGGCTTGAGTGCCCGCTACGAGCAGAAGCACAATCTCTCCGATCTGGACGAGGCCGCGCGCTTTTTAGAACGCAGCCTCTCTCTATCAGAGGTCGGTTCGTCTATCTATGTGCAGACGTTGAATAACCTGGGGAATGTGCTGGGCATGCGCTACGAACACACGGCGGATGCGTCCGACCTGGACCGGGCGATTCAACTCTATGGTCAGGCGGCGGAGCATACCCCCTCGACCTCACCCGATCTGCCACAGCACCTGCACAATCTCTGCTCATGTCTCCTGGGGCGCTTTGTGCGCTCGAAGAATATCTCCGACCTGGACCGTGCCATTCGCGCCTGGGAGGAGATTCTCTCAATTACGACCGCGACGTCGCCGTATCGTTCGATGTACCTGGGCAATCTGGATAACGGGCTGCGCATGCGCTACACCCTGACCGAGAATATAGCTGATCTGGAGCGCGCCATCGAGGTCCTGCGCATCCTGGTGCAGGAGTCCTCGCCCGATGCTCCCGAACGCCCGGACTACCTGAACCGGCTCAGCCACGCCCTCTTGATGCGCTACGCCCATAGCGGCAATTTCGCCGACCTGGAAGGCACTATTCAGACCTGGGAGCGCGATGTCGAACAGGCTGCGCCAGGCTCCGCTGATCGCCCGGTACGTCTGAACTTCCTGGCTTACGGCCTGAGCCTGCGCTATGAACATACGAGGCGGATAGCCGACCTGGACCGGGCGATCCAGCTCCAGGAAGAGGCTCTGCGCCTTGCCCCCCTCGGCTCTCGTGACCATCTGCAGAGCCTGAACAACCTGTCGAATGTGCTCAGGACACGCTATGCTCATAGCAACGACTTCGCCGAACTGGAGCGCGCCATCCATCTGCTGGAGCGGGCTCTGCAACAGGCGCCGCCCGATTTCCCGGAGCGCTCCGATTTCCTAAAGAGCCTGAGCAGCGCCTTGCTGAAGCGCTACGAGATCACAGGCGATCTTGAGGACCGGGAGCGCGCCAACAAGCTGGCGGGGGAACAGCACTAGACGTGAAATAGAGCAACAGAGATATTGCTCCTGTGTCGCCCATTTTCTCAGTTGCAATATCTCTGTCATCTAGTAAGACGCTTAATCGCGCGAATAATTAAACTCGGTCGATTTCTTTACAGATCGGAGCTCGGCTAGCAGTTGCCGTGCTGTGAAGGCCATAGGAATGCCGATCCTCTCGAAGAGGGCGATGCTGGCTTCGCAATGCCTGCGCGCTTCAAGGATGTTCCCTTGCTTCGCCTCCGTGCGGGCCAGGCCGTAGTGCGCCCGCGCCCTGGCCTCTTGAAACTTCTCTGGTGCGAGCGTGATCACCTCATGGAAAGCTGCCTGCGCTTCGTCGAGGTGCTGATATGAGAGGTGCGCGTCGCCTAGCTCACCGAGCATGGTGTAGACCAGCCAGGGATGGTCGATCTGACGCGCCAGGCTCAATCCCTCTTGAAACTTCGCGCATGCCTGAACATAGTTTCCCTGTTCCGACAACAGTGAACCCAGGTTGTTTAGCAGGAGACACATGCGCGAGTGGTTGCCGAGTCGCTGTGCGAGCGTGAGTCCCTCCTGCAAAAGTTTTTCTGCTTGCGCATAGTTGTGTAGTGCCGCGGCGATTCCGCTGAGGTTGATCAGGAGACGGGTGATAGCGTCCTGGTATCCTAGTTGGCGCGCGTATTCCAGGGCCTCCTGGAAATATATATAGGCAGAGGGGTGATCCTCTCTATTGCCTGCTATCACACCGAGTTCGGTAAGTAAATGGCTTGTATGCTTTTTGTGGTCGAGCTGGCGAGCCAGGGCAAGTCCCTCCTGTAGAAGCCTTTCTGCCTGCTCATAATCTCCCTTCCGTATCAAGACATGTCCAAGATCGGTGAGCGCCTGGCAGATATTCTCCGGGGAGTCGAGGCGATGCGCAAGGAGGAGCGCTTCTCGTAAGTAATTTTCTGCCCTCCCATAGTCACCACGTTTTGACGTAATCGTGCCCAGTTGGGTGAGGAAAAGGCAGACCTGTTCTACCTGATCAAGCTGGCGCGCCAACAGGAGACCTTTCTGAAGATAGGTTTTTGCTAACTCATATTCGCTCTGTAAAGTAGCCAGGCGTCCCAGGTGAAATAAGAGTGCGGCGGTCCTGACCGGGTCGTGCTGCGCCGTCGCGTAAGCCTGTTCCAGATGCCGCCTGGCCTGCTTGTACAGTCCTCGTATACAGAGGAAGGATGCCCAGGCGCAGATGCCGCGCACATACTCGGTCTGCATATCCCGACGATACGCCTCTTCTAGCGCCATCCCGATGATATGATGCTCGCGTGCCAGCGCGTCATAGTCTTGTTCGTGCTCTTCCACGTAGCGCACCACGTACTCGACCATGCGCCTGTACAGCGTCGTTTCTTGCTTACTCATCTGCGTGCGAGCGTAATCGGCGACCGTCTGGTGTAGCATATAGCGCTCCGGCCCGCTGCTTTCCAGCAGTCCCGCGTCACACAGAACATCGAGCGTCTCTGCCGGCTGCGCGCCGACCGCTGTGGCTGCCTGCTCTGGAAAGCTATCAGGTTTGGCCGGAAAGACGGCGAGTGAGTGCAACATCTCACGCGCCTGCTCGTCGAGCCGTTCGTCGCTAAGCGCGATAATCGAGCGCAGCGATAGAGGAGTTTCGTTGCGCAGGCTGGGATGAGGCTGTGCGGGACTATGTGGCTCCTTCAGATCGAAGCGCTGCTCGACGTTGCTCACAGAGTGAATGGCGCTGCGCAGGCGGCGTGGCTGCTCGTTGTATGCATGCGAGCGCAGGTACTTGCCCACCAGGACGAGGGCCAGCGGCAGCGCCCCGACGGATTGTACCAGGCGCTGCGCCGTCGCTGCGTCCTGTGCCACGAGCGTGGGCACGAAGCGCGCCAGCAGGGAAACGCCAGCCTCCTCGCTCAGTTCGGAGACGACCGTGACCCGGTTGGCGGCGACCTGCATGCCGATCTGAGGGAAGCGCGTCGTGACGATATATGCGCAATTGGGACCGCCCACCAGGAACGCCAGCGCGTCGTCGATGTTCCAGGCATCGTCGAGGACCAGCAGCATCTTGCGTCGTCCGATCAGCACCCGCAGGGTACGCGCCCACTCATTGATGTGCTTGCTACCCTCCATCTCGCTCGTCGAGAGGCCCAGTAGCGCACCCCAGCGGCTCAGTAGCTCCTGTATATCCGGCTTGATGCCCAGCCCGACCCACAGAATACCATCTGAGAAATGTCTCTGCACCTCGGCATTATGGGCCAGCGTCAGTGCGAGCGCCGTCTTGCCCCCGCCGGGCAGACCGTTGATCGCGCTGAGTGCAAGCGTCCCTTCTGCGAACAATTGCTCTTTGAGTTGCTCCAATAGTGCGTCTCTACCGACGAGTGTGCTCGACTCCACAGAGGGCATAGGTATTGCCGGATCGAAGATAAACGGCTGTACGGAGGTATGCATGGGAGACTGCTGTTCTGGCGGCTCGTCATTTTGTGGCATGGCTTCTTCGACCAGGCCCAGTGCGCGCGCATCCTTGCCGAACAGTTCGCACAGGCGCTCGCGATGAAAAGGGTAGGGCAAGGAGATGCCGCGTTCCCAGCGCCCGATCGTGGCAGGATTGGTTCCCACCAGCCCGGCCAGTTTCGCTTGTGACCACCCTCGCTGTTCGCGTTCGTGTTTCAACCGCTGATTCGGATTCATGCTTCCCTTCTCCTGGCGCAGAGTAGACGAACGAAACTTTGCATGCCCCACAAACCTCTAGTGTGGAGGTTGCGCAATCCTTGCATATGCAAAAAGGGTACTTTCCAGGGACGCGTCCCATCAATGCTCTCCGATCTCAAACACGGAGATCGTATATATCATCGCAAACCGATATTGGAGTATATCAATAATAGCATAACAGGCCATACACAAGCAAGAATAGGAGGAAGAGGTGGTAGGATAGTTTTGACTTGCCTGTTTTGAGAAGAGCCACTATACGACATGTTATAGTATAGATTCAGATTTCTCTTCAGGAAAGAGGGGAAAAAGAGCCATATCGCTGGTTGGATTGCGGAGATTAATGGAGATGGAATCCATTCCCGGTGCAGTACGAAGAGTGATCAGGGACCTGGTCAACCGGGTTGCTTCACTGGTGGTGCAGGCAATCTCCATTTTGCCTGATCCATTTCCTGTTTGGACTTCAATCTGTTCCATACTCACCCCGGCCTGGATGCAGATATCATAGACATGACTGAGCAGCGCTGGCTCTGCTGTAACCTTGATCCGCAGATGATGAACCTCTGGCAAGCGACGTACCCGTTGACGCAGTGGCTGCAAGAGGATCAGCACCGCAATGGTCAAGGCAGTCGTGAAGATCGCTTCAAGGAGCAAACCAGCTCCACAGGCCAATCCAATCGCGGCAACGACCCAGATAGCTGCTGCCGTCGTTAATCCTTTGACTATCTCTTTACGTAACAGGATCGTTCCCGCGCCGAGAAATCCAATGCCACTGACCACTTGCGCGGCGATGCGTGAGGGATCAAGGACCACACTGCGCGTTCCAAGGATATCTGCAAAGCCAAATGCGGAGACGATCATCACCAGGCACGATCCCAGGGCCACCAGCGCATGGGTCCGTAAGCCGGCAGCTCGCTCCCCTCGTTCTCGTTCAAGCCCTACGAGAGCGCCAAGCAGCAGTGACAAACCAAGCCGAAGCAGCGTGGTTTGAACCGAGATCATAGGACGTTTCTCCTTCTAATGAGCAAATATATTTCTGTCAGCAATATTAACGGTGTGTTAACAGAATGTTAAGAGAATGTTAAATACCACTATATCACCTTTTCTGTGTAGGTGACAAGGGGAATCTTAATAAGGGTGTCCACATTCGTTCAGGCCATACGGGAGGCCGCGGAAGAGGCGTTGCAGCGCAAGAAGTAGTTGTGTCGAGCGACGAGGACGAGGCGATAGGGAGCGCGCTTGCTCCTCTTCCTCTCTACCCGACTACCGCCATCAGTGTCCCCATAAACAGGCTCATCAGGCGACGCCAGAAGCGGCGCGGCAGCTCCAGGCTCTCCTCGTTCTCTATGGCCTGCACCGGTGCGGTGAGGGCGTGGATGCGTGCGACGGATTTGCTCGCCTGTGTGGGGTACGACTCGATGAGGGCGGCAAGGTCTTGCTGCATCTCGTAGGCACTGCTGTAGCGCTGGGTGGAGCTGAGACGGAGCTGGCGCGCGAGTATCCGCTCCATCGTCGCGCTTACCTCCGAGTTGATGCGCCGCGCGGGAGGGTAGAACGCCGGTGGACGCTCCTGCGGGTCGGAGCCTGTGACGGCGTGGTAAAGCGTCGCCGCCAGTGCGTAGAGGTCTGAGGAGGGGGTGAGCGTGCCATGTACCTGCTCGGGTGCGCGGTAGCCGGGCGGCGTCCCCTGATGGCCTATGAATTCTCTGAGCGGCAGTATAGGCAGGTGAAACAGCACTGCCTGTTTGCCATTCTCGCTGATGATGATCGTCTCGGGACTGATCGCGCCGTGCATGAGGGGCGGGTGTTGGTCCGCGAGCAGGCTCAAGACGTCGCACATCTGCCAGCCGTATTCCGCCGCGGTATGCTCCGGCAGGGCGCCACGTTTGAGGAGCTGCGCCAGGCTCCTTCCCTGTGGCCAGAGGAATACCAGGAAGTACGAGTCCTGCTCCTTGAACAGATCGACGATATTTGGCAGACCTGGATGCTCGCCCAGCCGGTTCAGCCGTTGAGCGAGCATGGTGGCTACCTGCTCCCTCTTCATCGGCGTTGGTGCCAGCTCGGCTGGTATCCTGATCTCACGCAGGAGGACCAGGCGGTTAGACATATGGAGGTCACGTGCGCTCCACGCCATGCCCTGGTTCTGCTGCGGCAATGTGACGGACTCGATGAGAGTGTAGCGCCCGGAACGCAACACTTTTCCCGGTCCCGTAGTCTGAATAGCCATGTGCCAGTTGGTGGCGGAGGTCTGGCCGATGCGCGGTGTGTACGGCTCCATGGATGAAGTGGGCTGGCCTGTATTTGGAGAAGATTGCTGGTTTATGCGTGTAATACCTGCACTAATCTGAGTATCTTCTTGCAACGGGGAACCACAGACGGCGCAGTGGCCCTGAAACGGTTTTCCCTTAAAGGCACAACGAGGACAGCGCATAGAGCCTCCTGAAATATATTATATCCTGTAATGGAAGAGGAAGGATACGAACTCTTTCTTAACATAACAGGTCAATGTTCATAAATATGGATATATCAGACAAAACAGGGCTGGCTTGCCAGGTATTGATTGCCTGCTTGCTTCTAGAGAATGGCAAATCTGCAGGCGATATCGAGTGTCAATGGAATTGCTTTCCTGTGTACTATACGGACACGATGTCTATCTGTCAAGAGATTGGCGTCGTATAGGGATAAATATATCATCGGGGTGGAAGCGGGGTCGTTATTTGAAGCATCTGGTATACTATCAGTAAGTGTTATAAGAGATTCAGGAGGGAAAATATGGCGGTACGAACTTTTAGCGCTGTTCTTCATCAAGAGGATGATCTATATGTTGCTGAATGTCCAGAGGTAGGTACTGTCAGCCAGGGACATACCGTTGAGGAGGCGCTTGTTAATTTGAAGGAAGCTACTGAATTGTATCTTGAGGAAGTGAAGTTACCCGAGATTAAGCGCGCGTTGTTTACTACTTTTGAGGTAAACGATGCCGCCTAAATTGCCTCGTCTTTCGGGGGAAGAGGCGATTCGCGTATTGGGACGTTTAGGCTTTACTCGTGTCAGGCAACGCGGTAGCCATGTTGTGCTAAAAAAACAGGTAGAGAATGGCGAGTTGACTTGCGTTGTACCTTTGCACAAAGAGCTTGCTGTTGGTACGCTACGCGGTGTTCTGAGACAAGCAAACGTAACCCCTGATGAATTTTTGGAATATCTGTAACAGGTCGTAAGGCGTGGTTCACAAACCCGCCGCGCTCCTCAGGCCGATCCATGGAGTGTGGCGGGCTTGTGAACCGCACCCCTACGATTCCTCCTCACTCCTCACTGTGACGATATCGTTCTTCGCGGCCCACAATGCCAGGTCCTGTTTCTGAATGGCGGCGGCCATCATGTCGGGGAACAGTTCGGGCGTGCAAGCGAAGGCGGGGATGCCCATGCTGGCGAGCACGGCGGCGTTGTGTTGGTCGAAGCCGGGCGTGCCCCTGTCGCTGAGCGCGAGCAAGCAGATCACCTGGACGCCGCTGGCGACCAGCTCGGCGGCGCGGCGCAGCATGTCGTTGCGGCTGCCACCCTCGTACAGGTCGGTGATGAGCACGAGGATGGTCTGGTTCGGACGTGTGATGACCTGCTGGCAGTAGGCGAGGGCGCGGTTGATATCGGTGCCGCCGCCGAGCTGCGTGCCGAAGAGCAGGTCCACCGGGTCCTGCAGGTCGTCGGTCAGATCGACGACGGCGGTGTCGAAGACGACCATGCGCGTGCTGACGGCGTAGATCGAGGCCAGGACGGCACCGAAGATGCCTGAGTAGACGACCGATGTTGCCATGGAGCCGCTCTGATCGACGCAGAGCACGATATCGCGCAGGGATGAGCGTTTATGTCCATGTCCTACAAGCTGCTCGGCGATAATTGTGCCGTGCTCGGGCAGGTAGTTCTTCAGATTGGCGCGAATGGTGCGGTCCCAGTTGATCTCGTTGGCGCGTGGCCGGTGCGTGCGCGTGGCCCGGTTAAGGCTGCCCCGCACCGCCTGAATCAGCGGGTTTGCAAGCTTGCGTTCAAGATCGTTTACGACCTTGCGCACAACCTGGCGTGCAGTGTCCTTCGTCTTCTCGGGGATGACCTTGCTGAGCGTGAGCAGCGAGGCGACCAGGTGCACATCGGGATCGACGTGCTCCAGCATCTCCGGTTCCAGCAGCATCTGCGTGAGCTTCAAACGCTCCAGGGCGTCCTGCTGCATCACGCGCACTGTTGACGAGGGGAAGTAGGTGCGGATATCGCCCAGCCAGCGCGCGACGTTGGGCGCGGAACTGCCCAGGCCGCCCGAACGCTCGGAGTCGTAGAGCGCTTCCAGTACGTTGTCCATGCCCAGATCGTGCGCGTTGAGCTCGATCCCGGTGCCTGCGCCACCGCCCGGTGCTCCGGACCCCATCGCCTCGCCGGCGTTTTTGCCCAGGACGAGCCGCCAGCGCCGTAAACGCTCTTTCTCATCGGTTGCCATCGCTCGTTACCCCCAGTATCTGTGCCAGCACGGGCAATACCGCGTCGGCACGCTCTCGATTGATCTGCCTCGTCTTCTTATCGGCTATGGACGCCCGGCCCGGCGTTCCCGGTTCTGCCGTGAGGTGCTTCACCTTCTCGCCCATCTTGCGCCTCTCAGTTGCCTGGAAATCGGAGAAGGCGCGGCGCAGGATGGGCAGAAGCGCCTCGAACGTTTCTCCATTGAGGTCGCTCAGCCAGCGGTCCAGCGCGCGCCAGAGTCCGTCCTGGTGTAGAATGGTCAGGGCGCTGCCGCGCAGGACGCCCTCTATCCACGCCGCGGCCTGCGGAGCCGGATTCGCCGTGGAAAGCGCGAGGCCTGTGAGGCGTTGCAGCTCCTCGTCGTCCAGCACGTTCTGTTCCAGGAGCAGGCGGCAACAGCGCCCGCGTATCAGGCCGTGTAGCGCCTCGGTCTCCATCAACTTGCGCAGGCAATCCAGCCATTCTCCGCGCTGATTCTGGCGATCGAGCAGGCTCACGCTCCCCTGAACGTTGTCGATGCTGCCGAGCATCTGCTGAGCCGCGTCATCGTCGAGCGAGGCGCACGCGACGGGCAGACCGATGACGATGCGCTCGAACAGACCATCGATCACCGGCAGGATGCGTTCGGCGCTCGTCTGGCGTACGTCCCCATAGCGCGCCACGCGCGTCAGCGGCGGCATGGAGTCCATCAGAAGCCGCACGTCGGAGGAGACGGCGGCGCGCTTCTGTATCTCTTGCAGAAGGGCATCGACGGCCTCCGGCAGCTCTGCCAGGATGGTGCTGTCCAATAATTTGCTGAGTTGAGGTAGATCCTGCATGTGAGCGGCCTGGTGGCGCACGAAGGACGTTGCTGCGACCTCAATGGTGTTGCCCCATATGTTCGCCTCGATCACGGCGACGGCGAACTCGGGACGCCATTGGACCTGCCAGAACTCGTGGAATGTGCCGGACTTTCCCCTTGTCTGCTGTAGCTCGCCCCACTCGATGCCCAGCAGGCACAGGCGGTGCAGGAGCTGGCTGCGCTCGCGCTCGGTCTCCTTGCGCAGGTCCAGGTCAAGCATCACGATCTCAGCGGAGGGCTTGAGCCGCAATCGGCGTTGTTTCGCCTCCAGATCGCGTTGCAAGGGAACGGCTGGCGTCTCGGCAGGTACCTCGCCCAGCTTCTCGCCGATCTCCAGCCTGTCGCGAATCAGACTCATCGGCGCGGCGCTGCCGTTGCACAGCACTGTCTCGATGGCCTCGTGCTGCTCGGCGAGTCCCGGCATGGGCAGATCACGCAGGGCCGCCAGCGATTCGCTGAGCCGCACAGCCTCGATGACGCTGGCCGACGAGGCGTCGAGCCCTTGCGTGCGCAGGAGATGGGCCGCGCGCGTGATCCAGCGGATGGTAATGCGATCGGGTGCCGTCCACAGGTGCTCATACCAGCCAGGCGAGGTGACGCCCGCGCCATAGCCGCTGCGGTAGGACAGGCGCGAGTTGGTCCAGGGTATCCAGGTTGCCTCGACCTTGACGCGCTTGAGCCCGTTCAGCAGAGCGGCATCGGCCTTTGCGGGTCCGGGTTCGACCAGGACGGGCGCGTGCCAGGCTCCGCAGACGACCGCGATGCGCTGAAAGCCCTCGCGGTGCGCGGCGCGGATCGTCTGGCGCATGTGGGCCTCGCGCTGCGCCTCCTCGCGGTTCTTCGGCTCCTTATCGGCACGCAGCGCGGTCATGGCCTCCAGGATGCCCTCAAAGAGGTTGCTCACATCCATGCGCTGTTCGATCTGCTGCTCCCACCATAGCTCGTTGTCGGCGTAGCCGGCGGCGTGTGCCAGCATCGCCAGCGGGTCCTCGTCCGGCGCGTGCTCTACGGGCGGCGTAGCGATGGTCGCCTCGGCCTGCGAGATCGTATCACCGTCGCTTGTATCGGGTGCCTCATCGGTTGGCTGATCAGGCGGCAAGGCTGCGAGCAGTTCCTGGGCCGGATCTCTGGCTAGTTGAACGGACTGCGGCAGGTCCATGAAGCGCGCCGGGATCTCGTGCCGCACAGCGTAGCGCAACGCCTGCCATTCCGGCGAGAAATGCGTGAACGGATAGTAGACGGCGCGTTTCGGCTCGCCGGGCGCGTAGATGAGGAGCGCCACCGGCGGCTGCATCTCCGCGTGCGCGATCAGGGATAGGACGCCCTGCGCATCCGGCGGACCTTCGACCAGCACGATATCCGGCTCCAGGCGCTCCAGGGCGGCGCGTAGGCTGCGCGCACATCCTGGACCATGATGGCGCACGCCGAAAACGGAGATGCCCACGTTAGAGTACCTCCTGGCAGGCATTAACACCTGTACACATGACGTTTTCCCTTTCCCATACCGATAGCCCCTAGGAGGAGGCAATTACTATACATACATTTATTTACCTTACTTGGGTAATGGCTCATTCTTTTTTCGTTCGGGCATTCTGGTGGCTAGATTTGAGGAGATTCTACAGATAGAATCTCCTCAAATCTAGCCACCAGCTCTAAGAACCCAATTGTACCAAAGCCGTAGTCGTAGAGGGACCGACACAGCCGTGTATAGGTACTTTCGGCTATAGCTCGTCGCGCTACGTGTTCGGTCACCTCACTAGCGATCGTATGTTGTGCAGACGTAAATCCGCTCATCCTGTCATCCTTACTCTATTCCAGACTGTCTTTGACCTCACCTTCAAGCCGCCAGTACCCGCCTTCGACATCAAGATAATACACGTCAACAGCTCGACCAGCGCCGCAAAGCCGCCCGTATCGAGCGCCGTTAATACTTTGCCTTCAAGCCCCGGCACCCGCGCAATTTTGCGGTAGAACCAGCCAGCGAACCGCACTACGTCAACGCCGCCGATTTCTTCTGCCGCCAGCTCCTCATCGGTTTTTTCCACCTCATCCGGCAGCAACAAGGCCCGCAGACCCTTGGTAAACCGAATAACCAACTTACCCCGCGTTTCGCGCTCGTATTCATGCCAGAGGCCGAGTGCTTCCATATCACCCGTATTGAAAAATTCCAGCAGAATATCAAAGGGCATGAGCGTGCCCTGGTGGCCGCGCTTCAAATTGGCACGAGTCAGCTCTTGCGCCGCGTGCATCCGGATACTGGCACCCTCTTGCAGCTTAGCGACGTATTGCGCCAGGGCACCACTACTCAACCGCACATCATCGACTTTCACGCCGTGCAGCCGCGACAAACCCTCGAAACCGTTAGACTGTAAAAATTGCTCAGATGCACTAAATACCCGATATTGAGCACTGCATAATCCTCTAGGGATGCCCCACAGCTTTTTGCAAAGTTTTGTAGAGGTGAGCGTGAGACTTCGCCAGAGTGTATCAGGGTCATAGCAGTCTTCGTCCCATTTTCTTCGCTCAATGGCCAAAGGAACCGATTACTGCTCCCTCTCCTCTTCCTCGCCTTCAAAGTCAAAGGTCAATTGTTCAACGTCAGACGGGAAGGCCCTTGAGAAATGGGCCATAAAGACTCGCCAGTTGGGGGATATCCTCATGAGCGTGGTGACAATAGCCAGTTGTTTCTCGAGATGCGGGTTGCCGACATCATCGGTTAGGAATTGGTGATGCTTGTGTTTTCTGCGTCCTGTTTCGTCCGGTGGGTTCTTCCTCCGCAGCTCTTCAAGCACGCCAGGAGGCAGCTTCTCATAAATCAACTGGCTGGTCAGTTTTCCGGCATGGCGCGGTCTCTTGATACTTAGTGGCCGATACTGCCAGCCCCATAACCGGAACATTTGCTCATAAAATTCCGGTGGGAAGCGTCTCGTCCAGGGCATGAGTTCCGGTGCTATATAAGCTGAGAGTATCGTCTGTAGTTCGTCTTTATCTCTCTCTGCTTGGTATCCTGTCGCTTCATCAACGAGTGCTATGATACCGACGGTGGCAAACGCCCGAATCAGTGTATCGGCTGCCTTGGCATAGCGCTGCTCTTGTTCCGTTTTGAGAGTACCTGCGTCCCGCGCTCTCAGGACAGCCTCGCAAACCTGCCGCAGTATGGTGGCTTCAAATCCTGTAGACGAAAGTCCGTTCGACTTGAACTGTATGGGATTTTCGATGGCTAGGGCTAGCTCCGAGCTAATAAAGTTTTTCAAAGCCGGATGGAGAGGGATACGGGATGCTCCTTGACCGCGTCCTCTCATACCGATGGCTTGCGTGAGGCTGCGTCCAGAGATGACACGCCTCTTGTCTTCAAGTACGAAACATCGTATGTCCACGTGGGCAATGTGCAGGTTACCCTTGTGGGTAGCCTTTAGTTGGCTTTCAGTCATAAACTAACACCTAATCCTTGTATAAGATCACGCTGCTCCATGTCGAGCATTGCCGTCCGGATGCGCTCGCTGACGTACCATGCGGTGTTCTTGTTCACCTCCAATTCTCGCGCGAGTTGTAGGGTCGTAACGCCCTTCCTCGCACCCAACAGCAGCACGATGGCCAGGAACCACTTCTGTAAAGGTAGATGCGTATGGTGAAAGACGGTCCGGACTGTCACGCTAAATGCAGTATTGCAGGTATTGCAATGGTACCGGTATTCAGCTGGCAGCGCCGTGCTGTGCCGTGCTCTACAATAGGGGCACTGGGGTGTACCACTCCATCGTATTTTCTCTAGTTGCGTGATGCAGTCGGCCTTTGTTGGGAAGCGACTATAGACCTGTTGTATATCCACGAACACACTACCTTTTGCTAGGAAAACGTCGTGCGGCGAGTATAGAACATCGTCTATCTTTTTGTCACTTCCGTAATCTAGGGTATTTTGATTGAGCCAATTTACCACTTTGCAAAGCGCTTGGCACGGCAGCCGCCTGCTTAGCCGCCTAGCAACGCGCGCTGCTGCTAAGGAGCCTGGCAGGACTTGACCGCGCATGGTGCAATAGCCATCCAGACTAATTATTTAGACGACTCCTCACTGAGTGTCTGAAAAATGGTCATGCTATTACCTGGGCCGATGAAACTGACAAGTGGCAATAGCTCGTCAGTTCCCACGGTGGGATAGCCCCAAGCTTTCTTGGTTATGATGACACGTTCGCAGAGGTTCTTAAGGCGAGGGAGCTGCTTTTCGCATTCTTGATCGACATACACTAACTCTTTTATTCCAGCACTCGATTGTGCGTGACTAGCCCGACCACGCAGCCATAAGAGTTGTTTGACTTCGTCTTCGTCAAAGCCGAGCTTTCTAGCAGGCTCATACTTAGCAAGCAAGGCTACAAGTTCGTTATCACGTGTACCGAATGCCGCTTCAAGGACACGCCAAAACTCGCGAAACTGCGCCACTGCAAGATTCGCTTTCATAGCGTTAGCATAAAGACGCAATCCCACGCGCCGTGGCAGTAAGTCAGTAAACGTCTTGGTTGTTATGCCGCCGGTGCTAAAAGAACGTATACGTGCTTGAGGTGAAAAACGATGGTATGGTTGGTCAGTTCCGAAACGTTCGAGCAGCTCTCGGTCTTCGTCCGTTTCGGGCACAAACCGATCACTAAAAGGTGGACGACTTAGAGAGAGTGGTATGTCTGATAAGAACGTCAGGGCGCTGATAAAATCTTGACTCAAGATATTCTCTACTGCTTCATCCTCAACGAGCCGGAGAGTGGGTACTGGCACCTCCGTGCCATCGGGCAGTACTTTGTAGCGCCCACTAACTTCTACCAGCTCTAATCTTGTAGGATCGATTTTACGGTCAATGTGTAGCTCTATGTCGTTCTGTTGTTCCACAAGTGATGCTTTTGTGGCGGCATCGAGGGATAGCGTGAATGGTAGGGCGGGACCCTCAACCGTATTGGTGGGGGTCATGACTGTATACACGGTGTGTAAGAGCATATGGACACTTTCTCACTAGGCTTGTTTGTTCGTTGGGCTGGCTTTACTAGATTCACCATCCTGCGTGAGCCAGAGTAATTTGCGATCACAAGTAGTTATAGGCATGGCTCATTATAGCATTACCTCCTCTGTTGAGTACCTATGCCTACCGCTAAGCACGGCACTCGCCTGCTTGGCCGCTAAGCAGCAGACCCTCCGCTTTTATGGGCCGCGCACCAGCAGCTTGGCGGCAGGCATCGCTTGACCGTGCTTAGCGGTAGGCATATACTGGTATATGGCAACTTAACGAAAGGAGCCATATGCAACCAGAGCATCACAAGGATTTGCATGCCGCCATGCTAGGGAGTCGCGGCGGCCAGAAACGCAGGGAACGATTAAGCGCCCAGGAGCGCAGTGCGATCTCTAGCCACGCCGCGCGGGCACGCTGGCACCAGCGCGAAGCCCAGGCAGCGCGAGCACAAGCCCAGGAGATTGTTTACCTCATCAAACAGGCATTAAAAGACGGCAGGCAACTAACCCTCGTCTGATGAAAGGAATGTTAGTATTCAAATATGGCAAGACAAACTATCCCTGATTCGCTCAGGAGACAAGTCCTCACTGAAGCAGGATATAGATGCGCCGTACCAACTTGTAGAGGTATACTGGCGCTTGATCTTCACCATATGGTCGAAGTGCAAGAAGGTGGCGGTAATACTCTAAATAACCTCATAGCACTATGCCCAACATGCCATGCCTTATATACTCGGGGAACAATCAGCAAAGGCGCCATCTATGCTTACAAGTCAACACTTGTATCTCTAAATGCAGCATTTGACAGGGAGGCAGTAGACAACTTGCTGTTCCTCGGCATTTCATCACCTAGAAGAAACCTCGTTGTTTCGGGAGACGGTGTCCTCAAATTTAGCACTCTAATTGCAGCCGGGTATGCTGATTATCAACTACTAGTGAACAACGCAAACCAGCTTGTAACTTACGTGGTAACTCTCACAGCGAAGGGAGCAGCACTGCTTAATGCATGGCGGTCAGGAGATCGAGGTAGCCTTGCAAATATAATTGGAAGTGACGCCACTGAATAGTTATAAGCATACGACAACATATAACTATCGTCCTGGCATAGTATACTTTTTAACAGGGGTGGCTATCACAAAGTGCCGCCCTTGACACGGCCCTAATGCACCATCATTCGGTACCTACCCCTGTTACACTACGTCATAAAATGAGCAATGTGCGACAACCAACATATGTAAAAACTACGTGCAAACAAAAATGCCCCTAAGAGGGGGGCATTTTTGTTTGCACATCAGTACCATCAGAAGACTGCTCACTCATAATGTATAACAGCATACACGCGCCGAGCGTTCAATCCTCTGTATCAGCTTCTTCGCCCTCCCTTATAAACCTATCCAGCTCCGATCGTCTGATACGTAGAGCAGTGCCCCCGACGCGCACTGCTTTAAGTCTTTTCTCCCGTATATAGCGCCGAATAGTATCAGGGTGCAGTTGCAGCTCCGCAGCCACCTGGTCAATTGTCAGAAGTTCGTCCACCAAGGTTTCACCGTCCATTTCTCGAAGTTACTAGATTATATTCCTTTGGACTTCTCAGGTCAACGACCGATATTTTCCGGCAATTTATTACAAGCATTGACAAACGGCGTTAAAAGTGGGTATGCTTTGACTACTCCTGTTTTTACAGGCGCAAAAAAGGGGCATCCAGCGGCTCAATGCGGAAACGCCCCTTTTTCTAAAACCGTTGTCACGGCTCCTGTGTTCATTAGGTCACAGCGAGCGCTCCCTGTCAAGGAGAAGACTATGATATTCCAAGACCAGGACACGCTACCGTTCCCGACCGACACCGCCGTCCCTAGTAGTCCGGTACCTATCTTTTACGTGCACGAAGGCGAGCATCCGTTTTGCCGGATGCCTGGTTGTATCTGTCACACAAACGACACGGAACTCAAGAACCTGCTTCTAGCGGTAATCGACCGCCAGTTGAAGCTCGTGGCAGTCACCAGCGGCACTATCCAATGGGAGGTGACCGATGGCCCTGCGTAAAGACGACTTGCAGCCCCCAAAAATCTTACGCGCCCACCGTCCGCGCACATCCGACGCGGTACAAGTTCCAACCGACGACACGCCGCTGGAAGCGTATACCGAACCGTTACCCAAACATCGCGGACCGTTGGCGGCGTACTGGCGCTACCTGTTAGCCGGAGCCTGCCTGGTGCTCGGTTTCTACCTGCTGATGAGCCTCATTATCCTACCGTTCGTGGTCGATACTGAGGAGCATTGGAATTACGGCGCTTCCCGCGTGAGCGTCTATGACCTCAATGTGGGACATGGTGGGGTGAGCCATTTCATTACTGAGTATTACCACAACCATATTATTGTTATTGAGATGCCCGTGAACGACCCTGGCAAAAGCCATATCTATGCCTTGGCCGAGTCGTTAGCGGGCGATAGCAGTCAGCACGTCGTCAGCCTGACAATCGCCTATATTAACCACAGCGCCACCCCCGGCAAGCCGGATTTGTTGGTCAGTGTTTCCGGGGCGGCTATCCCGCTCGTTCTCTACAACACCGGCGATGCTTTCAAGGCAGGAGGTTACTAATGGACGGCGAAAAGAAACTGGTTATTGTGGTCGTGGGCCTGGTGGCACTGTGTATCACCGTCCTGTACAGCTTCCTGCTTATTGCCTTGTGGGAGTACCGGCAGTTCGTCGGGCTAAGTTTGCTGGCCGTTATCCTGCTGGCCGTGCTGATCTTTTTGCGCGGGCGGTTGACCGAGCAGGAATTACGGGTAGTCCGTTACCACCACCATGAGGAAACACCGCTGGACGCCAAAAGCGAACCGCTGTATTGGCACCAAGGGTACCAGCCAAATCCGCACCGACGTTGATTGTTCGTTATATACCAGAGGTGGCCGCAAGCCGCCTCTGCACCACCACGGAAGAGGGCGATCATGCAAGAGATCGAGCAAGCTGCAAGGGCAACCAGCCAACGCAAACGGGCAGTTATTTACTGCCGGGTCAGTACGGACAAGCAGGAGCAGGACGGCGAGAGTCTGGAATATCAGGAGGAGAAGTGCCGCCGGTACGCTGATATGTACGACATAGACATTGTAGTCGTCTTACGTGAAGCAAAGAGCGGCTTTATCCATTACTCGCACCGCGAACAACTAACCCTCGCTCGCCAGCTTATCCGCGACCGCCTGGCGGATATGGTGATTGTGTGGGACTTGCGCCGGTTTTCCCGTAACTTTGTGCATTCAGCGATGATTTTTGAAGAGATCGAGGCGGCTGGCGGCATCATCGTGAGCGTGAGCGAAAATATTGATAACACTCTAACCGGAAAGCTCGTCCGTTCCATCCTGGCGTGGAGCGCAGAATCGGAACGCGAGAAAATACTAGAGTACGCCAACCGGCGCTGGCAAACCAGAATCGAATTGGGCTTGCCGGTCGGGACGGGCTTCGCTTCCTACGGCTGGGAATGGGGCGACAAAGAAAAAACATTTTACGTGATCAATCCAGAGGAAGCGGCTGTGCGTTTTTCCATTTTCCAGATGTTCGTAGAGCTGGATATGAGCCTTAGAGGCATTGCCCACAAGCTGACCGAAGACGGTATACCGACAGCCACGCAAAACAGAAACCCGAACAGCAATAGAGGCATGGCGTGGGCTCCAGTCACACTGCATGATTACCTGAAGGATAAAGCTAATATCGGCTTTCTGGAGGTATGCAAAGAGCGAAAAGTGCTGATGGACAACGGTTCCATCAAGCAGATACCGCACCCCGACAAAAAAGAGGTTCCTGGCGGCATACCTGCCATTGTACCAGTGAGCCTCTACGAGCGGGCACAGCAGAAGCTTGCCACTAACCGTGAAGAAAAAAGCCGTATGCCACGCAACCCTCGGGAGTATCTGCTGAAAGGGCATGTGTATTGTGCTACTTGTGGGTACAAGATGGGGCCGAAGGAACACAAGCGCAGGCATTATTACTATTGCCGGAAGTTTGGCAACAATCACACGAAGTGCCCGGATGCGCCAACGATTAATACGAACGTTGTTGACAAGGTTGTGTGGGATGACTGCTGTCAGCTTTTTGAACGTCTCGATGGGATACAGGCGAAAATCGAGCAGGAGATAGCACGCTCGCTCACCGAGGTCTTGGAGGACACCAAGGGTAAGGAGCATATTGCCGCCCTGACCGCCGCGATTGACTACGCCAGGCAAGAGCGGGCGAAGCACCTAGAGGGGAGTTACTACTACACGCTCATCACTCAGGACCTCCAAGCCAAAGTCGAACAACTCCAGCGGTACCAGGAAGAATGCGCGGCGGCCAGTAACGTCGCTACCGCCACCGCCACCTATAAAGAGCGCGTCATGGAGTTTCTTGATTTCGTCAATGCGATGCATGGGAAGTACCACAATGCGACATTCCAGGAAAAACGCAACGCGCTGGATGTCCTCGGCGTAAAGGTCTTTGTCCGAAAAACCGAGGATGGAGAATTTGGGAAAACCGGTTTTCCGGGCAAAGCAATTGAAGTCACTTACTCGCCGCTATTCACAGGTGTTCACAGCACGCGCGATACAAATCCTTCCAGCGCTCCTTGACGACCGTCTGCAGGTACTCCTGCCATACCACGCGATCCTGCACCGGATCTTTGACGATCGCGCCGGTCAGGCCCGCCGCCAGGTCGCCGGCCTTCAGCACCCCATCGCCGTAGTAGCCGGCCATTGCCAGCCCGTTATTGATCACAGAGATTGCCTCGGCAGTCGAGAGTGTGCCGCTGGGCGATTTCACCTTCGTCTTGCCGTCCGTCGTGACGCCGGAACGCAGCTCGCGAAAGACCGTCACGACGCGGCGGATCTCCTCCAGCGCAGGCTTCTCGGCGGGCAGTTCCAGCGCCTGGCCCAGGCTGGCGACGCGGCGGTCAACGATATCGATCTCTTCGTCGATGCTATCGGGCAGCGGCAGAATGACCGTGTTGAAGCGGCGCATCAGGGCGCTGGATAGCTCGTTGACGCCCTTGTCGCGGTTATTGGCGGTGGCGATGACGTTGAAGCCTTTGTGCGCCTGCACTTCGGTGTTCAGTTCGGGCACGGGCAGGGTCTTCTCGGAGAGGATGGTGATGAGTGTGTCCTGTACTTCGCTCGGTATGCGCGTTAGCTCTTCGATGCGCGCGATCTTGCCGGTCTCCATCGCGTGCATCATCGGGCTTACGACCAGTGCGGCGGGCGATGGACCCTCGACCAGCAGACGTGCGTAGTTCCAGCCGTAGCGGATGGTGTTCTCGTCGGTGCCCGCCGTGCCCTGGATGAGCAGCGTGGAGTCGCCAGCGATTGCCGCGCTTAGATGTTCGCTTACCCAGGATTTTGCTGTCCCCGGTAAGCCGTAGAGGAGCAGCGCGCGGTCGGTCGCCAGCGTCGCAACGGCGATCTCCATCAGGCGCGCGTTGCCGATATATTTGGGCGCCACGACAAAGCCGTCAGGGAGCGTGCCACCCATCAGGTAGGTGCGCACGGCCCACGGTGAGAGCGCCCAGTTCGGTGGCCGCTGCCGCGTATCCGCCTGCGCCAGTTCGGCCAGCTCCGCCGCGTACTGCTGTTCCGCGTGCTGGCGCAGGACGCCGGTTGCTGCTTCGTGCTTGCTAGATGTACCGTTCGATGTCGTCATTTATATCTCCTCTATAATGCGTTTGCGTATGCGTATCGATGCGGTAAATTTTTTAAGTTGTTGTTTCCATTGCTGTATCTGCCATGTCGTGCTCTCCGGAAATTG
Organism: Ktedonobacteraceae bacterium; assembly: GCA_034438015.1. Classification (GTDB taxonomy): domain Bacteria; phylum Chloroflexota; class Ktedonobacteria; order Ktedonobacterales; family Ktedonobacteraceae; genus JACDAE01. The sequence goes on along the minus strand of DAOTTD010000152.1, from coordinate 5,984 downwards.
CCAGCGTGCCAGGGCGGCCTCGAAGCACGGCGGCGGCAGCGCCAGGGCCGTCGCGGTGAGCGTCTCCTGCCAGTGATGCGAGGGATAGGTATGATCATCGAGGGCTAGAAAGCGCGCCCTGAACTCTTCCAGGCATGCATCCCCAAATGCCGTGCTCCAGGGCCTGGGCAACGTTGTCAGAGCGGAGTGCCAGTGTTCCCCCTGAGCGAATTGTTGCTGTACATACTCTTCCGCGACACGCTGCGGTATCTGCGTGACCAATGTCTTATATATAGTTGCCAGTTGTGTATCGTGTGGCGTCGCAGTGCCTGGATATCTGCACCACCAGGCCCACAGCGGCTCAAGCCAGTGTGGACCACCGTAGAGCATTGTGGCGTGCGACCAGGCTGTGATCATATCTACCTTCAGATCACCTGTGCGGGTAGCTTCGATAAGTTCGGTGGGCGTTGCCGTGAAGCGCTCCTCCCAGTGTACTGGCGGGACGAGCGAAAGCACCTGCGTCGCGATCTGCTCTTCCGTATAATTTTGTTTCGGTCCCTGAATGCCGTCACGCCGCCAGCTTTCATCGTAGAGCGCGGGCGACACGATTGTGAACTTCCCATTTCTATACGCAAGCAAGGCATCGGCGCGTGCAAGCATACGTTGTGCGAATGCCGACCTGGGAAGATTAGCGAGTAACGTTGCCCCGGTGCCACGCACCGTCTCGCTGCGATCGTCGAGCGCCTGTTCAAGAAACGACTCGTCGTCGCTTGAGAGGCCAACTTCGAGCGCTTCGAGGAGCAGGGCGCGCGTCTCGGCCTTCTCATGCTTCCACGTGTCCGCGAGCCATTGGCGTCCCTTTGCAGGATCGACAGCACGCAGGCGTTCCAGCACCTGTCGTCGCACGCCGGACGTTCCTTCCTGCCAGAGCGTCTCCGTGTCCTCCAACTCCATCGACTTCGTGAGAAATTGTTCGAGCCAGGACCATTTCCTCTCGAACTGACTGAGCCAGTGGCCCCGTTCGCCCAGGGCGGGAGCCAGCGCCTGGCGAATCTCGATGGATTGGGCACCATAGTCCAGGGCCAGAGGAAGGAGCGCGTAAGGGAAGCGCAGATTCGCCCGCCTGAGATATTGCAATGCTTCAGGCAGTAGCTCGCGCTCCTGGCCCTGCAATAAATCCTGCAATAGATGGCCCACCTTTTCATTGCAGGCCGTGAGGCTCTCCCTGGCGGCGGGCTGTGGCGTTTCTGGAGCCGGTGCGGGTACATTTCCTGCCTGTTGATAGACGGTGAGCGCGCCAGCCGTGAGCAACAATCTTCGTTCCGTCTCTACAGCTCCAAGCTGCGCCACAAACGTGTCTAGTGGTGTATCGGTGAGCATCTCTGTATTGCCCGTTTGCCCCGTACCGACGATCGCCGTGGTAACAATACTATCCATGCCATCTGCTCCTCATAATTTATGGAATGTGCCTTCAGCCATCACGCTGAGCGGTGTTGCGAGTTCGCCATCCCACTCGCCCGCGAAATCGACGGGGTAGCCACCTGAGAAGGCGAGGAGTTGCCAGTGCTCCCTGCGCGTCAGTGGGAGCGCGTGTCCGTTCCGGTCGCGCATACACCATATGTCGTTTGAAGCGGTATATATAGGAGTGACCTGTTGGATTATACAGAGAAAACGCTCCTGCCACGGCTGCCTCGCCTTTGCCCTGGCGCTAGCGGCGAAAAATTCGTTGATCGTTTCTACGCCTGGCAGATGTTCAGGCAAGGATAGCGGGTCGCCATGCAGTCTCTCGATAAATGCGCGTTGTGGATCTGCGCCGGGCCAGAAAATCAGGTCCGCTCTTTGCCGCGCACCGAGCGGATAGCTTTTTTCGAACGACGCGCCCGGCATGGCGAACTGTAGTATGAGCGCTGCGCGCCGCGTACTCTCGCCGAGAAGCCATGTGCGCTGCATGCGCGTGCGGTCGCCGCTCTCGACGATCTGCCCGATCGTCAACCAGTTGTCGCTTACGCGTTCGCCGCGCAGCGCCACTTCGTCCTCTTTGAGCGTCCAGCCGATCAACTGGCGTACATCCTCCTGTAAGGTGGCGTCCAGCGCGCCGAGCCGGTGAAACGCCTGTGAAAGGAGCGCTAACTGCCCCAGTTGCGCGAGCAATTTTTCGGGCCAGTCTTGTGAAGCGTTCGGTATTGTGGCAAGGCGTCGGATGCGCGCGGCTATCCCTGGTGCCTGGGCGTCTACCATCTGTTTCGCCTGGTTCTCCCAGAAACTGAAAGGTTGCCTCTCCACGCTGCCCAGGCCGTTGCGCACCAGATCGTTCAGCCAGAGATCGAGGCGTTCGATGCCCTGCGTCACCTGCGCCAGGCGCTTCTCGGCGGTCTTGATCTGCGCGGCTGACGGTGGGTCGCCTGTCTTCGCCTTCGAGGTCTCCTTGCGTTTGCTCGCCGCCGCGCGTTTCGCCAGCCACGAGACGATCCACTCCGGCGGCTCGCTCATGGGAACCGCCTCGGGCGTGGTCGCTGCGAGCAGGAGCAGGCCGAGTCCATGTTTGCAGGGCTGTTTGCGGCTCGGACAGTTGCATTGTATGGTAAGCGAAGAGAGGTCGATGCGCACCTGGTAGAGTGCGCTGCCCTGGCACTCTCCCCAGAGCGCCTCGGGACTTTGTCCGGTATTCTTCCAGTGCTTTGTGTTGTTGAGCTTCTTGCCAGCCGCTGCGGAACTGGAGTCGGGAGCCATCGTCAACACCTGGTCGGTCGTAAGTTGTACCACCACTAGAGTTCCCCCCGAATAAGCTGTATTTTGTTCGCTGTAAACTTCTTCTTTGACAGTATAGCGAAGGTGGAAGTGTGTGTATATACTGTTGCGGCCTACTAAGGCAAAGGTGCTATCCGCTCTTAGAAAGGGTGTATTACGGTCAAGAAAAGCTCTACTTTGAAACTCCACACTCACACCATACGTGAGATTGATATACCTGATAGGTATGCTATCCTGCAGCAAAAGAGGAGTGTACGATAGAGAGCAAAACGGAGGATCATATATGGCTGGAAATGCTAATGATGACCGCAAGAATAATGTGTCCTTCTAACAGCTTGCAAACAATGAGCTTCAGACAAGAATGTACGACAATCACATCGACACGATGGGAGACCGCGCATATGCAAGAACAGCCAAAAATCCAGTCTATCCCTATAAAAGTCTATCGCGCCCCCGATCGCCTGGTAATCGCCGCTCCCATGCCTGGAAGCGAGCCTGAAGACATCCTTGTTGATGTGACTGAGAACAGCCTCATCATGCAAGGCAAGATCCGCGCCCTGCTCAAGGACTTTAAGGAACTGTTGATAGATGAGTGGAGCGTAGGCGGCTACTACCGCCAACTGCCGCTGCCAAATGCCGTCGATGGTGAGCACGCCAACGTCACCTATGGCAACGGCGTCCTGGTCATCAATCTGCCCATGAGCGAGAAGACGATCCCTGCCACGCTCACACTGGATAAGATCGGACTCGCCCGTGGCGAGCGCGCGGGTCACTCTGGTCACGTGTAACACCTCTAGTAGGGACGATCCCTTGCAGGCGCCCGGCCCCGAGAGTCATTCAGCTGGGCATGGTCGCGCTCTCCGAGCCGGACGCCCGTAAAGGGTCGTCCCTACTATAACGGTGCTACCCGATGTATTCCTGAATCTGTTTTGGATATGCCTTACGCATCGCCCTCAAGTAGACAGTGGCCTTGCCAAAGAAAATCAGCAGCGCCTGCAGGTAGATATCGAGTTGCAGGTCAGCGGGCACTGCAAATCCGCCGCGATCAATTGTCTTCGTCAGATCCTCGTCCGATAAGGCAGAGACTGTTGCTTTCATCTCCTCGTCCAGCGCCAGAGACCACTCTTTGAGCCGGGCGACGCTCCCATCCAGACCCTCTTCGGTGTTATGGTACGACCAGTCTTGTTTAAAGGTCTGCAACGACTGCGTATACGAATGCTCAACCTCTCCCATTTCGCGGACCAGTGCGCCCAACGTCATATTTTCTCCGCCAGGGCTGAACGCCAGGTCGGCGTCGCTGAGGATGTCCAGCAACTGCGTGCGCATCGCATGCGTTCCCTCGATCCAGGGCCATTTCTCTTGCATGATATGACTCATAGTTATCTTCTCCTTCGTATAATTTGTCGAACCTTTGACTCTATGATAGCGCACAATGCAGTAAAATGATTGTAAAAACGCGACAAAAAAGAACCTTTGTACTATATTGAACCTCACCCTGCCGCTATCGTTGGATTAACGCGGAATTGTAGCGATGATAGTCCACTGCGCATATCAGAAGCAGCTTCCTGAACTTGTACACCCTCTACGATGCTCACCAGTCGGGAACGATGTGGTGAAAGCTCGCATGCCGGATCGGTGTTGGCGGCGTCACCTGTGAGCAGGGCAGCCTGGCAGCGACAGCCACCGAAGTCCTTCTCGCGTTGATCGCAACTGCGGCACGGCTCAGGCATCCACTCGGTGCCTCGGAAGCGCTTGAACGCCTCCGACTCGTGCCAGATCCACTCTAGCGAGTGCTCGCGAACGCTGTCGAAGCGCAGCGAGGGGATCGCGCCCGCCGTCTGGCACGGCAGAACATCGCCGGATGGATTGATGGTGAGATAGCGCTGGCCCCAACCATGCATGCACGGTTTGGGCCGCGTTCCATAGTAGTCGGGCAGGATGTAGAGCACCTCCATCTTCCCGCGCAACCGTCTCTGCGCCGCCACGGCGATCCTCTCAGCCGCCTGTATCTGTGCGCGCGTCGGCAGGAGCGCCTCTTTATTTTTAAACGCCCAGCCGTAGAATTGCGTGTTCGCCAGTTCCAGCCGTTGTGCGTCGAGCTGCTCGGCCAACGCGATGATCTGTGCGAGGCGATCGATATTTGCGCGGTGCAGGACGGCGTTGATCGTCAAAGGCAGCTCCAGCTCTCGAACCAGGCGCGCGGCTGCAAGTTTCCGGTTGTACGCCTTCGTCCCTGCAATGGCATCGGCAAGCTCCGCATCATCGGCCTGGAAGCTGATCTGCACGCTATCGAGGCCCGCGTCGCGCAACTGTTCCGCACGCCTGTGATTGAGCCCGAGGGCGCTGGTAATAAGGTTGGTATACATTCCCACCTCGCGCGCACTCGCCACAAGTTCCGCCAGGTCTTTGTAGAGTAGCGGTTCGCCGCCAGAGAACAGGATATGCACAACTCCCATCGTGCTGGCCTCGTCGATCACTCGTCTCCATTCCCCGGTCGTCAGCTCCACGCCGGTTCTTGTCAACTGTACGGGATTTGAGCAATAGGGACAGTGCAGCGGGCAGCGATAGGTTAACTCGGCCAATAGCCCGAATGGACGATAGCGCGGTGGTTGGGTCGCGGACATATCCATCTTCTCCGTTTGCCTGCCCTGTATGCATCATGCTACGGGCGCAGGATGAAATGTGAGCACCGTGTGCCTATACAACGTCTGCAAATATTCCTCGATGTCGCCTCGGAGCGCTTCCGGCGTCGTATGATAGCGCCCGGCAAGCTCCTCGACGATCGCGCGCGTGCTGTGGCGACCATCGCACAGGGCCACGATCGCAGCACCCGTTGTGTTCAATTTCAACAGTCCCTCTGGATAGAGCAGAATCGGCTCCCCGCTGACCCTGTCTATCTGTAGACGCGCCTTCTGCGCGATTTTCGGATAGCTGGCATCTGCCGGAGGTTGATTCTGAGCAGTCGCTTCTTCCACGCGCTATCTCCTATGCTTCCTCTTGAAGATAATGATATAACAGTGTACAACTTCGTTGTCCCTTGTGACTATCCCTTCTATCCGCTATACTAACAGTAAGAAGGAGGTGCGCTGTGAGCTTATTGCGCCAGGGTAAGGCACAGGCGTTGACGATCTATCTCGGCGAGTCCGATCGATGGCGGGGCGGCTCGCTCTACGTTGCGATCATCCAGTATCTACGCGAACAGGGATGCGCCGGTGCGACCGTGACACGCGCAGTAGCGGGCTATGGAGCCGGAGCGC
>DAOTTD010000151.1:0-36029 GCA_034438015.1 Ktedonobacteraceae bacterium | reverse complement strand
ATGGTTCCAGCACCGTCTGTTGACTCAGTTCAATGCCGTGTTTCGCCAGGAGCGCGGCATCCTCGTCGAGCGATTGTTGTAGCTCTTTTGTAATGCACGAGTAGTTGAGCGATTGCGAGAAATCCTGCGCCAGAACCTGAATAGTGGCCCGGTAATGCTCGATCACGCTGCTCCGCTGCAAGCGGAGTGCGTCTAGCATCGTCTCGGGGCCGACGAAAGGATTCCCGTCCTGGTCGCCGCCGATCCAGGAGCCCAGGCGCAGAAATGGTGGCACCTTGACAGTCGGATAGGCCTCGTGCAGCAGTTCTTCGAATTCGGCGTAGAGATCGGGCACAGCGGTGTAGAGAATCTCGTCGAGGTAGTAGATGCCCATCTTGATCTCGTCCAACGGCTGGGGGCGCGCGTGGCGCACGGCATCGGTGCGCCAGAGGAGATCGATCGTGCCTTCCAGGTCCTGCTGCCAGTGCAGTCGTTGCCGGGGCGTCATCTTATCCTGCTGCTGGTCGTAGCGCTCCAACAGTTCGGCGATGTGACGTGTCTTGGTAATCAGGCTGCGCCGCGTCGCTTCCGTGGGATGCGCCGTAAAGACCAGCTCGATTGAGAGCCGCTGAAACAGCTTCTGGAGTGTGCTGGTACTTAGCTCGTTCTGTTGGAAGAAGCGGATCAGCGCGGCAAGCGATCCGTGTTGGGGTCGATCGTCTGTGCCGGCCTCGTGAGAGCGTCGGCGCCGGATGCGGTGATACTGCTCGGCGGTGTTGACGAGATGAAAGTAGACGGTGAACGCTCGGATCGCATCGATAGCGGTGTCCAGGGTGCAGTTTTCTACGATCTGCGCAATCTCCCTGTCAAGTTGCACAATTTCTGCCTGCAACTGTGCCGCCTCTAGTGGCGCCGCAGTGAGAAGAAGGCGATCGCACTCGCGCAGACGGCGACAATTTTTGCGCAACTGCTCCACAGTATCAAAAACGGCGTGTCCTCGGTGGCGTTGGATGGCCTGCCCAAGGGCATTGCCCAGGGTGCGGATATCCTGGCGCAGGGGAGCATCTTTCTCGTAGCGGGAAGCGTGTTCTAGCATCAATCAGTCCTTGTTATGTGTAAGACGGCTTCAGGCGACCTTAGCGTAGTCGGCGTTCGTTCTGGCGCGCCATCGAGCCTCTTCTGTCACAATTCTATCACATTCCTTCCCGGCAAGAGCCAGCAGAGGAAAGCGTCAGGTAAACGAAGGTAACATGCACAAAAAAGATTAGCATTCTCATTATAGAAACGATGGGTATGCATATTAGAAAAGCTCTGATCCAGGAAAATGTACGCTTTCTCCATGTGTATTGTATAAATTGCACAAATGTAGAGAGGAGTGTTCTTATAAATTGTCTCTTTTTTTGTCAGAGAGATGCCTTTATACTTGCTGATAAAGAGAAAGCATGAGCTGCGCGGAGCGGCGCCTCTCCCTCTAAGCTTTAGCTGCGTACGCTACCTGTGTGGTAAAGATGCCATGATGTTGTGCATGTTGTGAAACAAGAAAAAGGGAGTACTGCATGGCAGCTCAATCAACCAGCGAATCTGGTATGATTCCAACACTCGGTCTAACGGGTGTAACTATCAATGCCATGGCGCTTATCGCGCCGGGCGCCTTCCTCTGGACCACGTATCAAATTCAGGCCGTACCCTCATCTGCTATGAATATGTGGGCCTCCGTATTTATAGCGACAGCCATTGCTATGCTGACTGCGATAGCATATGCCTCGCTTGCCAGGCGCTATCCAGAAGCAGGCGCGGGCAGCTCTTACTTCTTTGCCGAAGCGGCTGTCTTACAGCAAGAGGAGCATCGTCACTTCAAATTCGCGCGTCTCAGTAAATTTGTTGTTGGTTGGGCCTCACACCTCTATTATTGGATCTACCCCGGTGTGATGGTTGCCTTCATGGGTCTCGTCATTACTTATATCATCCAGACCTTCGTACCTAGCTTTGGTGCTGCCTGGCAAGAGATTCTGGTATGTATCGTGTTTGCTGCTATCGTTGGCGGAATCGCCTATATCGGCGTCTCCGGCGCGACGTTGGCGAACATCGTCATCAACATCATCCAGATTATTGCCCTGCTTAGCTTCTCTATCCTGGCTATTGTCTATCGTATACAGAACCCTCATATTCACTACCTGCACCCGAGCGCGTTAAGCGTTATCACACCACACGACCTGGGCGGACTCATCTTCCAGTCCACGATCGCGATCCTGCTTGTCGTCGGTTTCGAGTCTGCGACGGCCCTTGCGGCGGAAGCGAAGAATCCTCAAAGAGATATCCCGCGTGGGGTACTGCTTTCTCTGGTCATCCAGGCGGTTATCTTCTACTTCTTTGAGTACTTCGCGGCAAACTTCTTTATCAACACCGGCTATACCAGTGGCACCGGCAGTAGCGCGGTCTCTGGCTTCGCTGCCGCTTCGGCTTCCGGCGCGCCGGTCGGTGATATGGCAAAGATTATCGGCGATAAACTTTTGAGCGGCAATGGCCTGGCATTCGCGATCATCCTGGCGGTCAGCGTAGTGATCGCGCTCGTCGGAACCTCGCTCTCCTGCCTGAATACGGGTGTGCGCGTGACCTATGCGATGGGGAAAGACACGGAGCTGCCTACCGTCTTCGGTTTCTTGCATGGTCGTTTCCGCACACCGCACGTTGGCGTCATCGTGCTGACAACGCTCTCGGCTATCATCGGCTCGTATGGCGTGCTCAATGTCAACAATCTGACGCAGGTGACGCTCGTCTCCAATATCGGAACGTTCCTGCTCTATGGCATGACCTGCATCATCTGTGTCATCGCTTTCGCTGGCGTGGTGGGACGCAACGTCTTCTCTACGATTCTCGCGCCCATACTGGGAGCGGTGCTGAATATCGCGATGCTGATCGGCGTTATCTACTACGCGATCACGGCTGGTGGCGCTTCACAGGTCAATACGATCGTGGCTGGCCTCTTTAGTATCGCCTGGCTGATTATCGGCTTCGGCTACCTGTATATCCGTAAAATGGTCTCTGGCATTCCCATATTACACTCGGAGGATCACAAGGAGAAAATCAAAACACCACCAATGGATGCTGTTGCAACTGAATAGCCTGTAGCGAGGGACTGCTTGTTGTATCGACCGCGATCAATGAGCAACTCCCTCACTCAGACATCCTCGCAGGAGCCTTTCCCGCTTCTGTGGGGATTTTGCGCCGCTGGTGTTTCAGCCTCTGGTGTGCTATACTAGAGGTACGGTGCTTCATGGCCTGAAGACAAAAACAGGATATGAGGCTCGGGGGGTCTCACTGGTTTAAACAACGGTCCACGAGGTACAGCAAACCGCGCTAAGGCAGATGAAAGGTAGCTGTGTGGGTCCGAGAGGGCATTCCCTTACAGAATGCCTCTTGTGAGGAGAAACACCAGAAAGGAGAGACGGCGCTGCCTCTTGTTGAGGGTTTCGCCGCAGAATTCTGATGTCGACAGCGTACACGCCGGGCACACGGGTTGATCACTATGAGATTATCCGCATGCTGGGACGCGGAGGCATGAATCGCGTCTACCTTGCAGAGGATCTAAATAACCAGCAAAAGGTCGTGTTGAAGTTTCCTAACGACGATCTGATCGGTAATGTTGCAGTGTTCGAACGGTATAAGCGCGAAGCTGAGATCGGTAATCGCCTCAATCATCCCCACATTCAACATCTCCTCAATATGGGCGAACAACGCCGCGAGCACTACCTGGTAATGGAATATATCAACGGTCGCACGCTACGTGCGCTGATGGATGAATACGCACCGGGGCCTATGCCTGTTCAGGAAGTGCTGCGTATTATCACACAGGTCTGCGATGCGCTGCTCTATTCCCATGAACATGGCGTCTATCATCGCGATATCAAGCCAGAGAACATTATGATTCAGGAGGATAGGAGCATCAAAATTATCGACTTCGGCGTGGCTCTGCTGGAAGGCGCACGCCGTGTGACATGGCGCGGTCTCTCCGGCACGGTTGGTACCCCTGATTACATGTCCCCCGAACAGTTGAAGGGCGAGCGCGGCACCGCCAGCTCCGATATTTATGCCGTGGGTGCAATGATGTATGAGATGCTCTGTGGCCGTCCTCCTTTTGAAGGCGAGAATGTGTTCGCCGTCATGAACCTGCATGTCTCGCAGGACCCACCCTCGATCCTCGAGTGCAATCCACACCTCTCACCATCACTGGCAACGGTCGTCATGCGCGCGATCCGCCGCGACCCCGAGAAGCGGTATAAGTCGATGCAAGAGATGCTGCACACTATCAATAACCTGGAAGAGGTGAAGCCCGTTCCTTACCAGCCCGACAGTCCAACGTTGAACCGCAGCGGGCGAACCGCTATCATGGCCACCCTTATCATCATTGCTATCTGTCTTGTTATAATCGTAATTGGACTTATTGCACAGTTTGCGCATCACGCGATTCGTTAATCAAAGCGGCACAGGCACAAGGACAGGAGATTGTACCACTGCACTGGTGGGACTATAGGCATTTTGTACATACTCAGAGCTTGTTTAGTTGCCTCGTGGTATGCTATACTCTGCTCACGGGTAATGTTGCTACTTCTGAAGTTAAGAGCTGAGCCGCTCTTTATATCCAGCGCTGCCTCAACCATTTGTGAACCATTTTGCGCTTGCCGTCCACTATGGCCCACCATATTGTGAGTGTCCCATACAACTAAAGAAAGAAATGACTCTGAACGATCGCTGTTTGATCGTCGGAATTTGGCCCCAACGACGGTGCCTCTAGCATTGAGCAGATAGTCTTTTTTTGGAGAGCAATGCATGAAGCACTCTTTTGATGCTACCAACTCTTTCGACCCTCAGTTTCCTCTCTACGATCGGCGTTGGGAACACGATGCCTGTGGGACGGGTTTCCTTGCTCATATCGGCGGAGAGCGAAGCCACCTGATCGTGCAGACTGCCCTCGAAGCCCTTGCACGCCTGACCCATCGCGGTGCGCAAGATGCCGATGCTGAGACCTATGATGGCGCTGGTATCATGACTCAGATCCCCAGGGAGTTGCTCTGTGAGGAACTGGATGCGCGCCAGGCAGGCCCCGTGGACGATCCCGCCGACCTCGCCGTCGGTATGTTTTTTTTACCTTCGCAGGAGCGCTCGCCCGAAGCTTACGAGGAATGCCGCCATCTTATTGAACAGTCGCTTACTGATGTCGGTCTCGTATTCCTGGGATGGCGCAATCCGCCGATCGACTACACCGTTCTCGGCGCAAAGGCCAGGGCGATCGCGCCCACTATTGCACAGGTACTGCTGATGCGACCCGCTCAGCTCCCATCCGAGCACTACGCCAGGACGCTCTACTACGCCAGACGCCTGATCGAGGGACGCCTGCACACCGCCCAACTCGATGAGTGTTTTATCGTTTCGCTGTCGCACACGACACTCATCTACAAGGGTCTGCTTCCTCCTTCCGATCTTGCCCGCTTCTATCTGGATCTTGGGGACCCTCGTTATACCAGCGCGCTAGCCGTGTTCCACCAGCGTTATAGCACCAATACGTTGCCATCCTGGCCCCTGGCCCAGCCCGTACGGATGCTCGCCCATAATGGCGAGATCAATACTGTACAGGGGAATCGCAACTGGATGCAGGCGCGCGAGGGTGCGCTTGAGTCGCCGTTGTGGGATGAGAAGATCGAGGATCTTTTCCCGGTCGTGCAACCCTCCGGTAGCGACTCTGCCCAGCTCGACAACGCCCTGGAACTCCTCTATTACTCCGGTCGCGGCCTGCTTCATAGCATGCAGATGCTGGTTCCTCCCGCCTGGGAACAGAATCCCGAACTGGATGATGCGCAGCGGGCGTGGTGCGAGTATCACGCTGGTATCACTGAGCCCTGGGATGGTCCCGCCGCCCTGGTCTTTAGCGATGGTCGTATCGTTGGCGCCGCTCTGGACCGCAATGGCCTGCGGCCATCACGCTATACGCTGACGACGCAGGGCTTGCTGATCGTTGCTTCCGAGGCTGGCGTCATTTCGTGCGAGCCGCACGAGGTCGCTGAGAAGGGGCGTCTTGGACCCGGCGAGATGATCGCGGTCGACGTAGAACAGCACCTTTTCTTGCGCAACCAGGAGATCAAGTCTCACCTGGCTCAGCAGCAGCCCTATCGCCAGTGGCTGGAAGAACATCTTACATACCTATCAGAGCTGCCCGTGGCCGAGCAGGTCATCCCGGCTCATGACGCCGCTGCTCTCTTCGCGCGCCAGCAGCTCTTTGGCTACACGCATGAAGACGTGGAGATGGTGTTACGTCCCATCCTGACCGATAATAAGGAACCGACCTGGAGCATGGGCGATGACGCGCCTCTGGCTGCGCTCTCGGCGATGCCGCGCGCTTTCTCCGACTACTTTCGTCAACGCTTCGCGCAGGTCACAAATCCGCCCATCGATTCCTTGCGCGAACGTATAGTGATGTCGCTCGATTGTTATCTAGGGCGCCGCCCGAGTATGCTGACGGAGACGCCGCAGCACGCGCAGCTCTTGCGCCTGTCGACGCCGCTGCTCACGGAAGCGCAACTGGACACGCTGCGTAATCTCAACGATGGTCAGTTCCGTTCCCTTACGCTGTCAACGACATTCTCTATCGCTGATGGCACCACCTCTCTTGAAGCAACGCTCGGTCGTCTTGAGCAAGAGGCCGTTGACGCAATCGACGCGGGTTATACGCTGTTGATACTGAGCGATCGGGCCGCAACGCTTGAACAGGCCCCAATCCCAATGGCGATCGCGGTAGGTGCTATTCATCATGGCCTTATACGTCGCGGCCAGCGTACCCATGTCTCGCTCATCTGTGAGACGGGAACCGTCTGTGACATCCATCAGATCGCCGTTCTGCTTGGTTACGGCGCTGAGGCTGTTGTGCCTACCCTGGCCCTGGCGAGTGTGCGTGCCCTTGCCGGTGAGCGCCGCCTTGAAGAGGTGACGCAGGAACTGGCGGTTAAGCGTTACTTCCACGCCGTCGAGGACGGTCTGTGCAAGGTCATGGCACGCATGGGTATCTCGACCCTGCACAATATCGTCGGCGCAGGTCAGTTTGAGATCATCGGCCTGACTCCACAATTTGTTGAGCGCTGCTTCGCAGGCTCCGCCAACCAGTTGGGCAATGTAACGTTTGCACATATCGCCGAGCGCATTATCCAGCATTGTATGGCGCTCCAGTCGAGCCAGGAGGCGTCTGATACTAACGCGGCAAAACGTCGCAAATTGAACGATGTTGGTCGCTACCGTTTCCGCCGCGATGCCGAGTACCACGCCTACAATCCGTTCCTCGTGCGCGCTTTGCAGAAGGCCGCCCAGAGTGGCAGTCGCGAGGATTACCAGCAGTTTTCGTCGATGGTCTACAAACGACCCGCCACGGCGCTGCGCGATCTGCTCTCATTCGTGCCTACAACGCCCATTCCGTTGGAGCAGGTAGAAGCAATGGAGTCGATTCGCGCGCGCTTCGTCATTTCGGCGATGTCGGTTGGTGCCCTCAGCCCCGAGACGCATCGCACGATTGCCGCTGCAATGAACGGCATCGGGTGTCGCAACAATACCGGCGAGGGCGGCGAAGATCCCAACTGGTATCACGAGACGCTCGAGGGCTATCCTGTGAGCAGCAAGATCAAGCAGGTTGCTTCGGCCCGCTTCGGCGTGACGACCGAATACCTGGTGCGTGCAGAGGAGATAGAGATCAAAATGGCTCAGGGCTCCAAACCTGGTGAGGGCGGACAACTCCCGCCGAGCAAGGTCTCGCCCTTCATCGCGCGCCTGCGCCATACGTCTCCGGGCGTCTCGTTGATCTCGCCACCACCGCACCACGATATCTATAGTATCGAGGATATTGCACAGTTGATCTACGATCTGCACCAGGTCAACCCGAAGGCGCGTGTTGGCGTCAAGCTAGTCTCGTCCGCTGGTGTCGGCACAATCGCTGCCGGTGTTGCCAAGGCGCATGCGAACTACGTCTTGATCAGCGGCCACGACGGCGGAACTGGTGCGTCTCCTCTTCAGTCCATCAAGCATGCAGGTATGCCGTGGGAGCGTGGCCTGGCCGAGGCGCAGCAGGTGCTGGTGCGCAATGGTCTGCGCACGCGCGTCCGCGTGCGCGTTGACGGCGGTCTCAAGACGGGGCGCGATGTGATTATCGGCGCCATGTTGGGGGCCGAAGAGTTCGGCTTTGGGACGGCGGCCATCGTTGCGCTCGGCTGCGATATGGCGCGTCAGTGTCACCTCAATACCTGTCCGACGGGCATTGCGACGCAGCGCGAAGACCTGCGCGCCAAGTTCACAGGCAGGCCCCAGTTGCTCGTCAACTTCCTGACGCTCATCGCCGAGGAGGTGCGCGACTTCATGGCGAGCCTGGGCATCGCGCGCTTCGAAGATCTGGTGGGACGCGCCGATCTGCTGCAATGCACCGGCGCATCCGAGCTGGATGTCTCCGGTCTGCTCGCTCTGCAGCCTGTCCTCTCATCGCCGGATGCCTACAAAGCGGTCCCATCCTCCGCAGTGGCCGATCGCTTGCTGGTCGAAGCGGAGGAGGCGCTGACCGGAGAACGCAGCGTCATCACGCAGCACAGTATTCGCAATGATGATCGCACCGTCGGTGCCAGTCTCGCGGGTGAGATAGCGCGCCGCTACGGGAACAAGGGCTTGCCTGGCGTGAGCATCACCTGCACCTTCCAGGGTTCGGCTGGTCAGAGCTTTGGCGCCTTCTGCGTGCCCGGTATGCGCCTTATCCTCAATGGTGAAGCTAATGATTACGTCGGCAAGAGTATGACTGGTGGACAGATTATCATCGCTCCACCAGCGGACTCGCACTTCGCCTCGCAGGACAACACTATCGTCGGCAATACCGTTCTCTACGGCGCGACCGGCGGGCAGCTCTTCGCTGCCGGGCGAGCGGGCGAACGCTTCGCCGTGCGTAATAGCGGTGCCCTTGCCGTTGTCGAGGGCGTCGGAGCCCATGGTTGCGAATATATGACCGGCGGCATGGTCGTTGTCCTGGGCGAGACCGGCTACAACTTCGGTGCAGGCATGTCTTCTGGCGTCGCCTACGTTCTGGATACGGAAGAGGGCCTTTTCCCGTTGCGCTGCAATACCGAGCTGGTTGGTCTGGATCGCATCGAGGACGAGCACGAAATGGAGGCCCTGCGCACCGTCGTCGAATGGCACGCGCGCAAGACGCGCAGTCGCCATGCCGATTACATTCTGGATCACTGGGAAAACGTACAGCACCATTTCTGGCGCGTCCTCCCACGCGGCACCAGCACTTCGGCCTGCGATTTCGTCGATACCGGCGAGTACGATGCCCAACTCATGCGCGCCTCGCACTAAAAGCAGGCGCAAAATACGTTGTGAGTGAAGGACAGAGTTGTCTTTCTCTCACAACTCCCTCATTAACGTGTACTATGCAAAAGGTAGCTTCAACAGCTTACGAACCTCGGCTTCGTCAGACACAACGAGGAGCTGATCAATCATTTGATCTAACTCATCCACTGCAACAATTGCAGCAATTTGTTGCTGCGCCAGATCTACTAACGAGGGGAACCGTTTCTTGATGATTTTGAGCACAGACCTTCGTAAGCCTTGTAGTTGCCCCTCCTCTGTCCCTTTGGAGACCCGCTCCTGAACGTCGGGATTATCGTCAAGAAACCAGTCATAGGCCATATGCATGCGTAGTTCCTCCTCTACCAGATTTTTGTCTTGCTCAGACATTGTTTTCGACCTTTGCATAATCCGCCTAAAGCGGATGAGGTGATGCCCAAATGGCTGGCGAGTATAATGTTCTTTCATCTCACCAAGTGCTTGAATGAGCATGGGCGCATTCGCTCCTTGCATCGCGGGGAGCAGCGTGTACAAACAGACTGCTCTCTCGTCTACAAATCTCTGCGCCTCTAGCTCCCACAGTGCCAGTACGCGGTAGTGCAGGCTGAGAAGCACCTCTTCGCCGCTCTTCTCTTCGAATGGCGGCCTCGGGATCGTTGTCTTGAACGGATACATGATCACAGTAATTACAGGTTTCTTGTGTTTAGCAAAAAGTCCAACATGATATTGGAGTACCCGTATATCTATTGCACTGTCCGAGTCTGTCTGTAACTCCATGTTCAGAATATGCGGCATGCCGTTCTTAAGTATATTGTACACCAGGTCCGCCTTCAGAATGGTGCGATCAATCTCGATGTTTTTATCGTCAATCACTTCGGTACCAGGCACAAGCCTGGGTAGAATCTCCCTCACTTCGTTGCCGAACAAAGCCTTCAATGTGTTGTCAAATTCCTGCTTTTTGTTCTTCTGCATATACCTCCCGACCTCATCAACGTGATTTCTCATAGTATAGCACATATTGCATTGCTGAAAAGATGAATAGGACTTTTGATGTATTTAGTTTATGTAATATATCTTGTCAAGATACGAGCGAGGATGCGTCCGTATCCTCGCTCCTTCCTTATGGCTATCTATCGCCGCACAACCGGGCGTTGTGCCTGCTGCATATGGTGCGCCGTCAGCTTGTGATGATCCATCTCGTGACCGTGCGGATCTGTGTGGATAATCACCTCGGATACTCCGTTGACGCTATGGAAGAGGCGGTGGCGGACCTCCTCAGCGATGGCGTGGGCTTTCTCCAGCGTCAATTGCGCGTCGACCTCGATGTTCATCGCGATATGTAGCGTATGTCCGACCCAGCGCGCGCGTACGTCGTTGATATGCTCAACGCCTGGTACCGCGCTGGCGATGCGGATAATGTTGGGCACCATGCGCGAGTCTACCGCGTCCATGAGCCGCTGGAGGACGCTCTTGCTGGTCGAGTAAACAACCGTGACGATGACGATGGTGATGAGCAGTCCCGCGATGGGGTCGGCGATCGGGAAGCCCAGCCGGGCGCCTACCAGTCCGATGAAGGCAGCAAGGGAGGTGAGGCCGTCGATGCGCGAGTGCTGCCCATCGGCGATCAGGGGGACGCTGTTGATGCGCCTGCCGACGCTGATCTTATACTGCGCGAGCGCTTCGTTGCCTACGACGCCGACCAGGGCGGCGGCCATGCTGAGATAGAGCTGTGTGGGAACGTTGCCGCTGGTCAATTTTTGCAGCGACTCAATTGCTCCGGCGACGGCGCTTCCTATGATGACCAGTACGATAAATATGCCGGCCAGGTCTTCGGAGCGATAATAGCCGTAGGTATAGCGCTGATTGGCCGCTCGCCGGGAGAGGACGAAGGCGATCCACAGTGCGACGGTTGTGAGTACGTCTCCCGCGTTGTGCAGTGCGTCGGCATAGAGTCCCGCGCTGCCACCGATAATGGCGATCGCGAACTGCACTATGGAGACAAGCAACATACCGAGCGTGGAGATCTGCACTGCCCGCAGGCCGATTTTGTTGCCATACAGGTCGGCATCTACCTTCCCGTGTTCATGTCCATGTCCGCTGTGTCCGTGACCATGATCGTGGTCGTGGTGGTCATCATGATCGTGGTCGTGATGTTCGTGGGGATGCTCTTGCTCATCGTGGTTATGCATATCAGCCTCCTTATGATAACAGATAACTCCTCATGTTCACTCTTCCAGACTCCTCAGCGCCTGCGCTGCTTCGCAAGGGGTTATGTGTGCGTGCGGGAAAACGGCCTGGGGCCGTTTTCCCGCACGCACACATAACCTACGGCGAGCCGCGTAGCGGCGAGGAGGCCTGAGGAGTTACGAAAACAGGACCTCTTATGGATTTAAGAACTATTCTCTTCGCCTGCTACGATGCCTGCAGCTCTCTTCCATGATACCATCTCGGACCCTCTTGGCTCGTCCTTGAAGTGGTAATCGTGCTTGCGTATCATCTCACCCAGTTGCTCGTCCAGTCGTTGCAAGCAGACCAACTGCGCCTGGCGCAACAGGGAGAGCCAATCGCCGGGTGTGTCGGACATCTTGAGCTCGCTGCTGAGGCGGAAATGCTCCAAGCAAAGTCCGTCTGAGGCCGAGAATTGCTGGTAAAAATCTGCGTCGAACAGCACTTTACGCAGGGTGTTGATGTAGCGAATCTCGGCCAGCTCCTTCTGCCGACACGCGGGACATTGCTCGCGTTTGTTTACGGTACTCTCGAAGAGGCGCCGGAACAGTCCGCCGGATGACGCCGTAGTGCCTGTGCTGGCCTGGAGCTGTTCGCTTGCATCGGTGATGATGTCGCGATAGGCCTGGGCCAGTTGCAGGGTCGCGCCCATATGTGCCAGTTGCCACGTGTGGGCGTTGCAGAAGCCCTGCGAGCGGCGCAGCTCCTGACGCACCTCAACGTCAGTGAATAGATCGTACCTCCAGGAGCCCAGGTAGCGACTGGCGGTTTCCTGGACCAGGCGGCAGATAAGGCAGCCCTCTTGCTTACAGGCGTCTAGTAGTATCTGGTACTCGCGTTCTTTCTGCATAAATACAACCTTTGCGTTGTTTATTCGTCTATTTGTTAGACGATACCTTGTTTTTTGAAAAATTTCCAGTGCATCTCCTTGCTGATGCGTTCAGAGGCTCTGGTTTACGCAATACACATGAACTCTTTTACTGATTACTACGCTATTCTAGGCGTTGCTACGGATGCATCGCCCGAGGCGATTAAGGCTGCGTTCAAGAAGCTGGCGCTGCAATATCATCCCGACCTCTACAAGGGGGAAGATGCGCATGAGCGTATGCGTATCTTGCTGCTTGCTTATCAGACGCTGAACGACCCTGCGGCGCGCAGGCAGTACGATGCGCGGCGTTCTGAACATATCCATGATGACCACCGTTATCGCTCGTCGCAAGGGCCACGTTCAGCTCGTTCCGATCCCTCGCCGAAGGCCCGGCGCGATCGCCAGCGCCACTATGACTTTCCCGATTTTCTGAAGGGGCATTCCGTCCATATCGACCTGATTGATTTCGCCTATACGCTCACGCCCGACAAAGCCAGCGTGCTGCAACAGGAGGGGATGCTGCGTGGGGTCGCGCCTGAAGATGAGACGCTTAGCCTGTATTGCCATCGCTGCCATCATCGCTGGCGCGCTGCGAAGAGAAACGAGCGCTTCTGCCCTCACTGCAAGTCTATCGATTGGAGCGAGTACCTGCTCCTACGCTGTCAGCATTGCAGCGCCGTTTTTGAGAGCGAGCAGATCCGTTACGAGGTGGCCTCTATCAATTATGGCAAGGGCCATCCTATGGACGACGCTGGTCTGTGCCCTCCCTATGAGCTCTTTCCACTCTGTCCATACTGCGGTACCGCCCGCTGGTGTCCCGCTGAGGATCGGCGCGTCCATGAGTTACGCGTGCAGGCCGAGCGCCGTGTCGCTGCTATGCGTGCTGTGTGGATCAGCGTCGCGGTCGTGCTGGTGGTGGCTGTCGGGTTCGTTGCCTTGATGGTGCGATGATAGAGCGTGCTTATTAAGAGGTAGGCGCTCGAAATCGTCGCGGGCTATGAAGGTCGGAGAACTGCTGGTCCTGGAGGCAGCCGTCGTGGGAACAGGGAGCACAACGACACCTCAGATCAAAGCCGTCGTTGTGCTCAAGCGTGGCGAGCATGCAACCGCCGAGGAGCTGCTTGCCCTTTGCCGCGAGCGCCTCGATGCCTACGAGGTGCCCAAGAAGATCGAGTTCCGTAAAGAACTCCCCAAAAACATCGTCGGCAAGGTATTGCGCAGACTGCTTGTCGAGAGCTAGCGATCAATCGATTCTACGATGGGCCCCGATCACCGCTGCCACGCCTGTGGTGGACGATGGCGCGGCGGAGGCTGCCGAGACGTTGAATGTAATGACTTGCGCCAACTGGGCGTCGCTGCAGCTAACTTGTGTGCACCAATACATCGCCACTCCAGCCTGACCAGAGGCGGTAAACGCATGTGAGAAGTAGCCATGGTCATTCTGCCCACTGTGCTTGAGCAGGCGTGTATCGTCCAGCGCTCCATTCAAGTACCACTTGACCTGAATGTAGCCATCTTTCCCTTGCGAATCCTCCTGGAAAGTCAGGTAAACGTCCTGCCCCATCGTGAAGGTATTCGTGATCTTTGTTGGCTCGTCATTTGAGTTTATTGCGCTACTCATCTGAGGATTGAAGAGAATCTTTGCTGCCGAAGGTACAACGTCGTTGCTGCTCGGTACGCCGCTGGCCGATGTGGTGGCTGCGGTCGTAGTTGTACTCGTAGAGGTGCTCGATGCAGCGTTTTTCCCGATAACGGCAAACAGCGCGATGAGTCCCCCGCATAACAGCACAAAGGCCAGTAGCGAGATGCCAACAATGAGCCCGACTCTGCTGCGACGCTTTGGAGGCGTTGCTATGCCGTATCCTCCAGGCTGCATGCCTGGCACAAAACCTGGTGCCGGCGTTCCAGAGGCTCCATATCGATAAGGCGCCGGCCCTGACTGTGGATTGGAAGGCGGAGTATAGAAATTTTGAGCTGGCTGGGCGCCTCCTCCATAAGACGGTGTGTTACCGTAGGGGTCTGGCGGCGTCCCCACCCCATACGATGTATATGGATTTTGTGGCGGATTATTATAAGGATTTGCTTGCCCTGAACCAGGAGCCGATGGAAGGTTCCCAATGTTGGCGGCAACCGTCGGATCGTAGGGGGAAGCAATATTTTGGCCTGTCGTGTTGTATGGAGTTGCCGCGTTACACGAAGGACAGGACGCAACCCCAGGGGGCAAGAGCCAACCGCAATTGTTACAATTCATTGTACTGGTGACCTCCTGATCACTTAGATGTTCTGAAGCATAGTGTACGTAACAAAAGTTGATAGCGCGACAAAAATGACAAAGATGCATGTTTCGACACGCCATTATCAATATTAAGCAACCAGCCTCAATACTATAGCATGTTTTTGCGTGACTGGAAAGCTTCTATGTGGAACCCTCTCGGAATGTTTATAGATTGACAGTGAACTTAAGGACCTGAGCCAACTCCGTATCTGTGCAGGCCGTGGTGCTCGCCCAGTATATCTCGACTGAGCCTGAGCCGGGGCTGCCCACGTAGGCGTACGAGTAAGCCGATTGAGGTGTTGTGTCTACCGAAAATGCGTAGTGCGAGAATGGCTTTTGATTCAGATACCACAGTAGGCAGACCGCACCACCGGTGTTTTGAGGGTGGAGCATAAATGTAACGAATATCGGCTGGTTTGTTTTGAACTTGTTTGTCAGTTGTATTGGCTGTGCGGTAGTTGTATTCACGCTGCTCGCCATCCGTGCTGTATCGATGTATTGTTCGCCTGGCAGTCCCACTGTCGGCGTGGCGGCTGGAGTTGCCTGTGTCGTCGCGGTTGCGTTTGCCGCTGTTCCTTGTGCTGTGGGGGAGAAGCCTTGCGTCGTCGCGGTGGCAACGACTGTCTGCTGACTACCGGCAAAGGTAGGAGGGAGGCTGAAGGAGATGATATAAACGAAAATTAAGATGAGGCCACCCGTGAGCACGCAGAGTCCTGCGATGGTGAAGTTGAGCCGTGCGCTGCCTCTGCCGTTAGCCTGTTTCGGTTTCTTTGGTAGTTGCCCTGAGTTTGCCCAGGCTGTACCCTTCAATCTGGGTCGTGAGGCTGGTTTCCCATCAGATGTCTGCCAGTTTGGGGAGTCTCCTCCTGACAACCAGAGTTGTTGCGGCTGGCTGGATGCAAATGGTATTGAACCCACGTCTGGAAACGGCTCTGAAGGTGGCATTTCGCCGCCCATTGACTGGTAAACCGCCTGCGGAACAGACGGTGCTTGTTGTTGAATTTCCCAGGTGCTGGCATAAGGCATCTGCGCCTTGCCATTGACTTGCAAAGTAGGGAGCCCATGCTGTGGCGCTGGAAACGCGTATTGCGGCACCTCTCCCTGGCTGGCGGCGTTTTCGTTCTGTCTTCCAGGCTCCCCTGTGCTGGCTGCTCCACATCCTGGACAATGTGTGCGTTTTGGAGAGAGCGGTAAACCACAACTGGCGCATCTCATAGCAAAACCCTCCCGTTCGATTCTGATCCTGATATCCGGCATATTTTACAACGTTTGTAAGCTGTGCCGGTAATGTTTTCGCACTTTTATAGGAGATTCGTCTCTCTCCTCTGCGATGAAATTTTCAGGGTTGCGCAAAGAAGCGCGCTGTGTGCAGGCGAGGGCACCTGTATGAGCCGCTTCCACGCGGCGTCAGGGTGTTATACTCTTGACACCATTAGATCGCACAACTACAATACAGATAACAGGTAGTACGTGGCCTCGTGGGAAGTGTATGCGTGCTCCGACTAGTGGGGCGCAGTCAGGCAGGAAAAAGTGACACAAAGTGCTAATAACGTAGAGCAGATGCTCGCTCAACATATCACCCGCTTAAGAGTCTGTCTTCAGCATGTTTCCGGCGATAGTGATGGGCCCGAAGAGGGCAGCGATGCGTGGCTGCTGCTTAATGCTCTGACCGGAAGCAATGATTTCGACGATGAGATGCTAACTGCTCGTTTTGAACAATCCGGACGCTGGCTTGCGGAACAGGGCGGCAAGCTGGATGTACGCATTGGTGGCTTGCAACTCTATATCGATGCGCTGGCATCCGAACTGCAAAAAATCCTCTCTTCCCAACCTGAGTTGATGGCCGAGGCGCTCTCGCAGCTCTACCGGCTGCAATCGAGTGGCGTCCTGGCTCTGACAAGGGGATATCAGGGGGTGACAGATCGGCTCACGCTGTACAACGCGCAGATGACAGAACGCCTCGAACATCGACTCCTTGCTCTGCAGCGCATCAATGGCGTCAGCAACTCTGCGATGGACCTCGATCAGACGCTGGAGGTGACCACCAGGGTGGTGGCTGAGCAACTACACGTCGATCTCTGTTCGATCTACTTCTATGATGAGCTCCAGCGCGTGTTGACGTTGCGCGCCACCAATGGCCCACGACCGCTCGGCGGTATGCACTTTACGCTACGGCTGGGCGAGGGCTATAGCGGCTGGGTCGCTGATAAGGGGCGTCCCCTCCTGGTACAGAACGTGATGACCGACACGAACTTTGCGAGTGAGGCCCAGGCGTATGGTAGCGATTATCGCGGCGTCATGGCTCTGCCTATTATCTTCTTTGCCAACGATGAGCGCCTGATCGGGGTCATCAGCGTACAGGCAAGTGAGCTACGAGACTTTACGCGCGATGAAATCAGCTTCGTCGAGGTGGTGGCCGGTATCGTTGCGATCGGTATCGAGAACGGGCACCTGTATGAGCAGACCGATGAGCAGCTCCGCCGCAAGGTACATGAACTGGCAACTATTCATCGCGTCTCGTGGATTATCGCTTCCACGCTCAATCTCGATGAAGTGTTGCAGATGATCACGACACAGGCCGTTCACCTCTCAGGCGCCGAGCGCTCCTGTATCTTCGAGCTCGATCCCGACCTGCGTCGCCTGCACGTCCTGGCACACTATGGCCTGGATAATGGTCTGGCGAGTCGCATTCAGATCGACGTGGGGCAGTGCTGCGCCGGGCGCTGCGTTCAGACCGGCAGGCCCAGTATGGCGGTCGATTGCTTCCATGCCGATGAGCATTGCTTTATCCATAGTGATCCGCTGATCTCTGCCGATATCCATTCGGTGCTCTGTGTGCCACTCAAGGTCAAGCAAAAGGTCCTCGGTTGCATCTGCATCTATAGCAGTCATCGCCACTTGCTAAGCCCGGAACAGATGCAGCTCGTCATTACTTTTGCGAACGAAGCAGCGATCGCTATTGATAATGCTCGCCTGTATGAGGAGACGCGGCGCGGTCTGGAGCTGAAGTCGGTGCTTCTACGCGAACTGCATCATCGCGTCAAGAACAATCTGGCGACCGTGGCGGGCATCCTTTCGTTGCAGCGGCGCCGCACGCGCTCACCGGAGGTACGCCGTACGCTGGCGGAGAGCGTCAACCGCGTGCAGGGACTGGCGGCAACCCACGATCTGCTGGCCCATGAAGATGTGAGTGAGGCTCGCGTCGATGACATTGCGCGCAAGATCGTTGGCGTGGCGAACGCGAACCTGAGCCTTCCAGAGCAGCACATTACGTTCATGGTCGAGCCCTGTCCCATCGTGATCCCATCGCGCGCGGTGACGATCCTGGCGCTGGTGATGAACGAGATGATCTCGAATGCGATCAAACACGGGATGGCGCACCAGTCAGAGGGGTCCGTGACCGTTCTTGGTTGCGAGAAGGAGGGGATGGTGATCGTGCAGGTGATAGATACGGGCCGTGGACCCCTGACAGAGATGCCTGTTGAGGAGAGCGGGGAGAATAGCGGCTTCGAGGGCCTGGGCCT
Organism: Ktedonobacteraceae bacterium; assembly: GCA_034438015.1. Lineage (GTDB taxonomy): Bacteria > Chloroflexota > Ktedonobacteria > Ktedonobacterales > Ktedonobacteraceae > JACDAE01. The sequence goes on along the minus strand of DAOTTD010000151.1, from coordinate 17,794 downwards.
CTCTTTGATTAAACATTTGATCGGTGATCTGGATGGTCGTTTCTCGCTGCGACATGAGGGCGCCGCCAGGGCGTTACAGGAAGATGGCGGTCGGGAAAATGAAGCTGCAGAACGTACGGTGGCTGAGGTGCGCTTCCCCCTGGTCCGTCGCAGCCGTAGCTGAGATCGTAGGGTGTGAAGTCGTTTTCTCTCCTCTCTCCGAAGACTGCGTGTGCTAACAAGGCGTGTGTTTTTACAGAGACATGGTGGTTTGTAGAGGTGACATATGGATGCTCCTGCCAGAGCAAGGATTCTCGTGGTTGAGGACGAGAAGTCTATTCAGCAAGTGCTCTGCTTTTTTCTGAATCACAGTGGCTTCGAGGTGCTTGGCGCCTCCAATGGCCAGGAGGCGATGCAGGCTATTTTAGAGTTTGCTCCCCATCTTATACTGCTGGAGCTGGTGATGCGGCCCATCTCGGGTTGGGATATTCTGAACTGGCTCCGCGCCAATGCTGCGCCTCCACCACCCGTTATTGTTCTCAGCCCGCTTGTAAATTTAAAAGAGCAAATGCATGGTTTTGAGGAGGGGGCTATCGATTATATCACCAAGCCCACACAGCCTAGCGCGATTGTGCAGCGTGTCCGTGCCGTCCTGGCTATGAGCGCGGAGCAGCGGAGCATGCTCCAACGCAAACGCCTGGATGAGCAGCGCAAAACATTGGCCCGCCTCTATCCAGCGCAGCAGGACGAGTTTGCCTATTAGTACCGTCGCGTGAGAGCCTGTCCGCATTTATAGCAGAAACGGTTGCTTGCCGGATTGGTAGTCCCGCAGATAGCACAGAGATTCATTGGCGTGCCACATTGGGTGCAAAAGCGCATCTGTGGCTTGTTCGGCCTACCACAATAGAGGCATGGATAGATAGCTTCGACCGGGGCCGATGGCCTGGCGAGTGCTTGCCTCAGCGCCTCTGCCATATCGCTGGCGCGCTGGTAGCGCTGCTGAGGGTGTTTCATAAGGGCTATCAAGATAACGCGCTCGATGCCTGGATGTATGGTAGGATTGATGGTCGATGGATGCGGCGCGGGTTCATAGATATGGCTGTGGGCGAGCGCGGGATAATTATCGCCGCGGAACGGGGTAAAGCCGGTCATGGCCTCGAATAACAAAACCCCGAGCGCGTAGATGTCGGCCCTGCCATCGACAGGTCCCCCCCTGCACTGTTCAGGAGACATATACTCGGGCGTTCCTACACCTGCTCCGGGACGTGTCAATCCCTCTTGCGTGCTGGCGAGCACCTTTGCAATACCAAAATCGGAGAGGATGGGACGACTGGAGTGGTCCATCAGAACGTTGACGGGTTTAATATCGCGGTGAATAATGCCCTGATCGTGCGCGTAGGAGAGGGCGTCGGCCAGTTGCGAGAAGACCTGTATCACCTCTATCGTTTCTGGAACCCTGCCCTGCCTGTGCCATTGATCGAGGCGCTGTTTGAGCGTTCCCCCGCTGACCAACTGCATAACGATATAGAGGTGTCCGCTTTGCTCGCCGGCGTCGTGAACCGTGACAATGTTGGGGTGCGACAGGCGCGCGACCAGCCGGGCTTCGAGATTGAAACGCTCGACGAAGCCACGGTCTGCTGCATACCAGGGTGGAAGGACCTTTATCGCAACCTCTCGATCGAGGTTCTCCTGGTATGCTTTATAGACCCGCGCCATTCCCCCCTGCCCGATTGAAGAGAGGATACGATAGCCGCCGAGCGATGTTCCAATCAATTCATCTTGCTGCATGGGTGCTATGGTTAGCGCCTGCCAAAGACAAGCACCGTCTGGCCCAACTGAATGCGATCACCCTCCTGTAAGGGATATGTCTGATACTTATTGACCAGTTGGCCGTTGACTTTGGTGCCATTAGCGCTGCCTTCGTCCTTGAGCGCGTAGTTGCCATTGCCCATGTTCACAATGGAGGCATGTAGACGTGAGACCGCCAGATCTTCCAGAAAGATGTCGCTCTCGCGGCTGCGTCCAATGCTCAACGACTCTTTGCGTACCTCGTAGATGCGTCCCGGCTCCTTGCCCTCTTCGACGCGTACGATGCCGAGTGCCCCCTGCGGTCCGGTGGTGCGCAGAACGGTTTTATCCGCTTCATTGTTGGCGAACACGGTGTTGGCGTCCATCCCGCTATTATTCTGTCCGAGGCCGCCGCCCGGTTGTTGCCAGGGCGCAGCGCCAGCAGCGGCGTTGGCGGGCGCCGGACTCCCGTTCCACTGATTGGCAGGTGAGGCAGGCGCGTTGCTCCAGGCGTCTTGTTGGGGGTTGTTAAATGATTGTCCCCACGCGGGCCCGGAACTGTTGCTGCCGCCGCCATAGGCTGTCTGAGGCTGCTGGCCCTGCGAGGGCTGCGACGGCTGACTGGCGGGCGCGCCCCATGGGCTGGCGGCAGGCGGCTGACCCCAGGGATCTTGTGCTGCCGGTGCTGGCGTCGGCGCAGGTTCCCAGGGTGCCTGGGCTGCCTGACTGGCGGGCGCGCCCCACTGATTGGCCGCTGGCTGTTGCTGGGCGGGCGCGTTCCACTGGTTGGCCTGCGCCGCATTGTTGGGCTGCCCCCAGGCCGGCTGCTGGGCCGGCGGCTGCTGAGCGGGAGAGCCCCATTGATTGGCCGCTTGTTGCTGTTGGGCGGGCGCGTTCCACTGGTTGGCTGCTGGTTGCTGTTGGGCCGGTGTGCCCCAGCCGCCCGCTGCGCCACCGTCCGCAGGCGCGTTCCAGCCACCGGGCTGCTGCATCTGTTGGCCCCAGCTACCCTGTCCAGCCGCTCCTGGCTGCTGATTCCAGGCGCCCGGCGCTCCCTGTTGCTGAGGCGCCTGGCGTTGCCAGTCACTATTGCCGCCTGGTGCTGCCGCTTTAGCCCCTTTCTTCCGATTTCCGCTGCGGAAGAGCCAGACCGAGCCAGCCGCCAGTATGATGGCGAGGATAATAAAAGCGATGATGATTGCAGACATTGGAACCGGCAACGCGATGGCCGCTGCATTCACTAAAAGTAATAACGCTCCCATTTAGTTCACCCCTCTGATCGTAGGGGCGGCGGGACGGCACTTCTGTATCTCCTATGAGAACAGGCCTCCCACCACCCGATCTTCATCAGGCACCCGACATTGGTACCCCTACAACTGCGACTCCGTGCGTATCAACACCATTCTATCGCATTTCGAAACGTACTTCAACACTGCCAAAGCGGAGTATATCACCATCTTTGAGCGTACGTTCCTCGTGTGGTGTTAAGGTCACTCCATTTAAGCGAGTCTTGTTCAGGGCATTCAGGTCTTCGACTGTGTACTGCCCCTGCTGGTTGCGCAGGTACGCGTGCCGTCTTCCGACCGTTTTGTCCGCCAGGTTGATCTCCGGATAAATGCCCAGCGTGGGATCTTTCCGTCCCACTACCATGAGCTCTCCGCGCAAGGGGATCGACTCCCCATTTGAGAGAACTACTATGCGCGCCTCTTTTTGCGCAGCTTGCTGCGGCTTGTATCCGGCGTTCCCTGGATTTGGATCGACTCCGGGCCGCCCGACTCGCTCTGGCTGTGCCTGGATACGCTCCTGTAACTGTTCAAGCGCTACAATGAACTCGCGCGGCGTCGCGAAACGATCTGCTGGTGACTTCGCCAGCGCCTTCTGCATGAAGGTGTCCATCTCCATGGGCAGGTCGGGGCGCATACGACAGATCGACGGGACTTTCTCGTTCATATGTTTGATCACGATGTCGACCGCCGTCTCCCCTTCGAAGGGAGGACGACCCGCGAGCATCTCAAACAATACTGTAGCAACCGAGTAAAGATCAGAACGGGTGTCCGCCGACCGCCCACTTTCCGCCTGTTCGGGCGAAATATAGTAGGCCGTGCCCATAAATACGTTAGACTGTGTAAGCGTCACTGTCTCCCGACCACGTGCTAATCCAAAATCAGTGATTTTGACCATATCCTTTGTGTTGATTAGAATATTTTGTGGCTTGATGTCTCTATGCACTACACCCTGCTTATATGCTGTGTCCAGCCCTTCGGCGATCTGTCGCGCGTAGTTTAACGCCCGCTGTGCCTCCATGGGACCATCGTTGATCATGTAGTACTTAAGACTCTCACCATCTATATAGTCCATGACGATATAATGCGTGTTATTGTCATCCCCATAGTCGTCAATACGTACTATATGGGGATCACTGAGGTTCAAAAGAATATGCGCCTCTCGCTGGAAACGAGCCAGATACTCATCGTCGTTCGAAAGCTCAATATGCATGACCTTCACTGCGTAGATATGATTGTTCTCGATATCTCGCCCTACATAGACGGTGGCGAAGCTTCCTCTTCCTCGTTCATCGATGAGCTTATAACGCCCTTTGATGGTACGACCAATCATATCCCCACTCATGACTGTGAACTCCTTGGTAAGGTAAGGCTACTATCAGCGACCATATTATACACCATCCGCTCACTTGTGTCATGATACTGTCTACACTGGTACTCCATCAACATAAGGCGACTCTTTTCCCGTTAAGATATCCTCTGATCTAAAAAACGAAGCAGATGCGAATTCCTCACTCTACTGGGTAGGGTTTCTCTGACTATGTACTTTCTTTGCGACTTTTCTGACGCTATTCACTATAAAATGGGATGTATTATTTACTTGTACCTGGATTCTAACAAAAAATGGTTGCCGTGTCTATGACATCAGTCACATATAGCGAAATGGGACCGCTGTAAATTACAACGATCCCAAAAGAGACGGATTACATGTATCTTTTTGTCTCTTTAATTTTCCTTGTGCTTCAGATAGTACCATATTGCCACGAAAATTGATAGATGAGCAGACTTTTGTCGAGTACGCCGATAAGCACGTTTTTATGTTTATGCTCTGTGCGTGCTTATTCTCTCTTTTTCGTGCCTGCTTTCTCCACTGTATCGGTCTCGCTACGCGGATTCCAGATCGGGTACGCGATCCCTGCCAATCTGTTTATGCCTAGAGCCTGCAAGGTAAGGAGCACGACGGCGATCATAAGCAGCAGAAGTTGTAGAGGATGCGTCAGAATACCCAGCGAGATGATGAGTGTGGTAGCGCCCGCCGGGGGGTGCGGCGATTTGAGCAGGACCATAAGGCCGGACGTGAGGCCCAGTGAGAGGGCTGCAGCGATAACGCGAGGCCATGATACTCCTATGGCGAGCGCCGGTCCCGCGGTTGTCAGCCCTGTGACGACGAGGCTGAGGTATCCCGCAACTATGCCGATAGCGTGCCCAATGATAGTATTGCGTGGGGATGCTGAAGGCGCGGTGGGCGTATAGAAGAAGAGAAAGGCGGTTGGGCCAAGCGATGGGAAAATAAAAGGCGAATGCGTAATGACGGCCAGCGTTGCCATTATCCCGATGCTGATGCAGCCGTTGATAAAGCTGAACAATGCGAGGATGGGGACACGCGAATAACGCTCCAGTAACCAGGGAAGGCGAGTGCGCGCGAGGAGACCAAACACGATGTCGGACATCTCGCCGCCGATAGGATGTTCGCCATCGATATACCTGCGTTTAGGTGCTGTCTGGTTTGAGAACTCGTTGCTCGTACTATGCGGCTCGTTTGTATCTTGCTTCATAGCTGCTCCTCGTTCAGGGACGTTCAATACGACGACGCGGCCAGACGACAATGATGAGCGCGAGGACGAAACCGGTGCCGCTGAAAAGCGCCAGCCAGCCGAGCGTATCAGTTCGTCCGGAGAGCAGGTCGTAAAGTGCAGTTGTCACCAGCCAGAGCTGTGCGATGAAGATGATGGCGACAAGGGTGACCTGTCCCTGTACGATCGCCTTGCGCCCCGGCAGCCCCAGGTAGTTAGGGCCTGGCAGTAGCTCGCCGTGCGGGCCGCGCGGCGGGAGCTTTACCGCTGGATCATCGGGATTGGCGACATGCCTGTCGTGTCGTCTATCACTGCTCATCGCTCTACCTCTCTAACTGCGTAAATGATGTGATTTTCCATCGCTAGCTGGATCAGTGGAAGTGGACGTGTAGGTGGCCCTGCCAGTACATTTCCGGTTGCGGCGTCGAAAAGCCCTTCGTGGCAGGGACAATGCAACTGGCCGTCCCCGGCGTACTGGACCGCGCAGGAGAGATGCGTGCAGACGTCGCTATAGGCCACCAGTCCTTTCCCCGGTAGATTGATCAGGATACCCTGGGCGTACTGGTCGGGAAAGTTAAAGACCCTCCAATCGTTTTCGCCTAGTTCGCCTTCCCTGGCGATTGCTACGGCTTGCACGTTGGGGCCGGTGGGCAGGTGCCCCAGTACCGCCAGGATGCCCGTTGCCACAAAGAGTGCTCCAGAGCCAGCGAGCAGGAAGCGCAGCGTATCGCGCCGCGTGACTACTTCGTCTTCATCCCAGGGATATGGGAACTCCTTGCGCCAGTCTTCACTGGCGTTCTCCACTGGCGGCCTGTTCATGCCTGCTGTGTCGCTCGTCTTTGCCGGACCTGCAGATACACCGTGTTCGCCTTTTGGATCTACTTCTTGTACCATGAACCTGTCTCCTACTCAGACTACGCATTTGCGTTGCTGTGGACAATAGGAATGAGTTCGGGCGCTCTTGCTCCCTGTGCTGGTACTGGCTCTCTGGCTGGCTCGCGCGGCATCCAGGGCTGCGGCGGCGCTGTGCGCTGCGGAATACCAGCCGTATCAGCATCTACCCATTGTTCTGTTTCCTGCGTAGGCAAAGCCTGGGGAATCTTCGCAGGTCTATCGACTGCATCTACGAGCGCCAGAATATCCAGCTCCTCGTCGTCTTTCTTCATTACGACGTAGTTACGCGTGCGCAGCTTTTGACGGCCAAAGTAAAAGATATTGACGGGCTTTGCTCCCTGCTTCCCTCGTCCGGCTGCCAGCCACTCTTCGTAGGTGCCGTAGAAGATTGCCTGCGTCGGGCAGACGGTGGCGCACATCGGACCCTTGCCCTGGCTGGTGCGATCGTAGCACAGGTTGCATTTCTGCATGTAGTGTCCCGCCATGTTGAATTTAGGGACGCCGAACGGGCAGGCATAGCCGCAGTTCTCGCAGTAGATGCAGCGCGTCTCGTCGGCGGACTGTACAACGCCTTCAGGGCTGACGAGGATGGCCTGCGCCGGACAAACTTGTGCACAGGGTGCGAGCGGGTCCTCGCAATGCATGCACAGTGTCGGTGAGGAGGCAACCGTATTGTGTCGCTCAACAAAGTCGATGTAGATCATGCTCTCGCCTTTGTGAGTATCGCATTCCCGGCAGGCCGCTACGCACGACCGGCACCCGATACAGCGCGATGGATCAAGGAAGATCCTTTTGATAAGCTCTGCCATATATTTCCTACTTTCCTCAATGCAGAACCGGCTGCGCTTTTGTCTGGGCCATAGGCAATTCGTGCCTCCGTTTACGAGCTGCGCTCAACTGGCTTACATCCAGGTCTTTCGCCCACGCGGGCCGCTCCTCTGCACGAATGGCAGAGGCGGCACAGACTTTGTATTCGGGTATCTTCATCATCGGTTCCAACACCGGGTTGGTAAGTTGATTGGCCGCCTGGGTGTGGCCGTAGTGATAGGGGATGAACAGCGTATCCGGGCGGATCGAGCGTATCACCAACGCGGGAACCGTCATCTCGCCACGCCTTGTGCGTACCGTCACCCAGTCGCCGTCAGCAATGCCCAGTCGCGCCGCCGCCTGTTCGTGCATCTCTACCCAGGGGAACGGCGCTTGCTCCTTAAGAAATGGCGTGTGCCGCGTTTGAGTGCCCGAAAGGTAGTGATAGATGACGCGCCCGGTCGTTAAGACCAGGGGATACTCTTCGTCCGGCTCTTCAGCGGGTGGAACGTAGGTAATAGGATGCAGCCGCGCCTTGCCATCGGGGAAGCCAAAGCGTTCCTCGTAGAGGCGCGGTGTACCGGGATGATCCTCTGTCGGGCAGGGCCAGAAGACGCCGTTCTGCTCCATAATCTTCTCGTATGTAATACCATAGTAATCGGCTTTGGCGCCCTTTGTGCAGAGCCGGTACTCATCAAAGATTTCGCGCGGGGAAGTGAAGGGGAAGTATCTCCCCTTGCCCAGGCGCTGTGCCAGTGCGCATAAGATCTCCCAGTCGCGCTTCGCCTCGCCCGGCGGTTCAACGGCCTTGTTGTACTTGATGACGCGACCCTCCAGGTTGGTGATGGTACCTTCGTCCTCTGCCCACACCGTTCCCGGTAGCACGATATCGGCAAGTTCGGCGGTCTCTGACAGGAAGAAGTCCGTTACCACGAACAGGTCCAGTCCCCGCAGCGCTCGCTCCACCGTGTGCTGATCGGGTAGCGAGACCATAGGGTTCGAACAGACCATAAAGCAGGCGCGAATCTCTTTACGCAGCATGGCCGGTATCATCAATGTTGCTGGATAGCCCGCGTGCGGCAGATCGCTTTCGTTGATGCCCCATATCGAACAGATATAGGCGCGGTCTTCGGGCTTCTCGATCTCGCGACAGCCGGGCAACTGTGATGCCTTCTGTCCGGCCTCGCGTCCACCCTGCCCATTGCCCTGCCCGGTCAGCGTGCCGCAGCCCGCTCCGGGCCTCCCAAAGTTGCCGGTTGCCAGGGCCAGGTTTATCGCGGCTACTCCGTTATCTACGCCTTTGCTTTGATGTTCCAGGCCACGCGCTGTATATATCAACGCGGACCCGGCGCGTCCATACATCCGTGCCGCCTCGATAATCGTTTCCGGGCGCAAGCCACAGACCTTCGCCACACGCTCTGGTGGGTATTGCTCGGCCAGTGCCTTCGTCTCCTCCCAGCCAACAGTCCGTGCGCGAAGAAAGTCTTCGTCGATCAGCCCCTCTTTGATCACGACATGCAACATACCGTTCAGCAGCGCCGAATCCGTGCCGGAGCGCAAGGGCAGGAATATGTCGGCGGTACGCGCGATCGGCGTCTGGCGGGGGTCGGCGACAATCAGCTTACAGCCGCGATCGCGTGCCTGCCATAGATAACTGGTTACGATGGGAAAACACTCGCCCACGTTCGCGCCAATCACAAAGATGCAATCAGCGTGCAGCGTATCGCTGATTGGATTCGCGGCCCGGTCGAGTCCCAGCGATCGCTCATTCGCTCCCGTCGCCGAAGACATGCACAGACGCCCGTTATAGTCGGAGTGCCGCGTGCCCAGCGCGACGCGGGCGAACTTGCCCATAATGTAGCATTTTTCATTTGTCATCGAGGAGCCGCTGTAGGTAGCGACGGAATCCTTACCATGCTCCGCCTGCAACGCCTGAAAGCGCTGCGCGATAGTATCAAGTACCTCGTCCCAACTCGCCCGTTCTAATGGACTATCTTTCCCGCCACGCCTCATCAGTGGATGCAGCAGGCGGTCTGGATGATTTACCGTCTGGTAGGCCGTAGCTCCCTTAGGACAGAGCATACCGTGGTTGAGCGGAAAATCCTCGCGCGGCTCAACGCCTACTACCTTCCCATGAGCAACTTTAAGGTACATACCGCACTGTACGCCGCAATAGCAACAGTGGGTCGGCACGTAGCGCTCGATCTCTTCGTCGGATCTCCAGAGAGCCGGCCCTTGATCTGCGCCAGAATGAAAATCGAATGTTTCTGGCTGACTGCTTCGCCAGCGGCGAAAGATACCTTTATCTACACTCATAAGCTTCCCCGCTCTCTATTGCTTGCTTGTCTGTCGATCCAGTCGATCTATAAGAACTGATTGCCATTGCGACCCAGGGCGCTAAGATTGGCCTGGGCGCGCATCACACGCTTGCACGTTGGACAGAAATCCTGCCACCAGAGCGCTTCTTGCCCCTCTGCGTTTCCTTCGCTTTTCTGCTGTACCGGGGTAGCAGGAAGCGTATAATCTTCGCCTACTTCGGCAAGAGTTTTCTTTAGATCGGAGAGAAAGCGCCTGGGCACAAACTCCTCCTGGCAACGGGCGCAGCGCTGCATGGTGGTTCCTTCGCCGGTGCGCCAGTAGAGTTCAATGCCAACTGTGGCCGGGCGCTCGATGATATGGAAGAACTTGCCGAATGGCAGCGAGATCAGCCACAGTACGACTATTGCTTCGTGCGTCAGCGAGATATACCAGTAGTAGGCGCCACCCAGCCAGGTACTATCGATGGTGAGTGCGAGTCCACTGACAACAATCGCCGTCAAGAGGACCAGTGGAACAAGATCGAACTGGAAACGCTGTACGGTGATCAGGGCGAGATCATGGAAGCGTCTTTGGAATGCCAGCACCAGGCCGACCAGTAACAGCAGGGCCGTCAGGTCCAGGGCGTGAAAAATGAGAAAGGCCAGTACTGAGTCGGTCGGAAATGTAAAGAGTGGGAAACCTAGAATCCAGATGCGGTAGCCCCCCACAGGAGGCTGCGTGAAGCGTAGCCAGCCAAAGGTGAGCGGAAAGGTGATCGCGCACGAGAGCAGGACTCCCCAGAAGATGCATTGGTGTGTCAGCCAGCGATAAAGTCCACGTTTGCGTATAAATTGCTGCGCAAACAGGTCAGCAATCGCTTGTGGAATGAGCAGCGCATAGCGCCGGAAGTTCTGGTAAGAGAAAAATAGCTGCCAGCTTCGTTTCCAGTAACGTCCCGTTGGTGGCCGCGAGAGCCAGAACGCATACTTATATGTCACTGCGGCAGTCGCGAAGATCGTCGCAACCGCATAGCCTATCAGCGCCGCGTCAAACCAGTGGAAGCCACGTGAACCCAGAGCAATCAGCACTACCAGGAGCAGTGCAGCCCCAATGCCCACGCAAAGAGAACGCGCACGCAGACCCCAGCCAGAGGATGGTCGTTTGCGCTCAGGCGGTGCATGTGTTGCGTCAGCCGTGGATGAAGGTACAATAGACTGATCCATACAGGTCTCCTTTAACCGATTGATCGATTGTTAGCCTATTTACCCGTTTGAATTTGAAGAAGGATTTAGTCGTAAAACGATGGTTACATTGATATATTAAACGGAACTTTTCCAAAAAGCAAGCACAAGCACTCTATCACTCTTATGACCCGCGCTGCAAAAGTTCGCGTAGTATAGCGGCATTGGAGTGCTCCGCATCGCGTGCCGCGAAGACCAGTGCGATCGGCCCTTGCTGCGCCAGCTCGCGCAATGCATTGAGCGCCTTCTGCCCGCTTGCGGATGAGAGCTCTGCTATATACTTCTCGCGAAACTCTGCAAATTTCTCAGGCTCGTGTCCAAACTCTTTACGCAGCCCATTGCTCGGGGCGACCTCTTTCAACCACACGTGGATGTGAGCTCGCTCCTTAGAGAGCCCGCGCGGCCAGAGCCGATCCACGAGGACGCGTGTGCCATCGTTCTCTTCAGCTTTGTCGTATGCTCGCTTTATTGTTACTGTCACTTTGTGTTTCGTCATGGCCTTATTCCTTCTATGATTTCACTCCCGCGACGTATCTATTCAGGTCCTGCTCTCTTCAGTAGGGATGGAGCTTGCCCCTATCCGAGTCCACAGAATGCCACTCCCGAGCCGGATGGGGGCAAGCCCCATCCCTACTGAAGGGATACCTCCCGTAACAATCGGATCATTGTGGCGTGGGCGCTGGCGGCGGCAGCAGAGGGAGCGCAAAGCCCCAATCCAGCAGCTTCGCTGCATCCACAAAGCGCCGGTTGGGATCGGTCGCGGAATCGTTCATGACGGCACCGATCAAGTGATGGCCCGCGCTCGTGGCTGCGAAGACCAGGCAATAGCCGGCCTCGACGGTAAAGCCCGTTTTCACGCCTATAGCTCCGGCGTACTCGCTCAGCAGATCGTCTGTCGTCACCCACGTATAGGCGTGATGCTGCGCGGTCGCCGGCAGGAAGTAGCGCTGCAGTTCGATGATCTGCGCAAAGAGTGGATTGTTCAGCGCGATACGTGTGAGCTGCACCAGATCGGCGGCGCTGGTATAGTGGTTCGGATCTGGCTTCCCTTGCGGCGTTAGATAGGTAAGTCCATCGGGGTTGATATAATGTGTCTGCTTCAGATGTAACCGCTGTGCGTACTGGTTCATAAGCTGCACGAAGTTAGCGGGTGAGCCAGAAACGGCGTCTGCTACACTGATGGCCGCGTCATCGCCCGAAGGCAATAGCAGCGCATACAACAGATCCTTCAGGCGGATCTGGTCGCCGACCACGAGCTGCGCGCTGCTGCCATTGTTTTTCCTCACTTCGTCGATGGCGTCCTGTTTAATGGTCACAACCTTGTTCAGGTCTGCCGTCTCGATAGTGATCAGCGCGGTCATAATCTTGGTCGTACTCGCCATCGGCAGGCGCTGCTGTCCCTGAACGTCGACCAGCACATGCCCTGTATCGGCATCCAGCAGGTAGGTTGCCTTCGCGTTCACCATGGGTGGGGTGCCGCGTACCGTAAGAATCGGCTTCGGTGTGGGAGTCGGAGGGCCGAACGTGGAGATCACTCGCGTCCCCAGCGGCGTGTAGGCCAGCACTCCGCCTACTCCGATAAGCACAATCATCGCCAACAGTACCAGGATAATGGCAAGAATACGACGTATCATCTACAAACTCTTTCTTTGTTGTAATCAAACCGATCTCTTTCCTCCATTGTAGTGCAATGCGGGCAAAGTCGAAAGTGCCTGCTTCACAATTCGAACATTTGCCAGGACCATCAGCCTATCCGCACGCGTATCTTTTTGTGCATGGTAACCCGTACTAGAAGAGAAGTACTTTATATTGTTCACAAGGCTTTTTACGAACGCGAAAAATCTGGAAGCGGCTGAAGTTTTGCTCTATGGACATGAGCAAGAAAGGAATCTAAATAAATGAAATCGAATGTGAGCATGCCGGAAAAAGCGGAGCAGGCAGGGCGCGATGCCGCCACTAGTAAGTGGATGACGATGCTGGCACGTCTCGGCTACGCGGTGAAGGGTGTGGTCTACCTGGTTATCGGTATTCTCGCTGTACAACTGGCGGCGGGCAGAGGTGGAAAAGCTATCGATCAGAGGGGGGCTGTTCATACGATCTACGATCAGCCCTTCGGCAGGTTCCTGCTGGTCGTCGTGGCGATCGGACTGATCGGCTTCGCGCTCTGGAGTTTCATTCAGGCATTGCTCGATACCGAAGGGAAGGGCAACCAGGCAAAGGGCATTCTTGCGCGTGTCGGGTATGCGGCGGTTGGCGTCTCCTATGGACTGCTCGCTGTCGGGACCATCCAGTTGCTCGCGGGTACGGGCAATGGAGGGAAGAGTTCTACCACTTCGGCGCAGAACTGGACGGGGATATTACTTAAATACAGTATCGGCGTCGCGCTTGTGGTCGTGGTGGGTCTGGCCGTACTTGGGATCGCTGGCTACCTGTTTTATCGTGCGTACTCAGCAAATTTCCAGCGGAAGCTCTCTTTACAAGGAGTGAGCGCGCAGCTTAGAAAGGGACTGATCTTCCTCGGTCGCCTGGGCTACGCTGCACTTGGCGTTGTCTTCTGCATCGTTGGCCTCTTCCTGATCATCGCGGCCCTGCAGCACAATCCCAACGATGCGAAGGGCCTGGATACCGCGCTACAGGTGCTCTTACAGCAACCGTTCGGTCCTTTCCTGTTGGCGATCGTCGCCCTGGGCCTGGTCGCCTATGGAGCCTATTCGTTCGTCGAGGCGCGCTACCGTCGCATTGCTGGCCGTCAGTTCAGTCTGTGACGATGTAATTGATATTCTAAACTCTCAGCCAGACCACTTTTCGCATCAGCGAGGCTGCCTAAGCGCCTTTTCAGGGCTTGCGCCCGCCCACGACGAAGCCGACATAGCCCAACAAGCGCTGCTCGCGATCAGCTTGTTCCAGCAAGTTCCAGAAGCGAGTCACCTCTTCGCCAGACACCTTACCCGCCGCCTGCGCATCTTGCAAGAGACCGCCGAAGGCCATCTGGAAATAGGCATAGTCTGACGACAGCACGTTGCCAGTGACAACGATATCGTCCAGCCCCGCCTCGCTGAAGAGCCTGGGCAACTGCCGTCCCATCCAGCCGTGCCGTACACGGTCACATGCCAGGTGGATCATCTGGCGGGCGAGCGTGCGATCCGGGATATCAACGATCGTCAGGTCAAAATCGGCTTCCGCAACCACAATGTGAGCGCCCGACCGTGCCACACGCACCATCTCGACGAGCGCACGGTCCGGCGAAGCCAGGTGCTTGAAGACCCGCGACGACAGACAGCCATCAAAGATGTTCTCCTTAAAAGGGAGCTGATACGCATCCCCTTGCAGGTACTCCACCGGCAGATGTACGTCTGCGGTCCGGGCACGCGCCTGCTGAACCATCGTTGAGCTGGAGTCTATCCCCACCACGCGCCCGCTGGGCCCCACGAGCTTTGCCAGATCTTGCACATCATTTCCCGCCCCGCAGCCAACGTCCAGCAGAGTCGCTCCTGGCCGCACATCCAGGAGTTCAAACATCCGCTGCCGATAAATGCTGGCCGACTGCAAGGTATGTGACTTATCCATAAACTGTGTAAAGAAAGCGGGGTTCGCCGCCTGGTCCACCCTGTCAAAACCCGTGATCGTATCGTCTGGCTTTTCCATGGCATCCTCTTTTTTCATCACTTAAACACCATCCAGCCCTCTGTTGCGTGGCATACTTTCCGAACAACGGGAGAGAGGAATACGTTTCAACGGACTGCGTTCAAATCGAGACGCTGCTTTACCAGCTCCTATTATACCCATGCCTGGCTCATCTTCGCCAGGTATCATAGGTTCAAGTTCAGGCTCGTTTGCGTGAATAAGTAGAGAGCCAGGGAAAACACCTCAACCTCTTAACTTACCACATTAGTGTACGGTGCCTCTTACTGGAGTCTCTACTGGCAGCGAATCCAGCGCGGCTGTATGCTCTCCACGGGGCGATCGAACAGGCTCAACTGGTCGTCTATGCGGAAAAGTTGCGCGAAATCTTCCGGGGCGAAGGCTTTGCGCAGGCGGGCGGCGTAGGATGTGACCAGTACCTGCAGATAGTGCTCGACGTCGTAATCGCGTCGGTCGGCGATCTCGTGGCGGTCTGATGCGTCGTTGCTTTCATGATCATCCTGTCTTCCGCCGCCCTCCCATCCTTCGCCTGCCGGGGCTTCGTCGGCCTCCTCCAGCAGCCAGGTATAGCTTCTGGGGCCCGTACGGTAGAAGCGCACGCGTTCGCCGGGGTGCCAGCGCGCGCGACCGGCATCCAGCAGGGCCTCGTATTGCGGTTCGGGATGCGTGGCGCGGGCCGCAAGGTAGGCCTCGGGCGTCTTCGAGAGCCGCACGCGTGCTCCCAGATCGGACGCTGGCAGGGAGCGATTGCGCAGGGCGCTGACCGTTCGCTGGAACGCCTCGTGCAATCCTGGAATGTCGTTGGTCATCAGGCTGAGCAAGGCCTGACGCAGGAAGCGGTCGCCGAACGGTTCGGCCCGGCTCGAACGCAGCGCCACGCCATGCACGATCAGGCGCTCGTTGTACGTGAGCAGGGCGTAGTTTTTGACCATGTGGCTGAACATCGCGCGGTAGCGTCCCTCGTATTCCAGCCTGATGCCGGCTGGAAGTTGCGCGCCGACCTCGGCGACCAGGGCGCGCTCCTGCTCTTCTGTCCAGCCGTTCGGCACGGCGAAATAGACGCCATCGGTATCGGCCTCGATCAGCGCCATGCCACGCTCGCGCAGGGCGTCGAGGACCGTGTTCAGCAGTTCGCGCCCTCGCCGCGTGACTTCGCTGGCGGCGCGATTATCGGCGAAGAGCGCCATTGAGCCGGCTCCCATATAGCCATACGCCGCGTTGATCAGGATCTTCATCGCAGCCTGTGTCGCCTCGTGGTGGCTGGCTGTTAGTGCGTCAGCCGAGCGTGCAGCGGCTTTGTGTGCGAGGCGCAGATCGGTCAGGCGACTCAAGATGCTGAGCAGGACACCCAGGGGGTCGCAGGCGGGACCGATCTGGAAGGTGCGCATCAACGAAGGGTACAGCGAGGCGACGTCGGCCTTGACGACCTGCTCGGCGATTCCTTCGGCAAATAAAATGGTCGCGCCGCCTTCGTGGAGCGCCTGCTCCCCTTCTTGCTGCGCGGCCTGGTAGGGGAGCGCAACGCCTGCGCGCAGATAGGCGCGCACAAGCAGCGGCTCAAGTATGCCCATCGCCGGACCCGCCGACGCCAGCCGCTCGTAACGGCGGGGGGCCATGCTCGCCAGCACAAACGGTGCGCCCAGCAGGCGGCGCGAGAGTCCATCGACCTCGTTCACGTCGTCCAGGGCGTAGCGCCGCACCAGTTCGGGATCGCGTTGATAGGTCTCGAAGATCTCTGTTCCCTCGATATACACGCGTTCGGGCGAGGCGATGCCGAAGTAGCGCGCCACTTCTTTGAGCCGATAGCTGGGCATGTCGCGCACCACGAAGTCGTAGCGCCGCACCGCGTCCAGCGTATCGATCAGCTCGCGCCCGGCCACGCTGTAACGCGTGCGGCGGCGCGCCTCCGGTCCCACCGCCAGCGTCTCCTCACGCCGCTCCAGTTGCATTGGCCCTCCCTGCCGTCCGAGATTCAGCGTAATGTGCAATTGCGCGGCACGCTCCTCCAGAAATGGCAGATCGAAGCCAAACAGGTTGTGATTCTCGATGACGTCGGGGTCGCGCTCAGCGATCAGCGTGCACAACTGCTGGATGAGCCGCGCCTCATCCTCGGGCGTGGGTGCTTCAAGGATAGTCGCCAGCCCACGATTATCGCGCACCGCGACCAGGAAGATGCGCCCGCGATGCGGGTCGAGCGCCGTTGTCTCCAGATCGAACTGCAAGCGATGCAGCCCCTCTTCATACGTCATGTCGCGGAAGTAGACGCGTCCCGTTGCCATGAGATATTGCTCGACCGGACCCACACGGTAGTATTCGTCGAGTTCATTCAAATTATTGATGCGCCGCCCGAGTCTTTTCGATGCACCCGCCAGCAGCGCTCGTTCAAGGTAGCGCCCATCGCGAACAGTAATCAGATAGCGGTAGCTCTGTGTGGGAGGGTCGGGACCCTCTAGCTCGCGATAATTGATATGCGCGCTCTCACTGCCAAACGCCGTTACGGGCAGCAGGGCCGGTCCCAGGTGTGCAAGGTCGGCCAGCGTCGTCGCAAACAGCCAGGGACGGAAACGCTCGCGCGAACAGGTCACACGCCCCTCCTGTCGCCGCCATACAATCGCCAGCCCCTCGCGGTTCGCCCATACCGAGACGATACCGGGCGTCGCGTCCCAGCCGAACAGACGCTCATCTTCAGTACGCATCTCGTCTTCGATTTTCAGTATCCTTAAGCGGATCGTAAAAGCGCCCAGGCTTTTTTCGATCTCTCGCTATTGTCCCTGATACAGCTAGAGAAAGAACACTTTTTCTAAGCATATCACGAGATGACGGTGTATAGCAAGGCGTTTTTTTAGTGGATCCTACCCAACAATTATAGCTATCAAGGTTGTAATACCAGTAAATAATGTCAGGCCCACAACTGTAGCATTCCAGACTGTTAAAATATTTATTATCAGGAATAGGAGAACTATTACAATCAATCCTACTACTATGCGCGTAGTCTTTCTACTGTTTTCATAGGTTGGAACATCAGATTGTTGTGCCGTCGATTTGAGTGGCTGCTGAGTATTGCCGTATCTTTGACTAGATTTGAGATAATCACGAGTATTGTTGTATTTTCGGCGCAGTGTGGAATCATCTGGAGCCAGTTGGAGCCCCTTTTCGTAAGCGGCCAGCGCCTGCTGATAGCGTCGCGTGCTATAGAGCTTATCACCTTCTTCCAGCCATTGATTTTTCGTCTTTTGATCCAGTTCGTTATCTTCTGAGACTACTGCGGCGGAAGCAAAAGAACCGGCAG
>DAOTTD010000150.1:0-15348 GCA_034438015.1 Ktedonobacteraceae bacterium | reverse complement strand
TGTGTGATATACTGTCTGGGTGTGACGTTTGTGCTGAAGACATGCTATACTAAAAACAGGAAGTGTGTCGCGCCTGCCCGGTTCTATGCTAGGGGTCGGTGGGATGGCGCGTACAACGAACAACCGGCAATGCAGGGATGCGGATTTTCACACTGCAATGGGCCTCGCGTACAACACTGCACAGGCTTGACGACGATACTGTCCCCCGTGCTGTATTGTGTACCAGGTGGCAATATCTGGTATCGCGCGCCGGGGGCCCGCTACTCAACGATGAGTGCCAAACTCTTCCCTCTTGAACATCATTCTACTACACATTTATGAGGACTACCTGACTATGATGAAACTAGACGGAGCGATTTCGCCAGAGAACACTCTATTTGTCTTGCTCTGTTTCGAGGGGCCCGATGTCTACTCCACGGCTGGTGGTTTAGGAACCCGTGTTACCGAATTGAGTGAAGCCCTGGCTACACTGGGATATTCAACCCAGTTGATCTTCATTGGCGATCCCTACAAGCCCGCGACCGAGCTGCGTGTGGATGGCAAGCTGATACTCAAGCGCTGGTCGCAATGGGTCAGTAAGTACTATCCCAACGGCGTTTACGACGGCGAAGAGCAGAAGCTCTACGATTTCAACGATAGCGTCCCATATTATATTTATAGCGAGGTTGTGCACCCGGCTGTATCTGAAGGCAAGACCGTGGTGATTATGGGCGAGGACTGGCACACTGCCGAGGCGATGAGTCGCACCTCCGACTTGCTGAACTGGTTTGGAGTGCGTGGCAAAACGTTGATGCTGTGGAATCTCAATAGCTTGATGTCGCTGCACCGTATCAACTGGGGTCGTCTCAATTTTGTGACGACGCTGTGCACGGTGAGCAAGTACATGAAGCACAAGATGTGGAACCTGGGCGTCAACCCCCTGGTCATCCCCAACGGCATTCCTGCGCGCCACCTTGACCCCGTCGACGACGAGGCGGCGAAGCGACTGCGCGCAATCGTGCAGCGAGGCGATCCCAAGCGGCTCTTCCTGTTCAAGATCGGTCGTTTCGATCCCGATAAGCGCTGGATGATGGCGATCGAGACCGTTGCGCGCCTGAAAGATATCGGCTATCCCGTCACGCTGCTTGTGCGCGGTGGCATCGAGCCGCACGGCGCCGAGGTCCTTCATCATGCCTATAATCGAGGCCTGCAAATCCGGGATGTCGTAGCACAGCGCCCCAATCTGGAGCAGTGCTTCAATGCCTTTGAGCAGGCTGGCCCCGCCGATCTCTATAACCTGCGCTTCTTCCTGCCCGAGGAGTTTGTACGCACCATCTACGCCTCCGCCGACGCGACGCTCGCCAATAGCGGGCACGAGCCCTTCGGCCTGGTCGCGCTGGAGGTGATGGCTGCGCAAGGCATCGCAGTTACGGGCAGCACCGGCGAGGACTATGCCGTCTCGTTCGAGAACGCGGTCGTGACCGAGACAGACGACCCCGACGAGCTCGTTGGCTATCTGCTCTACCTGCGCCGTCATCCAGACGAGCAGGAACGTATCCGTACGAACGGATACTTATCGGCCAGGCAGTTCTTGTGGGAACGGGTGATCGAGAATCTTATCGGCAAGTTGGAGTTCCTTGCTCGTAAGCAAAATATCGTCTTTCCACCTGCACAGGATGCAAGCGCTGAATATAAGGAATTTGCGAAGGAGAAGGCAGTCGGCGCCTCCGTGCTCGGAAAGCTCCCTGTCTAGCCTTGAGAGGATGATTGACATGGTTGCGGATCTGGCAATCTACACTGTGGTGCATCAACCTCGTCGTCTCAAGCTGCCTGCGCAGCCGATTCCACGAGGTGCCACGATTGAGGATATTACGCGTTGCCTCTTTGATGAGCGTATGAATGAACGCTACTTTCGCAAGGTAGCGCAGTATAGCTATTATCCTGCCGGGCGCATGTTTCTAGACCTGGTGCGCCAGGGGATGCGGCTCTCTATCGGCTTCTCCATCTCGTTTTTGCGCCAGGCGGCTGCCTGGGACAAAGATCTGCTCGCCCTGTTCCGCGAGCTGGTCGCGGAGGAAAATGTGGAGCTGATCGGGGTCGAACCCTATCACAGCTTCCTCTTTCTACTCGATATGCCCACGTTTGTGCAGCGTATGCAGGGGATGGTCGACGAGTTGGAGGGCATCTTTGGCAAGCGCCCGGTCGTGACCGACACGACGGAGATGTGCATGTCGGCGACGCTATATGATGCGCTCGATACGGCGGGTTTTCATGGTGCAGTGATGGACGGACGCCCCTGGGTGATGGGCTGGCGCGAGAGTACGCATCTCTACCAGAATGGCGATGATGGCCCCTACGCGCTTCCTATCGAGGGCAGCAAGTCCAAAACGCGTCCCTTGCGCTCCTCACAAGGCAAGACCGAGCGCAGCAGCAATCCTCCTTATCTGCTCACGCGCCACCTGGAGCTGAGCGACGATGTGGGGTATCGCTTCTCCAATCGCACCTGGTCCGGCTACCCGCTCTTCGCCGATACCTACGCCGATTGGATCGCGCACACCTGGGGCGACTTGATGATGATCGGTTGGGACTTCGAGACGTTCGGCGAGCACCATCGCGTGGATAGCGGCATCTTCGATTTCATGCGCGCACTCCCCGAACAGCTCGCTCAACGCAATGTGACGACGTATACGGCCAGCGGGCTGATCGACCGCCATACCGAGCAGGCCAACCACCTGCCGCTGCCCGTCTATCCGACGACGTGGGCCGGCAGCGGAGGGATGGAGTTCTTCCTGGGCAATAGCGCCCAGCAGACCATCCTGCAGTTGATGGGCCACGTCTATGGTATGGCGAAGTTGACTGAGAACCCTGAGTTGATCGACCTGGCGATGTGGCTCGCACAGTCCGACAACCTGCACCTGATTCAGTGGTACGGGCGCAGCGGCCCCGAAGCCGAAGTCTCGGCCTACTTCACACCCTCCGAATGGTGGAATCTGGGCCCGAATGGCGTTATCCATGAGCAGCAGCAGGTTTACCTTAACGCCCTGTACGCCATGGAGCCCTATTTACCGGCGCGGCTGGCGCGCCAGACGAAGCGAAAAAATACACGCAGCAGAAACCCACGCCCCCAGCGCGAGCTGGCAGGCGCGCGCCCCGTGTAACTTTATCTAGCAGAGATACGCTTCTCAGGCCCATACGACGGACTTATGATCAATGCCGATCATAAGTCCGTCGTATGGGCCTCTCAGTAGCACCCCACCCGATGTATTATATCGTGCCACAATGACTTACACAGCCCTATCATTTACCAGGAAACAGGTTGAGACGCGCAAGAGCATGTACATTACTTTTCACCCCCTTCTGCCTCAATAATTTGACGCGCCCGGTCTATTTAGATAGACTCAAAACAAAGAAGTCCAACGTAGATTATGGTAATGAGGTAGGTTTATGTCACTTTACAACTCTCCATCATCGTTCCGGTATGATGATCCTGATCCGTTGATGGAGCGCTATTCCGACTTTACTCCCGTCATCTCCCCCATTACGCCAACGTCGTCAGGTGCACTCATAGACAATTCCTATTCAACCGGGCAACTATCTTCTCCATCACGTACGCTGACGACTGATCACTTGCAACCCGTATCAGGTCAGTTACATGATGTGCCGACGACGCAATCGCTGATCGCGGCTTTGCAATCGACGATGACTACGAACGTCACCAGGGCGCCGGTGGTGATCCCTGGCGCGAAGAAACGCAGGAGGCAAACGACAGAAGAGCTAATTAAGGCAAGACGCATGTCCCTGCGCCTGCGCCACGGCATCGTACTGGGCGCAATTGTCGCCGTCATGATAACGACTCTGGTCTCTCTGGCCCCACTGAAGGGTGGTCAGACCTCGGTTCCACTTTTTGCGGGGGCCGCCGATTGGGTCCAGGCGCAACAGCAGGGAATGGATGTCAACGCACATCCATTTGTGACACTCGCCCAGACTAACGCGAAGCACAACACTACCTCTGCCGCCCCTGCGGCGAATCCGGTGTTGCCGCCGATAACGCTCTCAACGAGCGCGTATGTAACTATTGCGCGCCAGGATGCCACCGCTAATGGTATCAATCCCGATTATTTCGCGCGACAGATCCAGGTTGAAAGCGGCTTCAATCCCAACGCGGTATCTCCCGCTGGCGCTGTTGGCATCGCCCAGTTCCTGCCTGCAACGGCTGCTGGCCTGGGTATCAATCCATGGAATCCAGAGTCCGCGCTCGCAGGCGCGGCTCGCTACATGGCTGGCTTTGCCAATCAGTACGGCGGCGATTATTCCAAGGCGCTCGCTGCTTATAACTCCGGCACCGGCACGGTACAATACGCGGTCGCGGCTGGCGGCGCGAACTGGATGAACTTCCTCCCCGCCGAGACGCGTCAGTATATCGCGACGATTATGGGCATTTGACCTTTCAGGATGGGCTGGCCTCCTTCTCAAAATGGCCAGCCCGACGCGAAAAGCCACCCCGCCATGTTATATACTATCAGTGCCCTACTGGCTACTCGTAGGAGGATAACTCTAAGAGGAAAATAAAGAGTAGAGGATAGTATATGTCAGATGTTCATGTGCGCCTGCACAAAGATATTCTCTGGCTGCTTCTTGACCGGCAACCCTTGAATTCCCTGACGACGGAGATGGTAGATAAACTAACTGCCTCTTTGCGCAAGGCGACGACGCGCTCTCCTCGCCTCATCGTAATCACAGGCGTGGGAGAACACGCTTTTTGTGCTGGCGTAGACCTGCCCGACGATTCGAATGAGCGGCGTGAAGAGCTGCTGCGCGCCGCCAGAAATGCCGAGATCGCGTTCGACGAGCTGCATATCCATGCCATTCCCACGGTTGCCCTCGTCAAGGGAAGCGCGTTCGGCGCGGGCTGCGAGCTGGCAGCACTCTGCGATACGGTGATCGCGCGCGATGATGCCAGGTTTCGCTTGCCCGCGATTAACGCGAAGATCTTTCCAGGCGTGCTCTCTATACGCCTGCCCGCCACGATCGGTCGCGAGACGACGACGCACTATTCTACATCTGGCACGACGCTCAATGCCCAGGAGGCGCTGCGGCTCGGACTCGTTCAGCAGGTGATCTCCGCACGCCGCTTTGTTCTCGATACAGAGGAGCTGCTGGTCATGCTTGCGTCTATCGGGAAACCCCAGCAAACTCGATAAACAGATGCGTTTATTTTCTAAGAGAGCGATTTCTTACTTTTCGCCTTCAAGCCAATAGCGGCCCGTTTCTTCTCTTCATCAGCATCTTTTAAGAGTATGTTAAAAATGGGACTTTTTGGCTATATGCAGGGTCGAAAAAGTGACGGGAACTTTTTTCGCAACGTTTTCGTCTTGATAGTGACACATCTCGTGTAGAGAATAGCGAAGAAGGAGTTCAGATCATGCGTACTGTTTCTATTATACACAAATATGCATTTGTATATATCGGCTTACTTACCCTCCTGGTCCTTGCGTTTGTGCTTAGCGCCTGTGGCGGCCCTCCCAGCGGCTCGCCGGGGTCTACTCCGACGGCGGGGTCTACTCCGACGGCGGCGCCTACTCCGGTAAAGGGCTATGGGACGTCGCATGGTTGCCCTAGCGATATGGTCGTAAGTACCGCGCCGAAGCAGGCGAATGTATTGATAAAGCCAGCCAATGCCAATAGTACGATCACTGCTCACGTAGGCGATGTGGTCGAGGTGCGCCTGCCCTTCGGTCATAAGTGGGGAGGACCAAACACGGCTGTAAGTAATCTCCAGCTTCAGTCGCCTGCTGGTTATGCCTGGATCGCCGATAGCGTGTGCGTGTGGCGCTTCAACGCTACGGGAACCGGGAGCACGGTACTCAATTTCAGCAGCCAGCCTCTCTGCAAGGCAGGCCAGATGTGCCCTATGTATATTCTGGAGCTTGCCTTCAAGGTCAATGTACAATAATAATCCTGCACGTTAAGAGATGAGCAGGTGGCACGCGATTTCAAGCAAATATTGCGTGCCCATGATTTATCCGCTTTCCTCGCGCCTCTGGCGCTCGCAAAGGGTTTATTATTGATGGCGAGCTGTGCTCGCCAGAACCTCAATAATAAACCCTTTGCGAGGCCCGCTCACGGGCCGATATGAGGTAGAAAGCACCCTTTGAATAGCTCCGCATCCCTCTCTCAATCGTTGACAAAGAGTGGCACACCTATGTATCATAGCAGAGAGGCGCTTTGCTAGGATACATAGTCAAACGAGGATGGGACCCTGTATCCTCGACGGGCCGATTAAGCGCAGGGAAGGGAGCGTATTATCATGAGTGGTCTTTTCTACGAGGTCGGTTTGTGTACAGATACTGGTCGTAAGCGCGTCAATAACGAAGATAATATGATCTCGGTCCTCCCAGAAGATCCCCAGGTGATGGCCTGGAAAGGCGCTCTGCTCATCGTCGCAGACGGCCTGGGCGGCCACGACAAGGGTGAGGTGGCGAGCGAGATGGTGGTGAATGAGGTAAGCAAGCTCTACTACGAAGACGACGAGAGCAACGATGCGCCCTCCTCTCTACTGAAAGCCATCCAGCAGGCCAATGCGTCTGTGTATAATGGCAGCATAGCTGGAGGGATGTCGGAGCGGGTAATGGGTACGACCTGCATCGTCGCTCTGCTGCTGGGCGAGCGCGCCTATATCGCGAACGTCGGCGATAGCCGCGCTTACCTCGTGCGCGTAGGAAAGATCCGGCAGGTCTCATTGGATCATTCGTGGGTGGCCGAACAGGTACGCGCTGGTATCCTGACCCCGGAACAGGCGCGCGGCCATATACAGCGCAATGTGATCACACGCTGCATGGGCGCTCACCTGGATGTCGTGGTGGATGTGTTCGAGGAGACAGTGCAACCGGGCGATACGCTGGTGCTCTGCTCCGACGGACTCTCGAATATGGTGAGCGACGAGGAGATCGGCGCTATTGTGCAAAAGGGCGCCCCGCAAGAGAGCGCAATGCATCTGGTGGAGCTGGCGAATGAGAATGGCGGCTCCGATAATATTACCGTCGTCGTCGCGCGCATCTCCTCCGCGCAGCCATCAGAAAGTCACTGACGCGTGAAAGGGTAGACATTTCCGTTGTGCGCTCCGAGGCGTAGACCGTCGGTGGGACCGCGTACCGCCAGTACGCGGTGTTGCTCCGCGCATCCAGCGCCCAGACCACGGCGCTCCTAATTATCTGCGGTTCCCTGCGCATGGATTGTCACATTGGCGAAAGCGAGGGAGCTGAATATCTGCCCTCCAACCTGGATATGCCACAGGACATGCCCTTTCCCCACATTGAATCTATTAAATAAACCTGTTTTTCCCGCCTGCTAGACCATACTCCTTAGTACAGCATTTATACATCTTCATAATCTCTAAAACTGAGATTACTCTGCATTCCAAACACAGGTAATAACTCTTAAAGAAAGAAATTTACAAACCTTTTACACCTTATTGCCTATTTTTTCAAACATTTAGTCTATTCTTATTTATGTAAGTACTACTTTTTAACCATAGGAGAGTTCCATGCTAACCCGTCGTCACCTACACACCTTGCGCGCCCTCGGCTACCCGCTCTTCGTCCTTGCCATCGATCTTGCGGTTGTCGAGGTGCTGAGCCAGATGGCCGCCTTGATTGTCACCCAGTCATTTGGCGCGAACGGCCCCGCCTTTCAGGATGTCGCCTATTATTCGAAGGCGGTGATCGTTATTCCGGTTCTTCTACTGGGTGCCAGATTCTTCGAGAAACGTTCTTTCGCCGAAGTGGGTTTCGCGCCCCGGCACATCGTACGGAATATTTTTCTTGGTATGGGGATCAGCGCCACGGTGATGAGCCTCACAACGCTCATCCTGGCTCTGGCCGGTTGGTATCACATTCAGAGCATACAGAATGGCATAAGCGACACCATAGATACGCTCCTCAGCGGCCTTCTGCTCTACTGTGTGGTCGCGATACAGGAAGAGGTGATCTTCCGTGGCATCCTCTTCCGACTGCTAGAGCGTGGGCTGGGTTCCTGGATAGCGCTTGCTATCAGCGCGCTGACCTTTGGCTGGTTCCACATCGCCAATCCCGATGCAAGCTGGATCAGCTCATTGGCAATCGCGCTTGAGGCCGGAATCACCCTCGCCGCCGCGTATATGCTGACGCGCAATCTCTGGCTCTGCATCGGCTTACATTGGGGCTGGAACTTCTTCGAGGGGACCGTCTTCGGCTACAATGTCTCCGGCAATTCTCCCTCCGTTCTGGTCCAGAGCTATACGAACGGGCCATCCATCTGGACGGGCGGCGACTTCGGGCCCGAGGCTGGCCTCGTCACCGTGTTGCTCTCGGCAGTACTCTTCTCGGCCCTGCTCTACCTTGCCGCGAGGCGAGGAAGGATCTGTACACCATCGTTTCTAAATTTTGTCCGCATGCATCATGTTGAACAAAGTGTGTAATATGCATAACATTCCTGTCGTTCCCTATTCCCCCAGCAATATATATGGTTTGAGCATTCTCTATCATGAGTTGAATCGGTCTCGTATGCTATGACTATGCGCACGTATCTCCCCAGATCCCTTTTCTGACTCCTCGCCGCGTTGCGGCTCGCGTGTTTGGCGCTGATGAGTCCTCAACAGTCACGGATGATATAATAAGCGGGTTACTACCTATCTCTTGCTGATCACCATAGAAGGATGGATGCATCATATGACGACGGATAGCGGACCCGGCACTGCGGCTGAGGCCCCTCAAAAGGCGTATCGTTCTCGTATTGGTTTTGTGGCCGATTCCCCAAATTTCCCTGGCGAGTGGAACGCGGTGGTTGAGAAGGTCAGGCTGGCCGACGAGCTGGGCTTCGATTCGGTCTGGCTGGGGGAATCGTGGGGCTATGAGCTATTTACCTCAATGGCCGATCTGGTGCGCTCCACCAGGCGCATCAAGATCGGCGCGGGCATCGCGAATATCTATTCGCGCACCCCTGCCCTGATCGCCAGCTCGGCTGCCACCCTGGATGAGCGCTCTGGCGGGCGCATCGTGCTCGGTCTCGGCCCCTCAGGGGCTAATATGATCGAGCACTGGCATGGCGTCCCCTTTCAGAAGCCGGTGCGGCGCACGCGCGAGTATGTCGAGATCATCAGGATGATTCTGCGCGGTGAGAAGCTGGTCTATCATGGTGAGTTTTTCAATCTGGAGCGAGGCTTCAAACTGCGCTTTACGCCGCTACGCGCTGACCTGCCTATTTATATTGCGGCGATGGGTCCCAAAAATGTTGTGCAGTCTGGTGAGATCGCCGATGGCGTGCTGCCGATCTACTGGCCTGCCAATAAGTGGGGCGAGCTGCGCGAGCAGCTCGACGAGGGCGCAAAAATCGCCGGACGCCCACTCCATAGCGCGGCGATCGCTCCCTACATCACCAGCGTGATTCTGAGCGAGAATGCCAGCGAACAGGAGCGCCAGGCCGCCCGCTTCAATGCTGGATCACCGCTGGCTTACTACATCGGCAAGATGGGGGTCTACTACGCGCAGATGTTGACCCGCAACGGCTTTGGCGAGGATGTAGAGGCGGTCATCAAGGGTTGGAAGCAGGGGATGAAGACGGCGGTCGAGGCGATAAGTCCGCGCCTGCTCGACGCCGTGACGATCATCGGAACTCCTGCCCAGGTCGTCGCTAAGATCGACCAGTGGGGCGAGCTGGGCGTCGATGAGCCGCTGCTCTCCATGCCCTCTGGCTCCGTCGACGAGGCGGCGTCTCAACTGGGCGCGCTCGCCGATGCGTTGAAGGTGTAGCCACGCTCTGTGGCAAACTGGTCGGCATGTCTGAGACGCTTGCCGATCGAGGGATGCGAGTAGAAGAGAAATTCTACGATGGGCGATGGTTCGATCTCCGAAAGGTTCTGGTTGGCGAGACGGGTCATCGCGCTTTTGAATTGTTCGACCTTCCCCGTGGATTGCAGCGCATACTCGTCTGCCAGGTATTCGATGTGCCGACTGTAGCCGTTGCTGATGGGCATGACGATGAGGCCGAAGATGCCCGTGAGCAGGAAGAAGAAGGGGAGGGTGGCCGAATCGGTGAGCGAAGAATAGAATCCCCACGCGACGACGCCGTGCAGAATCACGTTGGCGATATAGAGCCCGCCCAGCGTCAGGACCGACTGGCTGACGATCAGCTTCCAGATGTCGCGGTGGACGTGATGCCCCAGTTCGTGCGCGAGTACGACCTCAATCTCGTCTATGCTATAGCGATCGAGCATGGTATCTCCCAGCACGACGCGGCGCGTGTTGCCCAATCCCATCAGCGCGGCGTTGGCTGCGGTCGTCTTATTGCTCATTTGCATGGTGTAGACGCCGCGCACGCTTGTACGAGCACGCTGCATCAGTGCCAGCAGGCGCTGCGTCAGTTCGCCCTCCGGCAGCGGCGTGAACTTGTAGAAGAGCGGGAAGATGAGGACCGGCGCTACGTTCGCCATTAGCACGGAGAAGAAGAGCATCACTACCGCGACCCACAGCCACCATGTAAGCGGCTGATAGGCGAGCAGGCCGTAGATCAGCGTCACAGCGGCTGCTTCTAGCACGAGGCTGAGTGCGAAACCTTTGAGAAGGTCCCGCAGCCAGCCCCTGAACGACTGGGTAGACATGTCGTAGCGGTGTGGCAGAACGTAGCCACTATAGTAAGCGATCGGTATGGTGATAAGCTGGTAGACGAGCACCGCCAGCAGGAAGTACAGCAGGATCTGCAAAGGAAACCAATCATGCACGGGCTGCCAACCCAAAAATGCCACACCCCGTATGACATTGCGCAGCCACTTATCCAGTTCGAGCGCGAACACGAGCAGCAGACCCGCTGCCGCGATGCCCAGATCCAGGAATGAGAGCCGTCGGCGTATGCGTGCGTACTCACGCGCCTTTTGCTGGCGGCCCGCGTCGATCTCCATATGCTGTCCCTCCCAAAACTACGCCAGTATCTTGCTGAGCTTCTCGAACGAACGGCGCGCACTCTCCAACGAAGGAATCGTCGGCGCATCGTTCTCAACCACGTACCATTCCACGCCGCTCTCCTCGGCGGCGCGACAGATAGCCCAAATATCGAGTGTGCCGTAGCCCACTTCGGTGAAGGTCCGTTCGGGCGTCATATCCTTGACGTGTATCAACGCCACGCGCCCCGCTCGCTTGTGCAGGTAGGCGATCGGATCGACGCCTGCAAACGACGCCCAGTAGGTGTCCAGTTCGAGCTTGACCAGCTCTGGATTGGTGCTGTCAAGGAGAGCGTCGAGCAGGTAGCGTCCATCGTCGCCCTTTGTGAATTCGTGACTGTGGTTATGATAAGAGAGGGTCAGCCCCTTCTCCTGGGCCACGCGCCCGCTGGCGTTCAGGCGCAGTGCCAGCGCCGGGAGCCGCTCGCTTGCAAACCACTCGGTGCTGAGATAAGGGACAGTTATATTGCGACTACCGATCTCCGCACAGTAGTTGATCTCGTGGGTGGGATCGCCCTCCAGTACTTCCCACCTCACGTGCGACCCTGCCGCGCGCAGCTCCGTACTGGCGAGCAGTTCGGCCAGCTCGCCGCTCGTGAGACCTCCATAGCCTGCGAACTCGACGCCGTTATAACCAATCTTCGCCACTTCGCGCACCGTTGCGGGAAAGTCGCGCGCCGTCTCGTCGCGTATCGTGTACATCTGCAACGCTATTAGTTTGTTGCTCATTAAGATCTCCCAACCGATTGTAATTACCCTTAACTCTAATTTCTCAGGTAGATTGTATCAGTATATCACCTGCCGAAGGGAGAAGATTCTTTGCTGTGAGTGAACCCGTTCGAACGCCTGGCGGCTGCGCAGACCCCGACCTGGGCGCTTCCCGGCATTTCCGGCATCTTAACCTCTGCAAAGTACTTTTCTACCATCCCCAAACCTGCACCCATGAGGATCGTATTGATCTCTACTAATATGTCTGGGTGGAGACATCTTTTTACCGGACTTGCTACCCGGCAGCGACCTCATCGACGCGCCCGGTAGAGGCTGAAGGAACAGGAATGTAAGTATGAAACGTGCGAACAAGCAACGCTTTCGTTACGCTGTCTCGTTGATCGTTACACTGGCGCTTGTACTGCTGACGGGAGGTTTTTTCTACCTGCAGGTCGTGACGAAGACATCCGCCCACGCGGCGCAGAACAATTTTGCGCTGCGCCTGGCACGACCTGTTTACTGGATGGCGGGTCAGGCTGCTATGGGGATGCAGCTTAATTGCCAGAACGCCAACGCACAGGGCCGCTGCTACACGCCGCAACAGATACAGAACGCCTACAATATCACGCCGCTTTACAAGAGTCGTACCACTGGGGTGGGCCATACCATCGTGCTCATCGACGCCTTCCAGAGTCCCACGATCCGGCGCGATCTGGCCCTCTTCGATCGCATCTTCGGGCTTAAAGATCCAAAGTTGCAGATCTTTGCACCCGATGGGCTGGTGCCGTTTAATCCCAATGATGCCGCGCAGGTGGGCTGGGCGGGCGAGATTACGCTCGATGTCGAGTGGGCGCACGCCGTCGCGCCGGGCGCGAATATAGACCTGGTGCTCGCCAATCCCCTGAAGGTGCAGAGCAATACGTTCTCAGGCTTCTTGCTCAACATCCTGCGCGCTACGCAGTTCGCCGTCAAAAACAATCTGGGCGATGTGATCTCGCAGAGCTTCGGCGGCAACGAGAACTGCGCCACGCAAGAGGTCCTACAGATCCAGCACCAGGTCTTCGTGGCAGCAACGGCGAAGAAGATCACGCTGCTCGCTTCATCCGGCGATCTGGGGGCTGCGCAGATCAATTGCGCCTCTACCAGTTTCGTGAGGGCCGTATCCACGCCTGCCAGTGATCCGCTCGTGACGGCGGTCGGGGGCACGTCGTTGATCGCCGATGCCGCGAGTGGCGTGTATATGAGCGAGACCGCGTGGGTCGGCAGCGGCGGTGGTTTCAGCGCGGTCTTCCCCAGACCGAATTTTCAGAGCCATGTGCAGACGAGCAATCAACGCGGCCTGCCCGATGTCGCCTCTGTGGCGGACCCGCAAACCGGAGTCGTCGTCGTCTGGAGCTCCTCGGGCCAGGGTGCGAATCTGGCGGCTGTCTTCGGTGGCACCAGCGTCGGCGCGCCTCAATGGGCAGGCATTACTGTCCTGACGAACGAGCGCATGGGCGCGCGCATCGGTTTCCTCAACGGCGCGCTCTACCGCCTCGGAGCAAGCCCCCAGGCCGCGACGGCGTTCCACGATATCGTGCAGGGGAACGATAATTTCGTCGGGCAGGACGCCAATGGCGCGACGGTGAACGTCAAGGGTTTCAATGCTGCGAAGGGCTGGGACCCGGTGACGGGGCTCGGCACACCCAACGTGGCGGCACTGGCGCGCCTCCTGCCGCAGTTCGCGTGATATCGAGCGCTCTGATCCATTCATCACAGCTTGCGCAGTCTGATCTCCTGAACGGAGTGGTCACGTCCCTTGTGCAGGATGAGTTGGGCGCGATCGCGGGTGGGCAGGATGTTCTCGTGCAGGTTGCGCCCGTTGATCTCCTGCCAGACATAGCGGGCCAACTGCACGCTCTCCTCGTCACTCAGGCTGGTAAAGCGCATAAAGAAGGAGGTGGGATCGTGGAATGCCGTGTCGCGCAGCATCATAAAGCGCTCGATGAACCACTGCTCAATATCGGTCTCTTCCGCATCGACGTAGATCGTCATATCGAAGAAGTCTGAGACAAACAGGCGCTGCCGCGTGCGACCAGTCCCGACCTGGAGCAGGTTCAGTCCCTCGACAATGAGGATATCGGCAGGCAAGGTCGCTCTCAACAAGGCTTGACAACGTGCAGCACAACTGCTATCATAGCGTTGCTTCACGTTACGCGAGTAACAGTATGCGCGAAAACTATGCGAATGCATATACCACAATAGAGAAGCTTGTGGTCAATCTCCTGCGCTTGAAGGCAGAGCGAGACGCGCCGATCCGGTGCGTAGTGCCCATAGTACCCATTAGTGCTATACAGTCAATCTCGGTAAGATCATACTGCTTCTGAGATTGAACATGCCACAATGACTCAGGATCAAGGAACTGTGATGGATGGCTCTCCACCTATGCCTCCCACGTATCCTCCTGACGCGCGCCGGAGCCGTCAAAAATTTCATCTCGGTCCGAAGCTTCTGATCCGAGGCAGAAAAACCTCATTGCGGTCAGATGAGCGCAGCTAGAAGCGAAAGCTTCGTTTCTGGCCGAAGGTAAGAAAAAAGAAGAGAGAAAACATGTTTGCAGTAATTAAAAGTGGTGGACGACAATACAAGGTTTCCGTGGGTCAGAAGCTCGAAGTCGAACGGCTCCCCCTCGAAAGTGGCACGCAGGTCGCCATCCAAGAGGTACTGCTGGTCTCAGACGCCGACAACACGCGTATCGGCTCACCGTTCATCGATAACACCCAGGTGCTGGCAACCATTGATGAGCATACCCGCGGCGAGAAATTGATCGTTTTCAAGTACAAGGCCAAGAAGCGCTACCGCCATCGTCGCGGACATCGCCAGGAGCTGACCGTATTGCTCATCGACGATATCGTCACCGATGGTAAGAGCCTGGTCACCGGCGAGGCGCCCAAAGTGAAAGAGGCTCCCGCCGTGGAGACCGAAGAGGCTCCCACAACGACGGTAGAGCCAGTTGCGGAAGAGTCCTCCGAGACCGACACCGGCAGGAGACTACGCCGCCGCTCAAGCGAGACCGCGCCTGAAAGCAGCACGGAGGAATAGATAATGGCACATAAAAAAGGAATGGGCAGTTCGCGCAATGGTCGCGATAGCAAGCCCAAGATGCTGGGCGTCAAACGCTTCGACGGTCAGTTCGTGACCGCCGGCAGCATCATCGTGCGCCAGCGTGGCACGAAGATCCAGCCCGGCGACCGCGTTGGCGTTGGCCGCGACCACACGCTCTTCGCCCTGATCGATGGCTATGTCAAGTTCGGGCACGCCTCGCGCACGCGCCGCTCCGTGAGCATCCTCACAGAGTTCCCAGAGCGTCCATCGGTGGAAGAGATGCTCGCGCGACGCGTTCGCGGCAGGAGGAGAGCTCCGCTTCTCGTCGAAGTCTAATCCAGCAGCGATATGCGGTATCATATAAAAAAGCATGGCACACAAGAGTGCCATGCTTTTTTGTTTTGCAATATATATGAGTCTGGACGGAGTTCGTCGCAAGATGTGACAGACCCGTTACCTTTCCATCCTTGAGATTGCCCGGTCAGGCCATCCTTTGAGATATACTGATAAAGAATAGTTTTTCCCGGCAGTCCCTTCATATTACCCCGAAAGGATAATCTATGCGAGCAATTATAAGCGTTGCTAACCGTGACGGCGTGGTGGAGCTG
>DAOTTD010000149.1:0-53762 GCA_034438015.1 Ktedonobacteraceae bacterium | reverse complement strand
AAGACCTCAACCCATTGAAATCTGCTTTGAGGGAGAAACCTGAACGCTTGTCTATCCTTCGATCAGATACAGGTCTTCATGAAAAGAAGCAATCTAACTCAGCTTTTTCGCCTTTTTCAACAGGCTGACCCATTTTGCGACGTACTGTAACAGGGGTGGAGAGGTAAATTCGCTGCGATAAACTCGTGTCAAGAGCTCCTAGGAACGTTCTCCACCCCTGTTAAAAAGCATATTCTGCCAGAGTGATATTTATGTGTTGTAGTATCCTTAAGCGCTGCGTATAGTGCTGTGTGGGATGTAATTTTGACACGCGTTTCCGTACTACCGAGGGCTGAGGGGATGAACGGGCTTATGAGTACTGTACGGACGAATCTCGGTGATACCCTTCTTATCACATATTTATGGACGAAACTTGGTGGTACCCTGGACTGGTCTGGCAGATTCAGGCCGTTACGGCTACCGCCAATGGCTTAGCGTACTTTATTTTCCGTTTCCTGAGGGGAGCCCACACTAAGCACGTCGTCTAAGTGATCACTGCAACAACAGATTGAGATAAACTGTAAGCAGAAGGAGACGGCGATGGCTCAGTTCATTAGCGAAGACAAGAAACAGCAGATCATTCACGACATACGGGATGAAGGCAAACGGGTGGTTGATGTCAGTATTGCGCATAACGTCAGTACGAAGACTATTTACCACTGGCTCAAAAACGGTATCGCCGGTGACCGCCGGGGCCTGGAGATCGCCCGGCTGAAACGAGAGCTTGTCCAAGGTCATTTAGGTTGTAGGTCATCTATTAGCCAGCCATAAGCAGTCTTTCCTTGGGAGTCTGTTGTGAGCATTTTCTTGAACCTCACTCCATAATTAGATGTGCCAGTTGAACGTTGCACCGTTAAATCTCCTGTGGCTGTATCTCCTGATATGTTGACATTAGATAACGTGCATTGAGCATTAAAATCCATTCCGTTCCATTGGTTTGTAAAGTCTGAGCTAGAAACCTGATTCTTAAAACTCTCTGTTGTTAACAGTTGATACGCCCAATCAGCCCTATTTAATTTAGACAACTGACAAAGATCAATAATTGTGGCTCCAGGCGAGTACGTCGGTATTTGTGTCGGGGAAGAACCGGGTCCACTTGAACTGGGTCCACTTGAACTGTGAAGTAATGAAAATGCTTGCCAGATAAGAAAAGCAAAAATAGCAACGAGTATGATTGCTACGAGGGCTACAATTTCAGGACGACCCTGAATATTCTGAATAAGATCCCTTCCTGCCGCATCACGCCGGCCTACTATATCAACAATATTCCCTCCTGCTCTATTGTTGATATAGTAGGCCGGCCGAAGAATGTCAGGGTCCCTGTCCGCTTGTACTTTCTTGATCTCTTCATGCAGCTTTGCTTGCAGTTTTGGAGAAGTGGGATTTTTCTCAAGATCATCAACTGCTTTGAGCAACCCGTATCGAGCGCTATATTTTCGAGCGAGCATTGACTTGAGCGCTTTATAGGCATCAACAACACCTTCTTTGCCCACCTCGGCCAGACCAGATGTGAGGGCGGCGATAATAGCGGCGGTAATAGGGTCCATGGTGATCTCCCTCTCCCGTATCAACGAGTAGAAGAATCATAAACCTGAAATGACTAACACCATATATACGTCAGCATACGAAAAATGTTGCATACAGGTATTACGCGTTTGCCAAGTACCCTCTCGTTGCCGATCGGCTAATCGCGGCTTTCTGTTCGTACCACGTTTCGCCAGTCTGCTGTCGAATCCTCTCGAGTTTCAGAAACGCGACTATGCTGCTAAAAATATCTTTTTCATAGCAAAAAGCTAGCGAGCGGTATTTTATAGGAACTCATTGACAGATAACTAACTTTGTACTAATAATGGTAGGACTCCCTTATCTGGCGGACGTGCATAAGACCCCCTTTCGCAAACGAAGCAAGGGGCGAGATTGTGGCGGAGAAAGCGAGGAAGGAAGTTGGTCCGCTCTCTTTGGGCGACCTCGCCGCGATGGTTCGACCCAAGGTGGCGGAGCGATCCGATAGGTCAGCACCTCGCGCATGCTCCAGATGTGATCCGTCAGATCAGAGGCCATCGCAGGGGTGATCAAGGCATCTTCTTTGCTCCCCTGATCTTTGGCTCGCACCTGATCCGCCAGGTGACGATCACGCCTCAGACTGACCACCCCTCCCAACCACAAGCGGGTCGAAACCATCATGGCCATCGCCATCCAGGGGATCATTTTGCAGCCTTTCGCCCGGATCTCGTCGGCCTGAACATGTTGCAGATCCAACTGCGCTTGCATCACCTGATCCTGGTGGACCTTTTGGCAATGCACTCCCGCTCGTTCTTGCCATCGAGCTACGGTCCGTTCGTCCAGATCAAGCGCATGGACAATCGCTTGAGGCGGACACCCATACGCTAACAGCGTGACAACGATCACGATCAGTTCCTTCGGTTTGCGCAGACCCTCAAACATCGTTCCTCGATGAGCGTTGAACGTCTTTTTGCACAGTTTACATTGATATCGCTCACGAGCTTTTCCATGGCTGACGATGTTGCCTGCTCCCATCTTCCCTCTTGCAGGACCATCTTCGTTCGGGCAAAATAGCAACGATGCATCTTTCAGTGATTTTGTGTTCTTCATATCTCACAGAATACTGATTGATGCCCTTTTTCAAAACTCAGCAGAACTTCCGTCCACCAGATAAGGAAGTCCTACCGGATTAGTGCGGTGGCTGTTTTTTACGTGATATACTAACCGAAATTTATATAAGCTGAGCACCATCAGGAGTGCCTCAGTGTCTATACGCGAAGCATTCCTGATTCGTGTTTTTATGAAGCCAGGCTGAAACTGTGAATGTTTACGATAACGTTATCGGGCTGCCGTACAGTGTCTTTGTATGCAAGGGAGAACGTCATCTTAACAGGTGTATAGGTATCTAAACAAAACGATTGGGCCTTCCTCTCGCAGGCGCGCCTCTCGCCATCACCACCTCCTCGCCAGTCCACAAGCAACGAATAGTTTTTGAAGGCTCTATCGAGATATTGATCACAAGAAAAACATCCCACGGCGCGTTCATGAAGTGTACATGTTGTAGGAACTGGTGTATAATGCGATTGCAGGCAGACAATGCCGGGCAACATTTTATTTAGACCA
Source organism: Ktedonobacteraceae bacterium (assembly GCA_034438015.1). GTDB lineage: Bacteria > Chloroflexota > Ktedonobacteria > Ktedonobacterales > Ktedonobacteraceae > JACDAE01. The sequence goes on along the minus strand of DAOTTD010000149.1, from coordinate 50,597 downwards.
GAACCTTTGTTATAATTCAAAGAACTATTTCTTCATCTCTTACTAAGGCACAGCATCAAGGAGCGCGAACTTACTGATGCGCTTCTCCCCCTCGGGGGGTTTGTTGCCAGGCAGCGAGAAAGGAGTGGCGGCGTTCTCTCCCCAGCGCATTAACACTGGAGAGGGAACGCTGCAATATCTGATGATAGAAACCGTTCCGTCAGGTACCGTACTTCACGGGCGCTATCGCATCGAGCGCGTCCTGGGCAGCGGAGGCTTCGGCCACGTCTACCTGGGAGTAGACCTGGCAACGAACCAACAGTATGCCCTGAAAGAATACTTAGTGACCGGCAGTAATGCACAGGAGCAACTGAAACACGAGGCGACAGTGCTGAGCCGGCTGCACCATCCGCATCTTCCCGCGTTCCAGGATGCTTTCATTGAACGCGGGCGCTACTATGTTGTGCTCAATTATATTGAAGGCAACGATCTGACCGATATCATCCGCATCGCTCGCCAGCGCAACGAGGCGGTGCCTGTCGCGCAGGTCATGGGCTGGCTGCTGGCAATCTGCGACGCAGTAATGTTCCTGCACACTCAGCAGCCATCGGTGATCCACCGCGACATCAAGCCCGATAATATCCGCATCACTTCCAATGGAACGGCGATTCTGGTGGATCTGGGCAACGCGAAGGCGGCGGCTGATGGCGCCCGCACTCTCTTCTTTATCCGTCACCAGGGTACCCCAGGCTACGCGCCGCCCGAGCAGTATCCCGGCGGTAGTGGCACAGATACCCGCTCAGATGTCTATGCGCTGGGAGGAACGCTCTATTTTGCCCTGACGGCACATGAGCCACCCAGTGTTTCTACGCGCAATCAGGCCGTTCAGCAGGGCCAGCGCGATCTTCCGACTTTACAGGAGCGCCTGACGAACAATCCGCCCGAGACCAATCCCGAGGAGAATCCGGTTCGTCAGTTCCGACTGGGCGTTACGAAACCTGCCAGGCCGGCGCCACGCCATTCAAAACACGTCGCTCAGCTCGGCGCACTGCCACCGGAACTGCTCCAGCAGCTCGATCGCATCATTCAGCGCTCAATGGCGCTCAAGCCGAAGGATCGCTACCAACACGTTGCGGATCTTGCGAATGAACTCAAGCAGGTCATGAGAGCGCTGCCAGCACCTACACCACCCGCCCCACCGCCGGGATCACGCCCACCAGATCTCAATAGTACGCAGCCTGACCTGCCAATGCTCTATGAAGCATTGCAATCGGCTAAAGACAAGAACAACCAGGGAGGGCAGGGGACGCAGAATTCGTCTCCTCCCTCCATACCTGGACAGCCTGCCACGGTCTCAACGCCTCCGACAAGCGGCAATTGTCCCCGTTGTAACGCACCCATTCATCCACAGGCAGCGTTTTGCCCTCGCTGCGGAGCGGCATTGGGAGGTCCCACTGTACAGAATAGAGTTTCCAGCGCCGGCAACAGCTTCATCAATGCGGGGGACCAGACGATGATCATCACGCCACCAGGAAAGTTCATACAGACGGCAACTACTGACGCGAATAGAGCGCCGTCCGCACCTGATCCCACTTCCCAGCCAGGACGCACTGCCTATCAAGGACAGCAGATGCCCAATATTTCAGCTATTGCACAGGCATCTACCGCTCAGGGCAATGCTGTCCTCAATGGCAACACACCGCGAAAAGGTTCGCTAAACAGAGGCGCATCATCTAAGCCTGACGTAGATATCAGACTGTTCATTGCTTTAATCATCGTCGTCGTCGTGCTGGTCGCTATCGCCGTAGTACTCCTCGTTCACTAGCTTCACACCTATTCCCACATCTCGGCGAGAGAGCGACGCACACGAACCAGCCACGCCGGGAGGGACGCAGCCCAGGAGAGACGCTCCATCACATCCTCGCTCAGGGTCTTGTCGAGTTCCCCTTGCACATAGAAGAGATCTTCAAGTGGACCGTTCACGGTCGCAATGGGCGAGATCAGCGCTAAGGCGTCGCCTAGCAGCGCAGCCTCGCCCCGCACAGGTGGGTAGACCTCTGCATAGGCTTGCAAGAACAGACGCGCACGTTCAGGTTCAAAGCCACGCTTTACCAGGGGCCGCGTCAGACCGCTGCCAGACTCCCACTGCAGCGCGCTGAAGTAGAAGAGGGCGTAGGCAACCTCGAAGATGCGCTTCTCCCAGCGCGATGCCGCGAGACCCATGACGGCAGCGACGTCGAGGTCGCCGAAGCGCAGGTTGAGCGCGTGATAATCACCGTGAATATGAAATTCTGGCAAGGAGCTGCGTCCCGCGCCGAGTGACATCATAGCGGTGGGCAGTACAGCCTCCCACTGATCGGCCCAATTCGAGAGGGCGGCGGACAGGGCATGGATGCTATTCTCGTCCGCACGCGTGCGCGCCATGTTGAGATAGCTCTGCACCACCGCGCCTATATGTGCCTCGGGGGGCCAGCGATGTTGCTGACCTTTATACTGTAAAGAAGCCTGGTGAATACGACCCAGCATCCGGCCTGCATACTCAATCCAGTTCAGGCTGCGTCTATCCGTCGTGCTGAACAGCTCGCCGCCAGACCATTGTTGCAGTTCGAAGGAGTCCTCCTCGATCGTCACCGCGGCCTCGCCCCGCGGCGTCAGCCGGAAGTCGGGAATGGGGATGCCGGCCTGCTGAAGGTAGCGCTGGAAAGCATAGCGATGACTCAGGTCTTCGCCCAGCATACCCTCGGGTCGCTCTCGCAGCACATAGCGCTGCCCCTGCACATCGATGAGCAGGCTCAAATTTTCGGTGGACTCTAACGGTCCAAGATTCTGCCACTCGTCGATGCCGAAGGCATGCATAACCTCGTTGAGATCGAGCAGATCATCAGAAACCTCCTGCGTCTCCTGATGATCGTGCTCGTGAAAAAATTCGTGCATCATGTGCTTTCTGGACGCTTCCTGAGCTTGCGGTTAATGGCTCTCAGACCTCGATCGGCAGGTCGCGACGACTGCCCCATTCGTTCCAGGAGCCATCGTAGTTGGTCAGGTTGGGATATCCCAGCATGGCCAGGCTGAACAGGACAGAGGTCGCGGCGACTCCACCGTTGCAGTACGCCACGACGTGCTGCTCCGGCGCGACGCCCGCCGTTGAGAAGACGTGCGCCAGTTCGTCGTTGCTGCGGAACGTGCCGGTCGCCGGGTCTATAAGCTCCTCGCGCGGTATATTGAGCGCACCTGGAATATGGCCGGGGCGCGGGGCGCCCCGCACGATCTTGCCGCTATACTGTCCGGTGTCGCGCGCGTCGATCAAGTTCACCCCCTCCTTGCCGAGGAGCGCCAGCACATTCTGCGCGGTGGCGCGCAACTGCGGCTGCACTTGCGGCGTGAAGGTCACAGGCGCATACGCGGGGATGCTGGTCTCCAAAGAACGCTGCTCACGCTGCCACTTCGGGAATCCGCCGTTGAGAACAACTACCTGGTTGTGCCCGTAGTAGTTCAAGGCCCACCAGAGACGTGTAGCGAACTGAGAGGCAGGATGTGAGTCATAAGCGACAACCAGGTGCTGATCGCCGATGCCGAGCTGGCCGAGTACCTCCGCAAAACGCTCAGGGGGCGCGACCTGGGCCTCCACCTCGTCGTCGGGATCGATAATGTCGCTGCTCCAGTCGATGTAGAGCGCCCCCGGAATATGCCCCCGCTCGTACTCCGCACGCGCGCCGACATACTCCGCATCCTGGATGCCATCATGCTCGACAGTGCGCACATAGCCGCGCATATCGACGACGCGCAGGTGCGGATCATTTACATGTTCGGCTAGCCAGGAGGTCTCGACTAAAAATTTATGTCGTTCTGTCTGCATATGAAATCCACACTTACGAGAACAGGCCGGCGGCGTCAGGATTGTCGGTGCTGACGAAATGGGCCGGTGCGCCGAAGATAGTACGCAGCGTTACCTTGAGGATGCGCATCGACGCGTTAGGTGTCTGGGTCGTGACGAAGCGCTGCACCTGCAGGCCGAGCGGACGCGCCAGCACCAGGGCGGCGGTCGATGCCAGAATCACATTGTTGGCGGTGCTGTAAGGACGGCGCATTTTCGCAACGGCCATGGCCGAGAGACCCGTCAGCATGCCGGCCACCGCAAGATTGGTGCCGCAGCGCTCGTGTACAGCCAGTTCGGGCGACGTGGTACGCAAGAGCTCAAGCGCCTCCTGGGCCGTAGGAAGAATCGCCTCGGTCGGCACATCGCCGAATACGAAGAAGCCCGCCGCGAACGAGATGCCGGAGAGCCGCACATCGGGATATTTCTTCGAGAGCAGGACAATTGTGGCATGCTCCAACGCATGGTTTTGCTTCACTGCCGGGCCCAACAGAAACTGCTGCGCAACCTGTACGACAGGGTTTATGGAACTCATAGTATGGTCCTTCCTGGATTAGGAGACTGCGGTCAGCCAAGGCCGCAGGTAACCACTATTCACACTGTATACATTTGTATACGTTTGCTAGGAGCCGTAGGTGATATTGAAGACGACGACCTCATCGCCAAAGTTGATTATGTCACCATCGGTCAAACCGACGGGCTGAAAAATTCTGTTGCCGTTGAGCAAGGTGCCATTAGCGCTGCCCAGATCCTCCAGGTACCAGCGACCATCGGAGAACCAGAGCCGCGCGTGACGACGCGAGACGGTGCGCCCCGAGATCACCAGATCGTTGCCATTTGTGCGCCCGATGGTCGTTACATCCTGATGGAAACGGTACGAGCGCCCGGCCATCGGCCCGTTCTGTATAAAGAGACGGGCAAGCACCGGGCGATCATTGGGTCCCAGATAACGATCAGCACTTGCACGCTTGTTCGATAGATCATCGCCACAGGTCGTGCAGTACAGGCGCGAACTCGGGTTGGCCGCGCCACAACGGAAGCAGGTAATCATAACGGCGGGCGGCGAGCTGGGATAGGACGGCATATTTCCGGCATATGACGGGTTGTTGATGCGACCGCTCTGATTACCCTGCCCATAGGCATTGGGGAGCGCCTCCGAAGGAGAGCCATTCATGTCAACCGATGCGATCGACGGCATCCCGCCACGCCAGCGCGGCATAACCAGATTGGAGGCCGCCAGGGCGCTCGTCAGGGCATCGATCAAAACGTCCGCCGATTGATAACGCTCACCCGGTTGTTTAGCCGTCATCTTTACCACGACGCGGGCTATCGGTTCGGGAACATTGTTATCGACCGTCATTCTCTCGACCGGCAGCGGGTCATGCAGGTGCTTGACGGTAATGGTCAGTGGACTGTCGGCGGTGAAGGGGACATGGCCTGTCAGGCAATGAAAGAGCACGATGCCCAGCGAATAAAGGTCGCTACGCCGATCTACGGCCTGCCCGGTCCCCTGCTCTGGCGACATATATTGTGGAGTGCCGATACCCGTGCCGACGCGTGTGAGGTTGGTTGTCGTCTCCAGGAGTTTGGCGATACCAAAGTCCGAGAGCAACAGGTGTCCGTCCTTGCGCACCAGCATATTCGCGGGCTTTACATCCCGATGCACGATGCCATTGCGGTGAGCACAATCCAGTCCCTCCGCCGCCTGAATGACAAAATCGATGGCCTCCGCTGGCGGCAACGCACGGCGGAGACGATCCTTGAGCGTTCCACCGTCAACGTACTCCATCACGATATAGGTGATGTTGTCTTGCTCACCGAAGTCATGGATCTGCACGATATTTGGATGGGCCAGCTTCGCAACGGAGCGAGCCTCCTGAATAAAGCGCTTCACAAAGACAGGGTCCTGCGCATGATAGGCGGGCAGCACCTTAATAGCGACATAGCGATCAAGAGTGCGCTGATATGCTTTAAAGACGGTCGCCATTCCGCCAACGCCAATACGTTCGACTATGCGAAACTGGCCCAGCTCCCTGCCGACCAGCTTATCCATATCAGCATTGCTATTTACCTGGCGAGGATAATTGTTTCCTGGTTGCATAACCGTTCTCCACTACTTAGACGTGTATGGACAGGCCATACCGCTGGTTGGTTCCTGCTTCACTCAGAACAGTTTCACCCATACCACTGTATGGGCCAGCGCTCCTCTGTCCACAGGCGTTTTGCGTGTCGATGGAACTCACCGCCACGTTTCTGATATTTTTCGCGGCATTGTAGTCTCGATCCGCGACATAGCCGCAATCCAGGCAGACGAACACCCGATCCGATAAGGTGAGTCCTTCATCTCTCCACTTGCAACAAGAACACGTCTGAGATGAGGGATAGAAACGATCTACGATCACGAGGTGAACGCCGTACCAGTTCGCCTTGTACTCCAGCTGTCGTCTGATTTCCCCAAAGTTGCTATCACTGACCGCCTGTGCCAAACAATGGTTCTTCAGCATGCCGCTCACATGTAAATCTTCGATCGCTATCAATGCGTGGTTTTTGCAGAGGGAGCTGGTGAGTTTGTGAGCAGCATCCTTACGAATGTTGGCAATGCGTGCATGTGTTTTCGCCAGTGTCTTACAGGTCTTTGCGCGGTTTTTACTGCCCTTTTTGCGCCGTGACTTTTGCCGTTCCAGGCGTCTCAATTTCTTCTGAGCATGCTTGAGTGCGCGTGGGTTCTCAAAGGCGGTCCCATCCGAGCAGGTTGCGAGCGTCTTAATGCCCAGGTCTACACCGATAGCCGATGGAGCGGTCTTCTGATCCGCCAGCCTGAGCCGAAGGCTAGAAGCGGCAGCTTCGTTGGCTGGCGGAATAAGGGTAGGTACTGGTTTCTTCTGTTCCTCTTCAACCTGGATACTGACAAACCAGCGTCCTGCTTGTTCGCTCACGGTGGCAGAGAGGACCTTCGCATCAGTCGGAATGAAATGGTGCTCGTGCAAACGCAGACGGCCCAGGCGAGGTAACTGCACGGCATCAGGAAAGATTTTGATGGAGCCTGTCAAGCGGAAGGAGCCGATACCCTTGCTCTTTTTCTTGAAGGTCGGAAACCCAAGCTTGCCTTTCCATTTGCCCTGTTTCTTCAGTTCCACGCGGCGAAAGAAGTTTTTGTATGCCTTCTCTAAGTCCCGTAGCGCCTCTTGAGGTGCGCACTTCGATACCTCGTACATCCAGGGATAGTCTGTCGGCTTCAGTGTGTTGAGATCACGATGCAGCTCGATAGCTGAGGGACGTTTCCCAGTAACGCGGTACATCTCAACCGAACGAGCAAGCCCCCAGTTGTAAGCGAAACGGGCTGCACCTGCATGCTTCAAACAGGCAGTGCGTTGCTTGTTATTGAGGTCTAGTTCGGTCTTGTAGCCGCGTACCACGTGCATAGTTATTCTTCCTTCATCGCCTGTTCGACACAGTGCTTGATCTTCTCTGCGCGGAGCTTTGACGTTCTCCTGCCAGAGAGACGACTTGCCGTGCTCGTTATCACGGCAATGAAGTCATCGACCAGATCATTGTCCGTGTCGCTCGGAAAGATCAACTCTAAGCGGCGTCCTTGCATCTGCATGAGTTGCTCGATAGAGCTAAAACCGAACTCTTTGCTCCTGCCATTCTCTTTCATGAAATCCCTACCCCGGCACTCTCTCATGAGAGAGTGCTCCATTCTTCGCCAGTTTATACGTGCAGCGTTGCGACTTTGCTCTAGAGGCAGAAACAGGCCACGTTATAGAAGAACAATGCTGTCTTGCACCATCCTGATTATACAGGCATCTTCGCTTTCTGTCGAGAGACAAATTTCTGCGCTCTCCACTTTGACCCTATCCTTCCAACAATAATGTCTCCGGGTCCTCTATAAGCTCCTTGATTCTGACCAGGAAACGCACTGCCTCGCTCCCATCGACGATGCGGTGATCGTAGGAGAGGGCGACGTACATCATTGGTCGGATGACTACCTGCCCATTGAGCGCGATGGGTCGTTGTTCGATCTTGTGCATACCAAGAATACCGACCTGTGGCGCGTTCAGAATGGGCGTCGAGAGCAGCGAGCCGAAGACGCCGCCGTTGGTAATGGTGAAGGTGCCACCCTGCAACTCTGCCAGGGTCAGCGACCCTTCGCGCGCGCGCTTTGCCAGGTCCGCGACCTCACGTTCGATCTGGGCAAAGCTCTTGCGATCGGCCTCGCGCAGTACTGGGACCACGAGCCCCTCCTCAGCACTCACGGCGATGCCGATGTCGTAGTAGTGCTTGATGATCATCTCGTTGCCCTGAATCTCTGCGTTGAGCCGGGGCTGGGTCTTCAGGGCGCCCACGACGGCTTTGGTGAAGAAGGACATAAAACCAAGCGAGACGTTATGCCGCTCTTTGAATGAGTCTTTGCGCCGCGCACGTACCTCCATGACCGCGCTCATATCGATCTCGTTGAACGTGGTAAGCATGGCGGCATTATGCTGGGCCTCGACGAGGCGCTGTGCGATCGTCTGGCGGCGCCGCGTCATGCGAATACGCTCCTCGCGATCGCTCTGAACGGGCTGCGTGGGTGGCACGGGTTGAGCTGGCGAAACAACCGGAGATTCGGCTGGTCGCAGAGCCTGCGTTGGCGGCGTTAATCGGGTCGCCTCCGTCCCTCCCTGTTCTACATCTTGCGTAGGCTTCACACTTTGTCCCATATAATTGATGACGTCCTCCCTGGTCACGCGTCCATGAGGACTACTTTTCTTGACCTGGGAGATATCGATATTGTGCTCCTCTGCAATGCGACGGGCCAGTGGGGATGGCGGTCTCTGTATCTCGTGTGCAGCGGCTGGCTGCACAGGCTGCAACTGCCCGGTACGCTGATCCTGCTTTACGACCTGCGGCCTCGATAGCTGTCCCGACTCGACGGAGGAGATCTTGTTTGTGGCGCTGTTCGCAGATGTGCCTCTGGTGCCCCGGTCGGTCCTGGCGGAGGGCGCCTCTTGCGCTGCCTCACCAATAACGCCCAGCACCTCGCCGACCGCGACCGTATCGCCCTCCTGCTTGACGACCTTTTGTAGGATGCCATCCTGCTCGGCGTTGACCTCGACATTGACCTTGTCGGTCTCCAGTTCGACGAGGGTCTCGCCGCGATGGACAGCATCGCCCTCTTTCTTGAGCCACGAGGCTATGGTGGCATCGACGATCGACTCGCCCAATGCCGGTACACGAATCTCAGCGGACATGTTCACCTCCCGGCTGCTTCAACGGAAAGCCGGAGGCTTCCGCGATGATATATTCTTGCTCCGCCATGTGCAGATCCCAGAAACCGGCGGCAGGGCTCGAGCGGTCGGGACGCGAGATGACGTGGAGTTTGAGTTTGTTTTCGATAAGCAGGGTCAAACGCGCGGCCATATACTTCCAGGCGCCCATATTGTGTGGCTCCTCCTGCACCCAGATGAGATCCTGGGCGCGCGGATAACCGGCGAGCACCTCTTGCAACTGCTTAGCCGGGAACGGATAGAGCAGCTCCAGGCGCAGGATGGCAGTATCCTCGCTCCGCGTGCGGCTTTCGTGCGAGAGCAGGTCGATGGCGATCTTTCCTGAGCACAGGATGATGCGCCGGATGCGCTCAGGATTGGCGCGAGCCTTGAGATCATCGATAACAGGCTGGAAGTGATCGTTCACCAGGTCCTGCAAGCGCGACGACGACAGTGGGTGACGCAACAGGCTCTTTGGCGTCATCACTACCAGGGGACGCGGACACGTCTGTAAGGTTGCAGCTTGCTGGCGCAGTAAATGGTAGTACTGCGCAGCGGTCGAGCAGTTGGCAACGCGCCAGTTCTCTTCGGCGGCCAACTGGAGATAGCGCTCCAGGCGCGCGCTCGAGTGCTCCGGCCCCTGTCCTTCATATCCATGCGGAAGCAGCATGATGAGCGACGAATCCTGGCGCCACTTGGCGCGACCGGAGGCGATAAATTGATCGATAATTACCTGCGCGACGTTGGCAAAATCGCCGAACTGCGCCTCCCACAAGACCAGTGTTTCAGGAGCGTGGACACTATAGCCGTACTCGAAGCCAAGCGCGCCCACTTCGCTGAGCGGGCTGTTATAGATCGAGAACGACGCGCGCGCCTCCGCAAGATGCTGCAAGGGGACATAACTATCACCTTGATCCTGCTCGTGCAGCACGGCGTGACGATGACTGAACGTACCGCGCTCCGAGTCCTGGCCCGTCAGACGGATAGGCGTACCTGCGGCCAGAATAGAGGCGAAAGCCAGCGCCTCGGCCTGTCCCCAGTCGATGCCACCCTCCGGCCCCAGCGTATTGGCACGCCGTTGCAAGGTGCGCATTAGCTTGGGATTGGGTAAGAAACCAGCGGGCCAGTCCAGCATCTCCAGGTTGAAGGTCATTAACTGCTCGGCAGAGACAGCGGCAGGCACGGTGTCCAGGAAGATATCGCTTGCATCTTCGTCATCTACCTGCGGTTCTACATTGTAGATGCCCTCGTCGGCCTCACCTTTGGCCTGCTCCAGCACCGCAAAGGCATCTTTCACTATTGCATCGGCCTCTCCCGATGCAATGATGCCAGCCTCCTCGGCGCGCTGAGCGTAGAGCTCGCGTACTGTGGGATGCGAACGGATAATCTCGTACATGCGCGGCTGCGTGAAAGCGGGTTCGTCGCCCTCGTTGTGGCCCCAACGACGATAGCCGATCAGGTCCACCAGGATATCTTTATGGAACTGGTCACGATAGGCATGGGCGATCCGCACCGCCGTCAGGCAGGAACGTGGATCGTCAGCATTCGCGTGAATAACGGGAATGCCGAAGCCCTTGGCCAGATCGCTGGCGAAATTAGTCGAGCGACTATCCTCCGATAGGGTCGTAAAGCCAACCTGGTTATTGGCGATGATATGAATAGTGCCGCCGACCCAGTAGCCGCGCAGGTGCCACAGGTTCATCGTCTCAGCAACGACACCCTCACCAGGGAAGGCAGCATCACCGTGGATAACGATAGGCAGCGTGCTATCGACATCCTGCAAGGGAAGACCCGTCGTCTGGCGTATTTCCTGCGAGGCGCGCGCCATGCCCTCGATCACCGGGTTGACGAACTCCAGGTGGCTGGGATTGGGCGAGAGTACGACTTTCATACTGACAAGACTACCGCCCAGCACGTTTTCAGCGCCCAGGTGATACTTGACATCACCCGTCCAACCGAAGCCGAAGGTGTCGGTCAGCGGCGTCCCTTCCTCATGTCGGGCGTGGGAGAACTCGGCCAGGATCGCGCCATATTGCTTCCCAAGCACATGCGCCAGCACATTGAGGCGACCACGGTGCGCCATACCGATAATGATCTCCCGTGTCTCGGACTCGACCGCGCCCTCGATAATCTCGTCGAGCATCGGTACCAGGACATCGAGCCCCTCGATCGAGAAGCGTTTCTGGCCGGGGAAGATCTGCTGCAGGTAGCGCTCAAAAACCTCGACCTGCGTCAGGCGCTTGAGCAACTTGCGCACCTCCGCCGCCGTCGGCGTCGTACGGTACAGGTTCAGACCAACCGCATCGCGCAACCAGCGTCGCTCATCAGAGCTTTTCACCTGATCGAACTCGTAGCTGATCGTGCCAGAGTACATCGCGCGCAGGGCATGAATCGCTTCAAGGGCGTTCCGCGCACCCTCGGCGGAGTGCCCACCTACGACGCTGGGAGGCAGTTGCGCCAGATCCTCCTCGGTCAGGCTATACGTCTCCAATTCCGCGGCAGGGTCGCCCGGCGGTTCGCTGCCCAACGGATCGAGCTGAGCGCCCAGATGCCCACGCTCGCGGATAGCATGCGCCAATGCGGATGCAGCAACGACACGCTCTATCTGCTCCCGCGTGGTCTGCGCACCGTTCTGCAGCGACTTTGGAGCAGGCTGCGGCGCGATCTGCAACGATGGCACCGCCCCATTCTGCGACCAGGTATCGAAGACGGCACGCGTGGCCGCATCGACCGCGACGGGGTTCTGCTTGTAGCGCTCGTAGAGATCGAGTACATACCCCGCGTTGGGGCCGTAAAATGATTCTAGATCGTACATTGTATTCCTCGATATAATCGCTGGCACTGGCGTACAATGATAGGACTGTGCCGTCTGAAACTGGCAAGATAGGTAATTTGCAGGCATCCAGCCTCCATTACCAGGAAGCGATCTCTTATTTTACATGAAAACTTCAGGTTAAATTTCAATTCGTAAATGAATAGTTAGCAGTTTGAATTTCTCAGGGCAAGCATTCTTACGATGTACAGATACCACTCCACATGTATTCTCTCCTGCTCAAAAAGTTTCTATTAAATTATATCATAAGACCGTCACGCTGATTATCGAGAAAAGCAGGGACACAGGGTCCCTTCAATTGGAGATAGTCTAAAATATAGAAAAGCGTTCGCTCTGGAGGGTGCCCCTTCGGGACAGCCCCCAGAGATGAGGAGTTACAACCCACTTGCCTTTAACCTGACGTCAACAGTGTTTTTACCTTTTCAGGCCTCTTTTCCCGATAGCACTATCTCATCCTGCGCGTAGTTCAGGGCAGCCTGAGCTGCGACGAGGCGAGCGATTGGCACACGGAAGGGCGGACAACTGACGTAGTCCATGCCAATTTTGTGAAAGAATTTGATACTCTCGGGATCGCTAGCAAGCATGCCAGAGAGGCCAAGCTCAAGGTGAGGGTTGGTCCTACGACCCTTTTCGGCTGCAAGTTGTATCAGTCGGCCTACGCCGTCTATGTCCAGAGTATGGAAGGGATTGGCAGGCAGGATCTGTACCCTGCCTTTCGAACCGGGTGCAGCCAGGCCTTTCACATACTGGAGCAGGAATTTATCTTCGGCATCGTCCCGGCTGAAGCCAAAGGTGGTCTGTGTCAAGTCATTGGAGCCGAAGCTGAAGAAGTCTGCGACGGTAGCTAACTGGTCAGCGGTGAGTGCAGCGCGTGGAAGCTCGATCATCGTACCAAATTTGTATTCGACGGCTGAGCTAACCTCGGCAGTGACTTCCTTGGCCACGGCTTCAAGCTGGCGACGGACCTCTTTCAATTCGCCCACGTGCGTGACGAGCGGAATCATGATCTGCGGCTGGAGTTTCCTCCCCTGTTTCGCCAATTCGGTCGCAGCTTCGAGAATGGCATGTATCTGCATAATATTGATCTCCGGGAAGAGGAGACCCAGGCGGCAACCACGTGTGCCAAGCATCGGGTTCGCCTCGCGTACAGCACCAACTGCTTCGAGCATCTCACGCTTCTGCGCGAGTTCCGGTGTATGCTCTCCCTTTATTTCCATACGAGTCACCTCGACGAGTAATTCGTGATAGGAGGGCAAAAACTCGTGAAGAGGCAGGTCAAGCAGGCGGATGGCAACGGGATAGCCTACGCCGGTTTCAGGATCAATCATGGCCTCAAAGATAGCTTTGAAGTCGCTGCGCTGGAAGGGAAGCAACTGGTCAAGAGCCGCCTGACGCTCTTGCTTACTCTGCGCCAGAATCATCTTCTGGACAATGGGCAGACGATCTTGCTCCAAGAACATATGCTCAGTACGGCAAACGCCGATGCCATATGCACCAAAGGCCACGGCTCGCCCCAGGTTGCGAGGATGATCGATACTGGCCCGGACACCGAGTTTGCGGAACCTGTCAGCCCAACTGAGAAGTTTCTGAAGTTCGGGTTCCTTATCGAAATCAGGGTGGACAGTCTCAATCGTGCCAGCAAAGACCTCGCCCGTCAGGCCATCTATGGAAATGTCATCTCCTTCCCGGATAATCTGCATCGAGTCGACAATCTGGAACAGCTTCTCCGCTTCGTTCACGTGGATAGTATGGCCGCCTACTACACAGGGAAGACCGAGCCCGCGTGCAATAACAGCCGTCTGGTCTGTCGCGCCCCCATGCGTGGTCAACACCCCCCTGGCAGCGATCATGCCATGAACATCATCGGAGGTTGCTTCGGGGCGTACCAGAATGACGTCTACCCCTGCTTTTTCCAGTTGTTCGGCACGATCTGCGTCGAAGACAACCTTGCCGGAAGCTGATCCGGGTGAGGCATCCACACCTCTTGCCAGGAGGCGTCCTTCCCTCCTGGCGCGCTCTTTGTCAGCCTCATCGAAACGAGGGAGTAACAACTGATCGACCTGGGAAGGATCAATACGGAGGACCGCCTCTTGCTCCGAGATCAAGCCTTCCTCTGCCATGTCGATGGCGACTTTCACCGCTACCGCTGCGGTACGGTAGGCAGAGTGCATCTGGAGCATGTAGAGGCGGCCCTTTTCCACCGTAAATTCCAGGCTCTGCATGTCACGATAGTGGTGCTCCAGGCGTTGCGCAATTTCCTGGAGCTCCTGGAAGACATGCGGCAGATCCAGCTCTAAAAACTGAAGTGGCAAAGAAGTAGTGGTGCGCGCCATTACGTCCTCACCCTGAGCACGAGGGAGATACCTGCCATACAATTGCCTCTCGCCTGTGCCAGGATTGCGGGTATAGGCCACCCCGGTGCCACTATCAGCGCTCATATTGCCGAAGACCATGGTCTGCACGGTGACGGCAGTCCCGGCAGTATGAGCAATCTTGTGAAAGTTTCGGTAGTTAATGGCACCCGTATTGTTCCACGATGAAAAGACAGCCTCGATGGCCTGCTGTAACTGCTGGTAAACGTCGTCTGGGAACGGTTTCCTCGTCCGGCGTTCAGCGATTTGTTTGAAAGCTTCAGCCAATTGCTTGAGGTCAGCGACGGGAAGTTCGACCGTTGATCTGGCACCCGCGCGCTCTCTATACTGGTTCGAGAGGCGTGCAAATTCTCCCGCCTCAACGTTGAGAACAATTTCGCTGAACATCTGGATGAAGCGGCAGTAAACATCATAGGCAAAACGTTCATTGCCAGTCAAAGTGACGAGTCCCCGCACGGTCTCGTCATTCATACCTAGATTAAGAACCGTATCCATCACGCCCGGCATAATGAATTGTGCTCCGGAACGTACAGACACGAGCAGCGGATTGTCTTTCCGCCCAAAGCGTTTGCCCGTTTGCTCTTCCACGATTTTCAGAGCGGCCAGCACCTGCTTCCACAGACCTTGCGGAAATTGCTGGCTCTCTTCGTAGTAGGCATTACATGTCCTCGTTGTGATAATAAAGCCGGGAGGAACTGGTAGTCCGGCGTTCGTCATCTCAGCAAGACCGACGCCCTTTACTCCTAGAAGGTCATACAGCCCTGCATGACCCTCATTAAATAAATAGACCCACTTCTGTGGAGACCGTTCTACAACGTCATCCAGTTCCGAGCCTGTATGCTGTCTAGCCATAAATAACCTCCTAAATCCTGACAAGGTTCTTCTTCTCAGTCCTGCCGACCGAAGTAGAAACTATAGAGCATTCCTTGCTGGTGCCTTTGCAGGACCGGGTCACAAGGTCGAAAACGGCGTTGAGAGGCATAAGTTACTACAAGTCCGAACTACAGAGTCGAATAAGAGGGATTCGGGTGACACTTCAATTGTAGGATACAAAGCGCCTTTTGTACATAGTTATTGACCAGTTTTTTTCACAAACAACCGAGCAATAAAACAATAATACATCAGTGCCCCTTTCTGATACGCGTTCTGACAGAGGAGCTCTTATTTTGCGAGGATTCCTCCTAAAAGGATGGAGGCCCGGTATTTTTTGCGGCTTGCCAGAAACAACGTTCTCTGGTATTATAGAGGACAGCAGGAGGTTTCACACAAGCCTCAAAGTCAGGATACAAGGCAATGATGGAGCAAGTACGCAGCCGAGACCTGTCACAGAGAGCCCGCACTGGTGGGAACGGGCACAGGTAGCAGGCGGAAGATCACTCCAGAGCCGCCAGCCGAACGTCGCAAAGCGAGTAGGACTGGCCGGACCCTTCCCGTTACCACGAAGGCTCGTACCTCTGGCAGCACACGCGCCAGGAAGTAAGTGTTGCCTGTTACACGTTTACAAACAAAGTAGCAGATATTCGTACATACATTCCTGCCGGGCGGGCGCTGCAAGGCTACGTAGATCAAGTGGGCAGCGGCATCGTTATGAAAACAGAGATGCCGGGCTAATCAGGGTGGTACCACGGGAGCGCCTCTCGTCCCTCGGCTGGACGAGAGGTTTTTTTGTTGTTTTCTCTAGTTCAAGAGGAGCCATAGGCGATGAAGACGAAGCTACTCTACCACATAAACAGCTTTACTTACGAGTGCACTGCGAAGGTCGTCGCCGTCGAAGGCGATGAGGTCGCGCTCGATGCGACGGTCTTCTATCCCGGCGGCGGCGGGCAGATGGCCGATCGCGGCACCATTACGTGGGATAATCAGCAGGAGCTGGCGACGGTCATTGCAATGAATAAGCGCGGCGATGTGATCTGGCACACGCTTGATTGCACACCGCCAGCGGTCGGTACTGAGGTCGTTGGAACGATCGATTGGGACTTTCGCTATCAGATGATGCGCATACATACCGCGCTGCATCTCCTCTGCGGCATTATATGGAAGGAGTTCGGCGTGCAGGTGACTGGAGGACAGATGTATCCCGATCATGCGCGCATGGACTTCGCGATGGAGAATCTGAATCGGGAGCGCATTAACTATATAGAGCAAAAGGTGAATGAAGCCATCGAAGCCGATTACCCGCTACGCGTCTACTCGCTTCCACGCGAGAAGGCGTTCGCCATTCCAGACCTGGTGCGCACAAAGGTCAACCTGCTGCCGCCAGAGATCGAGGAGGTGCGCATCGTGGAGATCGTCGGACTGGACCTGCAAGCCGACGGCGGGACGCACGTCAATCATACAAAAGAGGTGGGCGGCATCGAGATCGCCAGAACAGAGAATAAGGGCAGAATTAATAAGCGTTTGCATATCGTACTGAAAAATTAGCAGGAAGCATAAACCGGAAGTATAAGGAGATCGCAGTGTCTGTTAAATCAACCGTCTTCCAGCCGGTAGTCGCGGCGGATCGCGTAGACTACCCGGCGCTGGAACGCTCCATCCAGCACTGGTGGGACGACAATAACGTCCGTCAACAATACCTGAAGCGCAATGAGCACAGCGGCAAGCAATATTCGTTTCTGGATGGTCCTATAACTGCAAACAATCCTATGGGCGTCCACCACGCGTGGGGACGCACCTATAAGGATCTGTACCTGCGCTTCAAGACCATGCAAGGCTATAAGCAGCGCTACCAGAACGGCTTCGACTGCCAGGGCCTATGGGTCGAGGTCAACGTCGAGCAAGATCTGGGTTTCACAACCAAACGTGATATCGAAAATTATGGAATCGCTGAATTCGTCGAGCGCTGCAAAGAGCGCGTCTTCACCTATGCCCGCGTTCAGACGGAGCAGTCGATCCGCCTGGGCTACTGGATGGACTGGGGCAACGACTACTATACGCTCTCAGATGAGAACAACTATACTATCTGGTCGTTTCTGAAGAAGTGTAATGAGCGCGGCCTCATCTACAAGGGGCGCGATGTGATGCCCTGGTGCCCACGCTGCGCCACCGGCATCTCGAATATGGAGATCGAGTCCGAGGGCTACAAAGAGACAACGCACCTGAGCCTGTACGTCCGCTTCCCGCTGGTGGATCGTCCCGGCGAGTATCTGCTGGTCTGGACCACGACGCCCTGGACGCTGGCCGCCAACGTCGCAGCGGCGGTGCATCCAGAGATGGCCTATGTGCGCGTCGAGCAGGACGGCGAGTTTTACTACCTCGCCGAGGCGCTGTTACCAGTCCTGAAGGCGCTCAAGGGGCGCGACAAGGGCGATTACCGCGTGACCCAGACGCTCAAGGGCATCGAGATGGTTGGCTGGCATTATCGCGGTCCCTTCGACGAGCTGCCCGCCGAACAGGGCGTGAAACATACCGTGGTGCCGTGGAAGGACGTTACGGCTACAGAGGGTACCGGCATCGTGCATATCGCTCCCGGCTGTGGACGCGAGGATTTCGGACTCTCGAAGGAGTTCGGTCTGGACGTGATAGCGCCCGTTGACGAGTTCGGCGTCTACCTGCCTGGCTACGACTGGCTGACGGGACAGAACGCCGCCGAGGTCGGACAACAGGTTGCGGAGAACCTGGCGCAGAAGGGCCTGCTCTATCGTCCGCAGAACTACAAGCACCGCTATCCGACCTGCTGGCGCTGTAAAACCGAGCTGATCTTCCGCCTGGTGGACGAGTGGTTCATCTCGATGGATCAACTACGCTACGAGATCATGGAGATCGTGAAGCAGATCACCTGGATACCATCGTTCGGCCTGGAGCGCGAACTGGACTGGCTGCGCAACATGGACGATTGGATGATCTCCAAGAAGCGCTACTGGGGCCTCGCACTGCCAATCTTCGACTGTCCGCAGTGCGGCACCTTCGAGGTCATCGGCAGCAAAGAAGAACTGAAGGAGCGCGCCGCCGCGGGCTGGGAGGAGTTCGAGGGACACACGCCGCACCGTCCGTGGGTCGATGCCGTTAAGATTGTGTGCAAGCAGTGCGGGGCTGAGGTTTCGCGCATCAAAGATGTCGGCAATCCCTGGCTGGATGCTGGCATCGTGCCCTTCTCGACGCTGCACTATCGCACCAATCCCGCGTACTGGCGGCAGTGGTTCCCGGCAGACTTCGTGACCGAGTCGTTTCCAGGGCAGTTTAAAAACTGGTTCTACTCGATGCTGGTTATGAGCACCGTGCTGGAGAACACGGCTCCGTTCAAGACGCTCTTCGGCTACGCCCTGCTGATGGGCGAGGACGGTACGCCAATGCATAAATCGAAGGGCAACCAGGTCGTTTTCGATGATGCCGCTGAGCGCGTCGGCTCCGACACCATGCGCTGGCTCTACACCAACCATATCCCGGAGCAGAACCTGAACTTTCCGCGCATCCCTTCGGAAGAGGATATGCAGAAGGCCGCCGAGGCAGGCATGCCTGTACGCCTGAGCGAGAAGTGGATGCTGACGCGCAGGACGCTGGACAAGATCTGGAACGTCTACTGGTTCTTCGTGACATACGCCAACATCGACGCGTTCGATCCGACGCAGCACTCTCTGCCCGCAGAGCGACGCAGCGAGTTGGACCGCTGGATCCTCTCAGAACTGCAGCAGATGATCCTTGATGTCACCGATGGCCTGGAGCACTACGATGCCGTCAAACCATCGCAGACGATCCAGGACTTCCTGGACGATCTCTCCAACTGGTACCTGCGGCGCAGTCGCGAGCGCATCTGGAAGTCGGAGCTCGACGACGACAAGCTGGGCGCGTACCTGACGCTCTACGAGTGCCTGACGACGCTGATCACCCTGCTCGCGCCCTTCATGCCATTTTTGACGGAGGTGCTGTACCAGAATCTGGTGCGCAGCGTGAAGGAACAGGCACCACAAAGCGTCCATCTTGTCGACTGGCCGCAGATGAACGAGGCGCTGCTCGATGAGCGGTTGACGAGCGAGACGCACCTGGTCATGCGTGTCGTCGGTCTGGGCCGCTCGGCGCGCGAGAAGGCGCAGATCCGCGTGCGCCAGCCGCTCAATACGCTCTATGTCCGCGTGCCGAGCAAGGTTGAGGAAGAGGCGATCCTGCGCCTCAAAGCGCAGGTATTGGAGGAGCTGAATATCAAAGACCTGGAGTTGCTGGAGGAGGACAGCGACATGCTGTCCTATACGCTGAAGCCGCAGGTCAAGGTACTGGGACCCAAACACGGTCCGCTCGTGCAGAAGATCCTGGCTTTCTTCAAAAGTCTCGACGCCCACGGCGCTCAACAGGCAGCAAAGCAGCTCAACGAGACCGGCGTCTTGAAGTTCCTCATCGGTGATCAGGAGGTCGATCTGACACGCGACGAGGTCGAGGTCAGCACCACTGCTCGCCCCGGCTACGTCACGGCGGAGGAGCGCGGCTACATCGCGGTGCTGGAGACCACGATCACGCCCGCACTGCGTGAAGAGGGTCTGGTACGCGACCTGACGCACTTCGTGCAGGATATGCGCAAGAAGGCGGGACTCAATATCGAGGACCACATCGGCCTGGCGTTCTACACCGATGTAGAGCTGGCGAATATGCTGACCGGCTACATGCACGAGATTCGCGAGGAGACGCTCGCCGACAACCTGCTCGTCTCGATCAGCCAGCGCGACTATCCTTCATTCGACGAGATGTACCGTGAGACGATCTCGCCCACCTCTTTGAAGAAGTTAGAGCACTACACCGTCGAGGTTGTGCTCGGGAAGATGTGAACACTTCACTCTGCTAACGTCCTCGTAGGAATCTCCCTACGAGGATGGCCAGTCTTCATCTGCCTGTTCCAGGTAGTCTGCCAGAAGGCTCGCGGAGAGCAAGGCGTGCTCACGCTGAACATCTGACAATGCGGAATAACGCAATGTCCCTAGAGCGATATACGCCAACGCAATATAATACTCATCTATAAGGTCATTTGCGCTCCGTTCAACCTGGCGACGCGCGATCGTACGCAGGTAGATGACGAGTTCGTACGCTTTCCTAAGTTTGCTGTTCTCCGTTTCAAAACGCGTCACCAGTTGTTCTAGCTGGCTAAAGCGATTGATACTGCACAGCGCCTCTTCCATCTTGAGTCGCTCGTCCAATGTAGCATCATCCGAAGTAAGCAGTTGAAAACGTATCACGGCATCAAGGGTCGCGATATCTCGTAAGATGTGTCCTGAACCGGTACTCTGGAAATCAATCAGCCAGGTATGTCTGGCCTCATCGACAAGAATGTTATCTGGATTAAAGTCGCCGTGC
The DNA here is from genome assembly GCA_034438015.1 of Ktedonobacteraceae bacterium. GTDB lineage: Bacteria > Chloroflexota > Ktedonobacteria > Ktedonobacterales > Ktedonobacteraceae > JACDAE01. The sequence goes on along the minus strand of DAOTTD010000149.1, from coordinate 30,017 downwards.
GTGAAACATTCATACGTAGGACGTATAAACGTCGCATGCCCCATGAAGTGTAGAGGGTTTGAAAAGCCACGTGTGTTCCCTCCTAAACGTGTAAAAAAGAGCCGCTCTTTTACACGAACAGATTTTAACTGTGTCAGGGCATGTTCGAGTTCATGCGGGGTATATCCCAGAGAACGCTGATAGCTATTCGTCAAGTTGTAGGGACGCAACAGGCCAGGGCTGGCATACCAGGGGCTACATGTTTGCAGAAAGAGGCAATCGATGACCTCTTTAATACTCGACACATCCATGCGCTGATAAAAATGTCCCAGGCTCTCTACATGTTCGCTGCTAGGGCCGAGCTGCGAATAAATGATCCCGGCAAGATGAGGAGTACAGCGCATTCCGAGCACCGTTGTGCTGCGCCTACCGTCGATAAAGGGGGCTACGAACGTGTCAAAGTTCTGGTACTCTTGCATAATGGCCCGTAAGCTCCCATACTTCACGACCCACGGGCGACCGCTTCCACCGGAGGAATAGTATGGCAACACACGTAACACACCGCTGCCACTATGGCCAGGAATAAGCGGCCTGACAACAATTCCCTGTGCGTTATAGAAGAGACGACAGAGCAAATCATCCAGTTCGGCAACCATGCGCTGCCTCAAAGAAGCATCATTACCCACAGAAGCACCGTACTTCTCCATATGCAGGATCACCTGTTCAGGTCCAATCGCTTGCTCCCATTCAAGCTCAAGAGCGAGGTTGATCTGCATTTCCTCTTTCAGCACCTGCCGCACATTTTCAAGAAAGGAGGAATTATTAAACTGGTCTTTGGCAACAAAATCGGCGACATCGTGATCCTTAAAGGCGAAACGCATCTGCTCCTTTGTTCCAAACGCGGACAGCATGATCACTTTCACCGCTTTGTTCCAGTGGTGGTCCTTCAGCCTGGAAAGCATATGAATGCCATCAGCATTGGTATGATCGGCATCTTTCATGCGAATGTCGAGGACAAGGACGTGGAAGAGTTCCTCCTCCAGTTGCTTCAAGGCTTGATCAGCAGAGGAGGCAGAGTCAGCAATAAAGCCATCGCCTTCTAAAACTTCAACGAGCTGCTCCCGCCATTCTTGCAAGTCATCAACAATTAACACGCGCGGCTTACGGCTCATTCCTTGCTGACCTCCTGAGCGTTAGCTAGCTGCATAGCAGCGTCTTCCTCTCTGATCGCCTGACGCGTAGCGTAGATGCGTAGCATCGTTGGCGATCTGAATAAGAGACTGGAGGTCTGAATACAGAACTTCATTGTTTCTCCTTTCATCTTTTTCTCACAACTACGGCGAGATATCACTACAGTATTCATTCTTGTTCTCCGCTCTGGGGAGCAATAAAGTAAAAGTGGCTCCGCACCCTGGTTCGCTTGTCACTTCCAACACACCACGGTTACGGAGCGCATTTCGGCGTGCACTCCACAGTCCAAAACCAGAACTTCCTTTCGAGGAGAAGAACAGTTCGAAGATCCTTGATTTCTGCGACTCAGAGATGCCGGGGCCAGTATCAGCTACTTCCAGGGCAACCGAGCGCCCTTCATTGCGAGCACACAACATAATTTGTCCTCCTTTGGACAGAACATCAACTGCGTTGCTGATGAGGTTATATAAAACATCCAGGACTAAACGACGAATGACGAAGACAGAGGCGACCTCATGATCGACCTGGACAACAAGTGTTATGGACGGTGGGAGTAGCAGTTGTTCTTGTACTTCTTCGAACAGTGACTGCGGAGCAACGGAAACGAACGGTTCATCGACCTCATCATGATTCTGCAGATTCATCAGATCATTCTTGAGATTATTGCTAAGTTGTAGCACGGTGCTGACGGATTGCACGATATTATCCAGCTTTCTTGAGATGATTGGGCTGGTCGCATTTTGCAGCGAAAGTTCGTTCCGAATCGTATCAGCATACGAATCAACCAGTCCCAGTCCATTGCCAAGGCGATGGGTCAACTCATAGGCTGATTGACCAATAGTACTCATCACTTCTGCGGCATGAGCGCGCTGCTCGAACATCTGGCGTTCCTGTACCGCTTCGATGCGATAGATGGTGCTCGCCAGTTGCTGGGCCAGAGCCTCGAAGAAAAAGGTGTCTGCGTCACGAAAAGCGCCTACCGCTTCACTGGCCAGAATGAGGGTCCCATAATCGCGATAATTGAACTGGACAGGCGTCACGACAAGAGAGCGAAGCGGCGAGTGTTCGGGCAGGCTCACCGGTACCTCGGAAGAAGGAGCACGCGTATCGTCGATACGTATCGTTCTCCGCTCACGGAGTGCAACCCCCGATACGTGACCTGTAAGGCCAACGCGTGGCAGAACATCATGGTCTCGACCCTGCGTGACACGTTTGACGACCAGTTCCTGCGTCTCTTCGTCGAGCAGGCGCAGCACGACCAGGCTCTTGCAGTGTTCCCTGGCGCAGCTTACAATGGCATCATAGGCGTGTTCCAGGTGTTCCCACTCGCTGATGTTACTCAACTCTTTCCCAGCACGGTAGAGGTGCGAAAAACGGGCGGCATCTTTTTCGGCTTTCTCGTAGAGCTCATTGTTCTGCAACGCGAGCACTGCCAGGTCTGCCAGGCTCTTTAAGAGATGCTCGTCGCGCGCGCTATACTTTTTCGGGATTGGACTCTCCATCGTGATGACGCCGCGCAGCACGTTCCCATTGGCCAGGATCGGCACGATCAGATCAGAGTTCGTGCCCGCCACAAACTCCACATAGTGCTCGCTCCAGAGCGGATGTGTTGAATCGACATTCACCACTTCTTTCGTACGGGCTGCATAGCCGACCAGCCCTTGATTCAGCCCCATCACGCGCCAGCGTTTCGCATGCGCAAGGCCACTCTCCGCAACGGCAAAGAGCGTTTCGGTTGCTGGATCATACAGCATCAGAACGCCATTGGCAGAACCAGTGAGAAGCAACGCCTTCTGCACGATCTGCTCAAAGACGTGCAGCGGATCCGGCTGATTGGCGATCTCCTTGCTGATCGCATTGAGCGTCTGCCCCTCGTCGGTCAGGCGCTTCGCGCGCTCGTGGACCTGGGCGTTTTTGACCGCGTTGATGACCTGGTCAGCGAGCGTCTGTAAAAAGTTCTGATCCTCAAGGAGAAAGGCCCCTTCGCGCGTGCTCTCGAAGTTGAAGACCCCGATCACCTCTTCGTTGTCGATCAATGGCACATCCAGTTCTGAAATAGTATCAGGGAAATTGGGCAGAAAAAGATCGCACCAGGGATATTCATGGTGCACGTCTCGCACACAGGCAGGTTGTTTCTGCTCCAATACCCAACGTGTGATACCAGATGGATGCGAATGTCTCTGCAAGGAGATCTTGAGCGTTTCATGGTGCTCAGAGGCTTCGCCGATACAGATCTCAGATTGTAAGATCTTCGTCTGTGGATCATAGAGCAGGACCGAGGCGTTCTCTGCTCGCACCAGCTCATTGGCCAGGCGCAGGATCACACCCAGCGTTCCTTGCAGATCCTGGACATGGCTCAGTTCGCGCTCGATGGTGCGTATAATCTCTCCCTCGCGCTCATGACGACGATTCATTTTCCCGACAACCTGCGCATTTTTGATCGCAATGGCGGCAAAGTGCGCCATGCCTTCCAGCAACACTTTCTGCGGCGACTCGAAGCGTTGCGCCTGGCGAAAATTGATGAAGAGCGCACCAACGACCTCGTCCATCACACGCAGCGGCAGGGCAGCAATGGAACGAATTTGCTCACGTCCGGCGAAGCGCTCTGAGACATCTTCTGGATATCCGCTCAGCTCCTTCCTTTCAGTCAGATGAGCGCGTAGCGCTAGCGGCGTTAGCCGCGTTTCTGACTGCATAAGGAGCTCCTGATAGAGTTGAGCGCTTTTTTTGGCGAAGATAGGCGATTGTCGCTCCAGGAGCAACGCGGCAATATTGTCCGAACACCTGGGAAACATGGCTGAGACGACCGTCTGATCGATCAGTTGACCGGCGATGCGCGGTAATACACGAAATTGCTGCTCGTCGCTTTCATAGGGGTAGAGCAGGACCAGGTCGGCCTTCGCGGCTTCGAGAATCTGCTCGACCGTCAATTGCAGGACCCGTTCAGAGTCGAGCTGTTGCGCCAGGAGACGGCCTGTCTCATTCATCTGCTTCAAGTCACTATACAGGTGAATATCGTGCACTGCCAGCGCAATGTAGTTGGCCAACGCCTGGAAGACGGATAAATCTCCCTTGCTGTACGCATTGGGCAAGATATGCCGCACGGATAAGACGCCCAGAATAAGATCACGAAACTTTAAGGGCTGGCACATCAACGATCCTTCGTCCACCTGTCCAGCAGCGAGCCGCTGGTCGCCCAGGCGGACGATGGGCTTCCCGCTCTCGATGACCTGCTTATAGATGCCCTCCAATGGCCTCTTCTGATGCGTACAATGCTCATGACTGTATTCGTGCAGATCGAGCATCTTTTGCGGCCAGTCGTAAATGGCGAGCGCGAGATGACTGACCTCAAGCACATCTGCCACGCGCGTGCACAGCTTCTCAAAAAGCACATCGATATTGTCCAATTCAAGACTGATGTCGTGACCGATGTCCGCGATCGTCTGGTGATGCTTGAGGCGCAAGGTCGCCTGGAGCACAAACGAGGCTTGAGCGACAAAGGTACGCAGGCGCTCGCACTCTTCCTCGCGAAACGCTCTGCGCCCCTTGAAGTTGATGTAGAGAAGCCCTAATGGCTTGCGTTGATGGCGTGCGCATAATGCGAAGGCTGCGAACGACTGGATATGATGTTTGGAGGTAAAGTCACTCTTGTAGGCGGGAAATTTCGTCAGATCTTCGATAAAGAGTTCTCCCTGTTTAAGCACCTGAAGCGCGATATCGTCGCGCTTTCTGCGCTCTTCGTTCTGCACGCGCTCGCCATTGATCGTATTCTCTTTCATCTGATTGTCTGTAATCGTAAACGCTGCAATACTTCTCCCCGTGATAGGATGAAAAGCATGAATAGTGCAAATAGACGCGGAAAACATTGTTCGTGCTGAACGTACGATATGCCGCAATGTTGCCCTCAGATCACCTGGTTCATCCAGCATCTGAAAGACAATATCAGACGCTCTATCACTCATAGAATCCGATAGCTGGCTCATTTCGTACCTCCGGACATACGATATCAATCGTACGCCTGTATTCCATTTTCTGCGTTATCTACCCGGCCAAATGCTCCTCTTCGATCGCTCCCAGGGTGAGGAGAGCGACTCTCTGCGCGTCGGTCAATCCTCGCGCCCCGGTAATATTCATACCTTCATACGGTCGATCGCCTCTCAGCGTCTTCAGGCACAGACCGGTATGTACGTCCCATAGCTTGATGGTTCCATCGTCACTGCCGCTGGCGATGAGGTCGCTCCCTTCACTAAAGGCCACTGTCCAGACGCAATCGGTGTGCCCGTGTAGTACCTGCAGACATCTTCCCGTCGCGCTCTCCCAGATGCGGATGCTGCGATCGTGGCTGCCGCTGGCAAACAGATTGCCATCGGGGCTACAGTCCACGGTACGCACCCAGCTCGTGTGCCCTTTCAGGACTCGAAGGCATTGTCCCGTTTCAACATCCCACACGCACACTACCTGGTCATCCCCACTACTTATAAGGACGTTGCCACACGAGCTAAATTTAATTGACCAGACAGGCGATCTGTGCTCACGGAGTACGCGCAGACAGGTGCCCGTCTGTGCATTCCAGAGACGGATCGTGCCATCCTCACCACTACTGGCGAGCAAATTGTTATCACGGCTATAAGCAACAGATAGGAGCATGCCCTGGTCTGCTGCGAGGCGATGCAGACAGTGGCCGCCGGCTACATTCCATAGACGCAGCGAGCCATCATAGCCAGCACTGGCAAGCAGGCGACTGTCGGGGCTAAAGGCCAGCGCACGTACGAGGTGCGTATGCCCGCACAGGACCTGGAGGCTGCGACCACTGCGAGCATCCCACACGCGCACCGTCTCATCTTCGCTCGCACTGGCAAGCACTCTCTGGTCAGGACTCCACGCTACGGCCCTCACCCGATTGCTGTGGCCCTGCAATGAGAGGAGACGATGCCCGGTATGCACATCCCAGACGCTCACGGTGCGATCCTCACTGCCACTGACCAGCATACGGCCATCGGGGCTGAAGTCGACGGATTTAATCAGATCGGTATAGCCGTGCAGCGTCCTGAGACATTTTGCGCGCTGGATATCCCAGATGCGGAGCGTATCGTCTTCGCTCGCGCTGAGCAGCGACTTCCCATTGGGGAAGAAGGCCAGCGACCAGACACGATTGCTGTGACCATAGAAGATCTTGAGGGCATTGCCCGTCTGTGCATCCCAGAGGCGGATGGTCTGATCATCGCTGCCGCTGGCAAGTATCCTCCCCTCAGGGTGAAAGGCCAGCGAGCGCACGCGGCGGCCGTGCCCCTGCAACGTTGTGAGGCACATCCCGGTCTCGCACTCCCAGACGCGCACGGTGGCATCTTCGCTGCCGCTGGCAAGGAGGGCCTCGGCGGAGCTAAAGGCAAGCACGCGCACCGATGCCGTGTGACCCTGGAACACAGCGCGACACTCATAGGTGGTGGCATCGTAGATCCTGATGACGCAATCATCGCCGCCCAGGGCAAACATGCTCCCATCGGGATGGAACGCCACACTCCGCACGCTGGCGGAAAAGTCCTGGAGCGTGAGCAGGCAGGCACCCGTGCTTATCTCCCAGACACGCGCCGTGCGATCCTCGCTTGTGCTCACCAGGAGGCATCCATCGGGGCTACAGGCCAGTGACCTTACCCAGTCCGTGTGGCCACATAGCACGTTCAGGCAGGCACCCGTTACGGCATCCCAGATGCGGAGCGTGTGGTCCTCACTCGCGCTCATCAGCAGGCGTCCATCGGGACTGAATGCCAGGGAGCGAATATCGTTGATATGCCCTTTACAAGAAAACAGCGGCGTGGCGCTCTCGCTATCCCAGACGCGCACCTCGCTGGACGCAGTGCCTGCCGCGAACCGCTCTCCATCGGGGCTGATCGCGACGCTGAAAGGGCTGGAGAAGGTATCGCGAAACACGGACGTTGCCAGATCGGCGGTGCTGAAATTGCTCTCGCGCAACGCGACTTCGGGCACATATGCCTGCGCGACGGTGAGGCGAGACGCATCGAGCGCTCGCAGGTCCACACTCATATGCACCAATAGATTGATAATATTGCCCGCAACATAGCTCGCCGCCTGGGAGCGTGAGCCCTGCTGATTAGCGAAGACGCGCCTCAACTTCTGCTCGCACTCTTCCCTGCCCACATCGGCGAACAGGCGATCGATCACAGGGTACAGGATGCGGCGGCCCTGGTCGCGCCTGATGTAGTCAGCGCTCTGCGCCTTCATTAAGGCGTGGCTGATCAGCAGATTGGGTGCCTCCTCCGCCAACTCATGGTATACCCGCTCAACCAGGCGCTCCGTCAGGTACTCCAGAATAAGCGCATGGAGAGAGAAACGCCCATCGGGACCGATATCGACAAGTGAGCGCCTGCGCAAAGAGTCCACAGCGTCGAAGAGAATGCCCTTTGGGATGGGCCGCAGGATATTTTCACGAATAGCCAGTAGCGATACTTCCTCATGTTCAATAGCTAACCAGTACATAATTTCTTGTTCCAGGGTCGATAGTCGATGAAATTGCTGCTCTAGCAGGTCCTGGACGCCTCCGAACACGGTCTCCTCCTCTTTCAGGAACGCAGCGATATCTCCGCCAAACACCTCGCGCACAGGGGCAGCCACCAGCTTCAAGATGAGAGGATTGCCTGCGTAGATGTGGATCAAGCGGGACCACGCGTCATCCGTGCCCGACAACATTTTGTCCTGTAACAGCAGACGCCCATCGGCTGACTCGATACCTGACAAGACAAAAGAGCGCACGGGTGAGGCGCTCCCCTCCATACGCGCAACCTCCCCTGGTTTTTCGCGACAGGTGAGCAAGAGACTACTCTGATGCTGTGTCTCCCCGATTCGCTGCAACAACAGGCCATAACCTTCATAGCCAGGATGATATGCGCCACTGCGCTGTCCAGCCTGTAGAACTGTCTCGAAATTGTCGAGGATAAGCAGGCAACGGTGTTCACGCAAGACGGGCAAGAGCAGGGATAGCTGCCCTTCCAGATCTCCCGGCACATCCATATGACGTTGCACAGCGATATTCTGTAAAAACTGGGCAAGGATGCTTTCCACGGTTGAGGCGTGTTGTAGCGAGCGCCAGAAGACGAAATCGAAAGTGTCCTTGAGTTCCTGCGCAAGGGTAACGGCAAACGTCGACTTCCCGATGCCACCCAGTCCCAATAGGGCTACCAGGCGGCAGCGCTCCTGGGTGAGCCAGCCCTCTACCTCAGAGAGTTCGCGGCGGCGACCATACACATGCTCTATGGCGGGTGCCTCACCCCAGTCCTGGCGGAAAAAGGGGCGTTCCAGGTCTTCGACGAGGCGGAGCTCCACCAGGCTTTTCTTGAAAAGCTCGGCGAGCCGCCGACGATGATGGGGGCCAGGGAATGCGAGTCCATGTTCCCAGCGACCGACGGTCTTGACGTCGCTCTCGCAAAACTCCGCCACTTTTGCCTGCGATAAACCCAGCAAACGTCGTTCTTTGAGCAGTCTCTGGGACCAGGGTAAATCTTCTTGCATAGGCCCTCAATGGAGTGAAACTAGAAATAATAAAAGATACGATTCTTCAAACTCACCTGCACGGGCCTATTGCCCCCATCCGGCCCTTCTCTCACTGACACTTTTTTGAGCGCCTATCGGAGTAGGGACCAGCTTCCAGCGCGTCCGCGATTTATCGATTTCCTACCCGTTGAGCACGTTTTTCTCGTCGCCTGCGCGTCCCTCCTGCATTTATAACTCCTTTCCTCTACCCCGATAGGAGAGGAACATGATAAATCCGGACGCGCTGGAAGCTGGTCCCTACCCCAAAATTCTCTCCTCTGAAATGTGTCGGCGAGAGAACCGTCCGGCTCAGGGAGTGCTATCAGGCCAGAGAGCGGAGTTCTCGCGCAACCGGATGGGGGGGCAAGCCCCATCCCTACTGTTGAATCGCCCTGATTATGGGACTCGATGCTTTATGACCGCCTGCAATAATATAGACGCGGGAAAATGTGAGATATAAAAGCAAGCAAACGGTGATAATGGGCATGACACATTGGGAACGTTTTGTCTTGAGAAAAGCCGCTCAGTCCTGATCCCATTGCTGAAGCAAGGACAATAGTTCAGCGAGTTCAGTAATCACAGCGCTCGGCGTGATATGCTCCGGTCGGGGCCACGGATAATCGGTCTTCTTCCAGACGCCGCGCATGCCGACGCCGAGCGAACCAGAGATGTCATCGATCAGCCGGTCACCGACCATGACGCACCTGATGGGATCGACGCCGAGGCGGTGTGTTACCTCCAAAAATGTGGAGGGGTGCGGCTTCGAATGGGACAGGTCGGAGGTGTAGACGATCTCGTCGAGTAGCGGCGTGAGGCCGTGCATGGCAAGCTCCGCGTTGTGCCATTCGGCGGCCCACCAGGTATTCGAGAGCAGGCCGAGTCGATAGCCGCGCCGGCGCAGCTCCTCCAGGGTCTGAACTGTATCGGCGAAGACAATGGCCCAGCCATTGATGGCGCGCGCGTAGCCATCCAGGGCGACCAGTAGCTCCTCCTCGCTGGCAGCAAGACCGAGGCGCTCGAAGCCATCGCGCAGGAGACCGATCGGAGTGCTGCTGGCCTGAGCCTCGGCGACCAGCCGCCAGTGCTCTCGCTCGGCGGCGCGCATAGCCTGCACGTATGCATCCCGCGCCGGCCAGCTCCTCGTGGGCAATGTCGATGTAAGGTAGTCGTGGGAGAGTCCCCAGCGACGGTTGATATCTTCGTCCCAATCGGGCCAGTCGATCAATGTTCCGCCAAGATCAAAAATTATGGCCTGTATAGCAGTCACGCGCTCCTTCTCCTTCTCCCCAATAAAAAAGTTATTTCACCAGTCCCTTGCGCCGCATCTGGTCGAGGTCGTATTCGGCGGGCGCAAGCGGATTGACGTGTGCCCCGGCGCAGGCCCAGCCGATCTGGGCGAAACTGAGGCGCAGCCCCTGTGCGACCGCGGCAGGCTGCTTCGACGATACCAGGCTGAGGCACTCCTGACGCTGCTCGATCGCCTTTACTTCGCTATACTGGCCCTCATAACCCTCCAGCAGCGAGTCGTGAGGGACAAAATCGTTGTAGGGAACGTTGAAGCCCGCCGCGATCAGAAACGACCAGTATCCCACCTGGCTGCCCTCCAACATTGTGTCGAGCTGACGACCAGAGTGCACATGCTCCCCAGTCTGTACCTCGGCCAGCTCCTGCAACTCATCGCCCAGTCGCGATACCAGATAGCTCTGGCTCCGCTCCTGCAGAAGGCGCGACGTATTCGACTCCTCGCTCATGTCGTGATCGCGCAGGTACAGGTAAACCCCGTAGAGCTGGCGCAGCTCAGCCTCCAGCTTTTGCCGCATCTCATCTGATATATATTCTCCAGCTATAGGAAGATCCTGTTTACTATTCACGGGCGCTTCCTTCTCGGTATGATAGACGATGACGGGATCAAAGATGCGCTCGGCGACGGTCTCATAGCTGTCGTCCGGTTGCAAACGACGGTAGTAGCAGCTATGATAGCCTTCATGGCAGGCGGCATCCCCATGCTGGATGACGCGGATGAGCAGGCTACTCTCCTCACAATTGATAAAGATGTCACGCACCTCCTGGACGTTGCCCGACTGCTCGCCCTTGTGCCAGATCTTGTTGCGCGAGCGGCTGAAAAAGTGCGTCTGGCCGGTTTCGCGCGTGCGTTGCAGCGCCTCATCATTCATAAAGGCGACCATCAGCACATCTCCGCTGGTCGCATCCTGGATGATGGCGGGGATCAGGCCCTGGCGATCAAATTTTAACATGGCGTTATAATAGCTCCCTCTTTTTATTATACTCATCCTTAATTTACTCGCTACCATCGAAATCTGTTCTTCCATTGTTCTGATTTTTTCGCATAGATAGCATACTACTTTATCTGGCGGATATATAGTACCACAAGTTGAAATAGCTACTCTGCCACACACAGGCTTCTTGCTGATTAACCTGGATTGCTACACAATACCGTCTTCAAACACCAGATCAACACCGGCATGACTACCTGTTCGCAACCTGTACCTTGCATACTATACATGAGGGATCAATCATAGAACTACCTGCTTACAGGTAATCCCTCACCCGGGACCTGGCAATGGGGGAATGCCGGGTCGTCACTTCACACTACTTCTGCTTGCTCTCCAGAGACTTCACACTTACATCCATCATGGCACATCTTCAATGAGGATCAGGCGGCGATTCCAGCCGGTGCCTCCTTCAATGTAGTCGTCCTGCAGAACATCGTTCAGGGAGCCGCCGTCCACACGGCAAAAGCTAGCAATATCCAGTCGAACTGGACTACGCTGAATAATGATCAGGCAAACGGCAACCACGACGCGCTTGTTTTCTTCACACCGCTTCTGAGAGCGCACTACATTTTCAACTGGGACGTATCACGACGCCCCTATCCTGTAAGTAGTGCTTGACATCGCGCACGCGATATTCGCCGAAGTGGAAGATAGACGCGGCCAGCGCGGCATCGGCGCCGCCCGTCGTCAGGCCCGTGTAGAAATGCTCAAGGGTACCGACGCCGCCGGAGGCGATGACGGGAACCGTGACCGCTCCCGCAATCTTCGCGGTAAGTAGGAGGTCGTAGCCAAGCTTCGTGCCGTCCCGATCCATGCTCGTGAGCAGGATCTCGCCCGCACCCAGCTCAACGCCGCGCTGCGCCCACTCTAACGCATCGATGCCAGTGGGTGTGCGCCCACCGTGGATAAAGACTTCGTAGCCGCCGGGCAGCGCTGCGTTGGCGCGCGCATCGATTGCCAGGACGATGCACTGCGCGCCGAACTGCTCGGCTCCCGCGCGCAGCAGGTCCGGATTCTGGACCGCGGCGGTGTTGAGCGATGTCTTGTCAGCACCCGCACCAAGCGTCGCGCGGATATCTTCGACTGTGCGGATACCCCCGCCGACGGTCACGGGGATAAAGACGCGCTCGGCGGTCCGCAGCACCACATCCAGCATGGTCGCGCGGTTCTCGTGCGAGGCGGTGATATCGAGGAAGACGACCTCATCGGCACCCTCGTCATTGTAGAATGCGGCCAGTTCGACGGGATCGCCCGCGTCGCGCAGGTTGACGAAATTGACGCCCTTGACGACGCGACCACGCGCAACGTCGAGGCAGGGAATGATACGTTTCGTTAACATGGTTACACTTCCTCTATCTCGCGCACGGCTACGGCAAGATCGATATCTCCGGTGTAGAGCGCTTTGCCGATGATGGCACCCTCGACTCCCAGTTCGGATAGGGCGTGCAGATCGGCAAGGGAGCGTACGCCGCCCGAAGCTATCAGTGGACGAGGCGTTGCTCGCTGCATGGTCGCCAGGGCACGCAGGTTGGGGCCAGTGAGCGTGCCGTCGCGCCCGATATCGGTATAGCTGAAGCGCTGCACGCCTAGGGCTGTGAGCTCTCCGGCAAGCGATGCAGCCTCGACGCTCGACGTTTCGCGCCAGCCGGCGATCGCGACGTGCCCATCGCGTGCATCGATGCCCACCACGATCTGCTCACGCCAGCGCGCCAGCGCGTCCTGCAGCAGCGCCCGGTTGGTCAGCGCAACGGTGCCCAGCACAACGCGTTCGACGCCCAGGGCCAGGATCTGCTCGATATGCGCCAGGGCACGCAGGCCGCCGCCGACCTCAATGCGCAGATGCGTCGCGCCGCGTATACGCTCTATCAGGGCGACGTTGACGGGCACACCCTCTTTCGCACCATCCAGGTCAACGACGTGCAGCCAGGAGGCACCGGCATCCTGCCAGCGCCGCGCAACCTGCACAGGATCGGGGTCGTAGGTCGTCATCTGCGCGTAGTCCCCCTGATAGAGGCGCACGCAGAGCCCATCTTTGATATCAATCGAAGGCAGTAGTATCATTTATTAACCCATCCCACAAAGTTCTTCAGCAATTGCAGGCCCACCGCGCCGCTCTTCTCAGGGTGAAACTGCGTCCCCCAGACCTGTTCGGTAGCAATCACGCTGCAATAGGGCGATCCGTACTCGGTCAGTGCCGCGACGCCTTGCTGGTCGTGTGGCTCTACATAATACGAGTGGGCAAAGTAGAAATAGGCGTCGGATGGTATACCAGCAAATATGGGTAGGTCAGCGTGCAGCGGCCTCACCTGGTTCCAGCCCATGTGCGGAATCTTCGGGCCATGCGGAATGCGCCGCACCTCGCCACGAAAGAGGCCCAGACCAGCGACCTCGCCCTCGTCGTGATATTCCGCCAGCAACTGCATGCCCAGACAGATGCCGAGGAACGGCTTGCCCTGCTGCGTCGCGCTACGAATGGCATCATCGAGGCCGCGCTCGACCATGCGCGCCATCGCGGACCCGCCGGAGCCGACGCCGGGCAGCACCACCGCCCGCGCCTCAGCCACGACGGCGGGATCGTCCGTGACCTGCACCTGCGCCCCAACATGCTCCAGCCCCTTTTCGATGCTATGAATGTTACCCGCGCCGTAGTCGATAATCGCAATCATCTCTTATTCTCCAAATGCTGTGAGCCTCTCTCTATAACCTGTGACAGGCCCAGCCAGCATACCGCCGGCGGGATACGCTCACCGTTGAGCAGGTTAACAGTCAACAATGGACAGCACATCAATGCCAGCGTTATCACCTCGTACCAATCGGCAGCTAGAGCATCCCGCGCACGTAACAGCGCCTTGAGCGGTTGCAGCAGATGCTCTAGCTTCGTTTGCAATATCGCCCGGCGCACGGGTGACAACTCATAGTTATGTTCAATAAACACCTGCTCGCCACGCAGCGCGACCGTTAGATGCAGGTCGCGCGCAACCTCGTCGGGAAAGTACATCCACGTCGCAAAGACATTATGGAAGAGCGGCTTCACAATATCAAGCAGTACCGAGTGGCGGCCCGCGAAGGCTGGATCGAAATAGCGGTAATAGCGCTGCTGTTCTAGAAAGACGTTGCCGAAGTGGGCGTCGCCATGTCCGATCACGGTCATGGCGGGGCGCGCCGGATTGAGCACGATCTTTGCGCGCTCGATGAGCTTGCCCAACGTATCGTTTTCACCCGTCACACGAGATCCATTGATCGACCAGCGATAGCGCAAGAGCTCATCAAAGGGAATGCTCTGCTCACTTTCTGGTAGAGGCACCTGCTTGCCGGTATAAAAGGAATCAAGACGGCCCCCGGTCAGGCGATGCCAGAAGAGCTGGTGAATGGGGGCCTGGGCGTGCTCTTCGGCGCCGCTGAACGCCAGCGTCTTCTCATAGATAGCCAGCAGGCGCTCACACTCAAGCCTTTCGGCGGTTGCGAGCATCTCGACGGTCGCAAAGGTTGGCGCACCCGTCTCGACGGTACGCATCAGATCGAACATCACGGGATCGTGTATCACGGGATAGACGACCATCTGCTGCCCCTGCTCATGCAGCGTGCGCAGCGGCCTGGCGATAGCGTAACCGGCGTTGTGGAGCAGTTCGGCGTGATAGTACTCAGCCAGGACGCCCCCCTCCTCCACGTGCGTCTTGAAGAAATATGCCTCGCCATTTACCTTATAGATGCCGTTGAAGGAGTTGAGCGAGACGGCCTTTGGCGTCAGGGTGACGCTCTCTGTCTGCAGGTGCATATGGCGCGCGAACCAGCGCTGGAGCAGCATCTCGGCCTGCGCAAGGTCGGTGAACTGCAGGTGCTGGATAGTGGCGAGGTCGTCGATACGCGCCAGCAGGTCCGGCACCTGCGTCATGTCATCGACGATGAAGTCGGGCCGGCTCTGCTCCAGCATGGCGCGCGCATCCGCCGTGCGCGATCCAGTACGCACGGCGATCGTGAGCGCGCCCGCCGCGCGCCCGCCGATCATATCGCTGGGAGTATCGCCAACGATGACGAAGCTGCCACGCGGGAGTGGAGGCTGTCCCGGCTGGTACGCTGGATTCTCCGCGCGCAGGAACTGGTAGGGGTGCGGTTTTATCAGCGCTGTCGTGTTCCCTTTAGCGCGCTGCTCAGCCTCGGCCCGCTCTACTTCGGCATGCGTGACGATGCGCTGTTCATCGAAATGGGGATAGAGGCCATACGTTTTGAGGGGCGCGATTCCCTCAATGCCCGGACGCCCGGTAGCGACGCCCAGCACATAGCCCTGTGCGCGCAATTGTTCCAGCGCCTGACGCATGCTCACCACAGGCAGCAGCGGCTGCTCGAAGTGGATACAACCGGGCTTGCCTTCCTGCGCGGGAGGATGACTATAACGTTGCATGTAGAGCTTGTCGCCTAGATACCACTCCTGAAAGAGGTCCTGGCAGAAAAGCCACGAGGGACTGTTCCGCTCAAAGACGCCCTCGATATGCTGACCGAGTAGTTCGCTGGCATAGTCGTTGAAGCGAGCGACCAGCTCCAGACCGATCGCGCCCTGAAAGAGAGGACGCGAGAAGATATGAAAAGACTCCGGATCGATACTGTTGCGCTCGCCCGGCAGCGTAGCAAGGGCGCGACGAAAGGCCGCGTTCCAGTCCGCCTGCTCCGGGCGCAGGGGCAAGAGCGCGGAGCAATCCGGGAGGCGCGCCAGCAGGGCAATCAGGTAAAGGCAGAAGCCGCAGTAGCAGGTATCCCAGTTCGAGTTGACCGAGCGGGCCTTGAAGTCCGCGATGATGTCCGTGGGCAGGACCCGGCGACTGACGCGGCGGCTCTCTTCGGCTGACTGCGCAGGAACGTACACAGATGCAGCGCCGACGTTCCAGTAACGCGGACTATAGAGCAGTTCGTGCACTACCAGGCCAGCCGTATCCCAGTATGCCTCCTCGCTTGTGATCACGCCGTCAAGGTCAAAGACGATAATGTTACTCAATACAACCTCTTCAAACGCTCGTGCAGGGCGCGGACGCCGATCGATTCCTCTGTAAAGCGATAGGTGAGTGGGGTCACGTTGATATACTGGGCGCCCGCACTACGCAAGGCCGCAATGATCGCCAGCAGTTCGGGTGCTGCCTCGCCCGCACTCACTACACCAGATATAGTGTACCACTCCGGCTCAGCGCTATTGAGCAGATCGGAGGTTGCCACACGAAACTCGCTATCCGAGACGATCGTCTTCAGGCGCTGGATGAGCCGTGCACCGGTGCGCTGCATGGCTTCGCCATCCTCCCCGCGCAGGTAAGCGGTGAGAATGGAGCGATTGCGCGCCTGCATCTGGGCATCGATCAGTTCCAGCATCGTCTCGGCCACCCTCAACGCGCGCTCATCGCTGTGCAGGATGTGCGTGTTACCGATCAGGGACGCCTGGGAGCGCAGGACGATGCCATCGTCCAGCAGTTTGAGATTGTTCTCACGCAACGTCGTTCCGGTCTCGGTGAGGTCCACAATCAGGTCTGCCGTGTCAGTGAGCGGAGCCGCCTCCAGCGCGCCATGAGGCGAGAATATCTTGCATTGCGTGATATTGTGCCGGCCCAGGAACTGGCCTGTCAGCACGGGATATTTGGTGGCGATACGCAGGCCGCGCCCCTTGCGTGATTGATAATAGCTCGACAGGTGCCAGAGGTCGGCACAATTGTTCACATCGATCCACGTCTCGGGGACGGCCACCACAAGTTGGCAGAAACTGTAGCCGAGATTGCGGTTCAGCACTATCAGGTCCTCGTCCTGTCCGTTCTCCTCTTCCAGATCATCGCTGTAGCCGCGATGCTCGGCAAGGATATCGTAGCCTGTTATACCAAGCGTCGCGTCGCCACTCTGCACCAGCGCAGGAATATCGGAGACGCGCTGAAAAACAACCTCGACATCGGGCATACTCTTTATCCGCGCAAGATACTGACGAGGATTGTTACGGTTGACCTTCATACCGCACTCGGTAAGAAAGTTCAGCGTCGGACCCTCCAACTGACCTTTACTCGGCAGTGCCAGGCGCACCCTCTCGTTTGCACTCATACGCATTGATCCTCCCCCTGTCCGCGCTCCGCTATCGCAGCGACATGCGTGATCTGCTCTTCGCCTGTGACGAGATCGCGCAGCGTCACCTTGCCCTGGCGCTGCTCATCCTCACCGACGATCAACGCCAGGCGCATCTGCCTCTTCGAGGCGTTCTTCAGACCAGCGCCTAAACCATGTCCACTGACATCAACCTCCGCGCGCATCCCACTGACGCGGGCCTCGCGCGCCACCTGCAAGGCGTATGCGATCTCGCGATCGCTCACCGGAATGACCAGCGCCTGCGAGGTCGCCAGGGCTGGCAGGTCGCTTCTGGGCACAAGCGAGAGGAGTCGCTCAACGCCAAAGGCAAAGCCACAGGCATTGACATCGCGCGCACTCCCGACAGCCCGCACGAGCCGGTCGTAGCGGCCACCACCACAGAGCTGGCTATCGAAACCGTCCTCATCCTGGGCATGGATCTCGAAGACAAGCCCGGTATAGTAGCTCACGCCCCGGCCCAACGAGAGATTCAGCACAATCTGCTCGTCTGGCACGCCACATTGCTCGATAATCGCCACCAGTTGTCGCAGTTCCTTGAGAGGCGCAGAATCAAGATTATAGCGATCCAGCAGGTCCTGCAAGGCGTCGAAGACGGCAGGGGGCGGACCGGAGACGGCATGAAGGGCGCGCAGGAATTCCAGGGCAAACAAGATCTGACGCCTCTGCTCGCCGCGCCCCATCTTCCACAGCAAACGTTCGACGATCTCGCGACGCGCCTCATCATCACCGAAGGCGATGCTGATGCCACCAAGCAGGGAAGTGATGTAGCGCGCTTCCGCCTCCGAAGTGGCGGCACGGACGTCAACAGGCGTTTCGGTGGGGTATAGCGCTTCGAGGCGCTCCTGCGCCACGCGCTCGCCATCCTCCGAACGACTGATCTGCTCCATCAGGCTCAGTAGCAGGTGGGCGGCGTGATCATCGAGGTGTAGGCGATTGATAAAGCCGCTGGCGACCCCGATGTGACCGAGTTCCAGGCGATACTGCGGAATATGGCATTCGCGCAAGGTATCGCAGGCCAGTTGCATGATCTCCGCATCCGCAGAGATCGCCTGGCCGCCAAATAGTTCGATGCCGAGCTGGGTATGCTGGCGATAGCGGCTGCGTCCAGGCGCTTCGTAGCGAAAGACAGGTCCGGCATACTGGAAGCGCAGCGGCAGGGATTGCTGCTGATAGTGATCGAGATACAGGCGACAGATTGAAGCAGTATACTCCGGGCGCAGGCAGAGATCGCGATGATGGAGATGAAAGGAGTAGAGATTCTGCCATAGCTCCTGTCCAAAACTGGAAAGGAAGAGGTCGCTGCGCTCCAGGATCGGGGCATCGACCTGCGCGTAACCCGCCTGAGCCAGGAACGCGCTCAATTGATCAAGTAGCCAGCGCTGGTGTTGCTGCGTCTCCGGTAAGAGATCATGCATTCCACGCAGTCGCTCAACACGCTTCTTCATAACCTATGTGCGATGTCCTCTCGTAATTTTTCTCGTACTCATAACCATATCTAACAAGTTGCGCCCCTGGTTGATCCAGGGGCGCAGCATGTCACACACATATGTTTAGCAGCAACTAGCGTGTGATCATCGTGCCCACGCCCTGGTCGGTGAACAGTTCCTGCAGGAGAACGTGTTCGGTACGACCATCGATGATATGCACGCGCGGCACGTCGGCAAGAGCTTCCAGGCAGGCATTGACCTTTGGAATCATACCACCGTTAATAACCCCTTCTTCGACCAGCATCCTGGCATCTCTTTCGTTCAACTCTGAGATCAGCGAGCCGTCCGCGCGACAGATACCTTTCACGTTGCTCAGGAAGATCAGCTTCTCGGCATTGAGCGCACCAGAGACGTGGGAGGCGACCAGATCGGCATTGATGTTCAGGCACGTGCCCGCAGGTCCTTCGCCCAGCGGCGCAACGATCGGGATATAGCCCTGGTCGATGAGTGCCTGGATCGGTGTGGGATCGACGCTATCGACCTCACCCACAAACCCCAGGCGCTCGTTGGCGATATGCGCGCGCACCATGCCACCGTCGGTCCCGCTCAGACCAACCGCCTTGCCGCCCATCTGCGACGCCATCAGGACGAGGCCCTGATTGACCTGGCCGAGCAGCACCATGCGCACCACCTCTAACGTCTGCGCATCGGTAACGCGCAGTCCGTTCTCAAAGCGGGTCGGGAGTTGCAGACGAGTCAGCCACTCATTGATGTACGGGCCGCCCCCGTGTACCAGCACAGGGTGCGCGCCCAGCGTGTGCAGCCAGATGATGTCCTGCAACACGCCACGCTGGTGCTCGAGCGTGCTCCCGCCCAGTTTGATCACCAGCGTCTTCCCCTTGAGGTACTCGATATATGGCAGCGCCTCGCCCATCACCTGTGCAATAAGCATATGATCACTGATAATATCGCCCTCCGCTGTCCGTGAAAAGGTTATCGCCATGGTTTGTTTACTCCTCCACACTCTTCAAAGCTACTCATCACAGGAACTGAAGAGTCTATACTTAAACTACGGATTGACACCGAGCGCCGTCAGTCCGGCGGTCTCAGGAAATCCATAAAGCAGGTTCGCGTTCTGCACCGCCTGACCGGCGGCGCCTTTTACAAGATTATCTAAACAGGAAATGACAACCAGGCGCTGCGTACGTGCATCGACGACTGGATGAATGAAACAATGATTGCTGCCGTAGCTCCATTTCGTGTGCGGCGGCTGATCCACTACGTGCACGAATGGTTCATCGGCGTAAAACCGCTCGTAGAGAGCACGAGCCTCGTTCGTCGTCAATGCGCGCTGATCAGGACGCAGGTCAGCGTAACAGGTCGCCAGAATGCCGCGCGTCATGGGCAGCAGATGCGGCATAAATGTCAGACGCAGGTTGTCGTTCGAGGAACCCGCCACCGCCATCAGCTCCTGCGTGATCTCTGGGAGATGCTGGTGCCCCGTGACCTTGTAGGCGCTAATATCCTCGTTGACCTCGGCGTAGTGCGTCGCGAGCGAGAGGCTGCGTCCAGAGCCGCTCACGCCCGACTTGGCATCGATGATCGCGCCCGGCTCGATGATACCTTCCGCAAAGGCTGGCGCCAGGGCCAGGATCGAGGCCGTCGCGTAGCAACCAGGATTGGCGATGAGAGATGCGCCACGAATGTCCTCGCGATGCAACTCGCACAAACCATACACAGCCGTCGCCAGCAGAGCCGGAACGGGATGTGTATGGTTGTACCACTGCTTATATATATCGACATCGCGCAGGCGAAAATCTGCCGAGAGGTCTACCACTTTCGTACCATGCTCAAGCAGGCGCGCCCCCGTCTCGGCGGCGGCGGCATGTGGCAGGCAGATAAACGCCAGGTCGGTCCGCTCTGGCTCCTCGCTCAGCAGTAAGGACGGATTGAGCGCAGGCGTTAGCTGCTCGGAAGTCTGGAGGGTGGCGCGTAAGTGCGGAAAAACATCAGTGAGCCGCTTGCCAGCCGCGCTGCGTGCAGTCACTGAGGTCACGACGAAGCGGGGGTGCTGGGACAGTAGGCGCAACAATTCCAGGCCAGTGTAGCTCGTGACATTGACGATCGCGACAGTAACCATCGAAACATCCCTTTTATTTGAGTACTCGTCATCAACAACAATAAAAAAGCCTTCATCCCTCTAAATAAGTAAATCAAGGGACGAAAGCTGAAATAGGCGCTTCCGTGGTACCACCCGGTTTGTCTTTCAAACACAATCTTCAATCGCTCTCAAAGGCGCCGCGTGAAGAATTTACTCCCCTACTTCAGTGTAGCGAAGGTGGAAAGACCACTTTCCGGCTATCGTGCTGCGTGGTAGCCACCCACCTGTTCCTACTTGCTCAGAATAGACAGATCATCCATGACTATCCTGGCTTTCTTCGGCCAGCCGCTCACGAAAGGGTTCCGAGGGGTAATACCATTCCAGCCTTTCACCATTCGCCGGATCGCTATCGGATACCGACCTCGTACTATGTTCGGTCATCGCGGGTCAGACAGGTATATTTGTTTTTCTCTGTTGGTACTAAGGATACCAGCATATGCTGGCGATGTCAACTAGTATTTTTGCGGATAGTAAAGGGAACTTATGGAGAATTTGTCTATATTCAGCAGGAGCGCTTTTCCACTCCTCTCTGAGCGCGCCTTGCCTCGGTGCCGATCTTCGCATACAATGAGCTACACAATGCCCATATTAGAGTCTGACGATCAGGAGCCCAAAACTGAGCTATCAAAGGAGCGCGATACGTTCTATAGTATGCAACTATCAATATAGGGACAAAAATAAGCAATAGTACCAGCGTGTGGATACAAATAGAAAGCATGGTGTAATGAGTTGGAAAGAGGGCACAAATGAAGTATGATAACGGTAATCTCAAAAAGGGAAAAAGATAATGGCAAGTAATTATGGTAATCTGACTGGACAGACGCTGGGCGCATGCACGCTTGAACAATTGATTGGCCAGGGAGGCATGGGGGCAGTGTATCTCGCGCGGCAGGCGCGTCCGGCGCGCAATGTGGCGGTCAAGGTCTTGCAGCCGAATATGTCTATGAATAGCGAGGTCTACCAGGAGTTCCTCGCCCGCTTCCGACGGGAGGCCGATGTGATTGCACGCCTCGATCAGGTCAATATTATGCCTATCTACGAGTATGGAGAACAGGCGAACCTCGCCTATCTGGTGATGCCTTACCTCAGTGGTGGAAGTCTGCGCGACGTGCTCTCCAGGCGCAGCACCCTCACCTTGAACGAAGCCATTGTCTACATCGATCAGGCCGCATCCGCACTTGACTACGCCCACGCGCAGGGTGTGGTACACCGCGATTTGAAGCCCGCGAACTTCCTCCTCGCCGGAGATGGGAGATTAGTACTGGCCGATTTTGGTATCGCACGCATCATCGAGGAGAGTGCATCAGGGGCGGCCCTGACGGGGACGGGCACTATTCTGGGTACGCCTGAATATATGGCTCCGGAGATGGCGCGCGGGGAGCCGATCGATTATCGCGTCGATATCTACGAGCTCGGCGTGGTCCTCTTTCAGATGCTCAGCGGTCGACTCCCCTTCACCGGCAGCACCCCGCTGGTCGTCGTCGCCAAACATATACAGGAGCCGCTTCCTCTCCTGAGCCGGGAAAACCCGGCACTCTCGCCAGAGGTAGATGCAGTCATCCAGAAGGCTACCGCTAAATATCCCAACGATCGCTACAAATCCGCCAGAGAGATGGCTCAGGCCCTGCGCAATGCCGCCAGCAAGGACGCATCCGCCGCAACCTACTACGAGCGCGCGGGAGAAGATGTCCCCACCGTATATTCCGAAGGGCAACCGGTCATCTTGCCAGCACCACCAACGGCACAGGCGCCACAATATAACCAGCAATTTAATACGCCGCCCTCTCAGCAAAAACGACTGCCCAACACTATGTCGGGGACGAACGGCGGCGGCATGTACGGGAATCAAACTCCTCAACCAGGCTCCTATGGCACATACCCGGCACCGCAGTCCTATCCGGCACAAAAGCCAAAAGGCCAACCGCTATGGTGGATCGTGGGTGTCCTGCTGATACTTGTGCTGATCACCTTCGGCGTCCTGGCAGGCGTAGTGCTCACCAGGGGCAACGCGACGACGCCGACGCCAGGGGGTGGCACGACAGCGGGCATAACAGCCACCACACAACCGACGGCAACGCCAGGGATAACGCCGACGCAAACGATCCAGGCGACCGCGACGACGGCACCATCACCCACGGCAACACAGACAACCACGGGCATTCCGCTGGGTCCGCAGCTCTACGCCACTGGCAGCCCCGGTCCCCGCTGCGACCACAATGGAGGCTCCTGGGCCCCAACCGGTGGACTACAGGTCACCTGCCTGGGGGGTAGAACACGCCTCAGCAATACGACCACTGGCCTGGGGGGCACCTTCCTGACCGCCTTTCCCGGTCCTACATTCCCTAACAATTATGTTATCCAGGTGCGTTTGCAGTCGGGCCTGGTATCATCGGCAGACTTCGGCGTCTACTTCCGCAACCAGGCGGGCAGCAACCAGCAAGGGGCTTATTCTTTCTTGATCCATAACGACGGGAGTTGGGGAGCCTATGTTTACGATAATAACAGCGGGCAGGCGAAACAACTCACCGGTGGGAATGACGCGGTGAACGATATTCATACGGAGGTGACGCTCGATGTGGTTGTTAGCGGGCAGCAATTCACGTTCTACGCCGATGGGAAGCAGCTCGGTGAGGTCAATGATTCGACCTATAGCAGCGGAACGGTAGGGGTTGCTGTTGACCAGGGTGGTACCATTACCGCCTCCAACTTCAGACTGTACGCAACGGCTTCATAGTCTTTGCCTCGTACACAACCTTCGCTCATGCACTCCTTCCTAATGACCTGTACAATATTTGACATTATCGGTTCATCTAGTACAATAGGAAGGAAACAACACAGGGATCGACTTCAAGCCCGTGCGACTTCTCCGTCACACAGTGGCAGCATTACTCTGTCCCAAAGCAGGTAACTATAGAGCGGAGGGCTACCTTCCATACCATATGGTTCCTTGTGCACATAACGGCATAATTCTGTATATTTGAGAGGATAAACGAGCGTGGCGATAAATAGTAATGAATTATTGGGCCAGGCGCTCGGAACATGTACACTCCAGCGTCTCCTGGGTCAAGGTGGTATGGGTGTAGTGTATCTTGCGCGACAATCACGACCACGACGTACGGTCGCCGTGAAGGTACTTTTGCCTGGCATGCATACCGATCCAAGGGCACGCGCAGAGTTCTTAGTACGCTTTCGCCGCGAGGCCGACGCCATCGCTGCTCTCGATCACGTCAATATCATGCCAATTTACGAGTATGGTGAACAGGGCGAACTGGCATACCTGGTTATGCCCTATGTCATCGGCGGCACTCTGCGCACAAGGTTGAGCCAGCGCGGCATTCTTCCTCTCACGGAGGCTATTCCTATCATCGAACAGGCCGCAGCAGCTACTGACAGCGCCCATGCTCAGGGAATCGTGCACCGCGATCTTAAGCCGGGCAATATTCTTTTTCATGCGGATGGGAGAGTTCTGCTTGCCGATTTTGGCCTGGCAAAGGTGGTACGGGGATATGAGGAGCCTGATAGCAATGGCGGCTTCTCGACGCTTACCGGCACAGGGATCATCATAGGCACGCCCGAGTACCTCTCGCCAGAACAGAGCACGGGTCAGCTTATAGGACCTTATACCGATATCTATGCGCTCGGTATCGTACTATACCAGATGCTTGGCGGGCGCGTCCCCTTCACCGGAACGTCACCGGTCACGATAGCGCTCAAACAGGCGCTCGAAGCCCCGCCATCGTTGCTACAACTGAATCCAGCGCTCCCTCCCGGCGTTGAAGCGGTCGTGATGAAGGCGCTCGCCAAGTCCCCGGAAGAACGCTACGCGAGCGCGGGCGAACTCGCCCGCGCGTTTCGCTCCGCCGCATCCGGCGCACCCGTCACGCCGCGTCACCCAAACGAACCCACCATCGAGAATTTCTCGACGATAACCATTCCAGAAGAGCAGCGGGCACGAGTTGTGCATGCTACTGAAGATATTGCCAACAAGCCAACTGGCGAAGGCATACGCGTCTCCTCTTCAAAGAGCGAGGAGGATATCTCTCAGGTCCACACGGCAGGGCGACCCGGCACCAACGCAGGCGATAACGACATATCGCAAGTATCGACAGCGGGACGATCGCATGTTGTGCCCGGCACAGATGTCGTGCTGCCCGAGTACCACATCCAGGCGCACGCTCACGCCGAAACGCCCGCCCTGCACGAGGCTGAGACGGAAGAGGCTCCGCGCCTCGTCTCTCCTGAAGCGCCAACGCCACTGGCGAGTCCGACGCCATCGCTTCCCACGCCGATCGGGCCAGCAGAGACCGGCGGTGCCCAAAAATCTCGACAACAGTATGTCACACCCAGACTACCCACCCCTTCGCCGCAACAAAGGCCGCAAAGCAAGCCCGTCAAATTTCGCCCCGGCGGCTATCAGTCCGCCTGGATGATGCTCATCGGCAGCCTGTTGACGCTTGTGCTGGTCGTGGGTGGCTTCGTCGCTTATCTCAACCTGACGCCGAAAGGCACCACTCATACAACGAGCATCGCGAAAACGTCGCCGACGGTAAAAGGGACCACGACGAAACCCCAGCCCTTTACACCACCCACACCACTGGTGAGCGCGGGCAGCGTGCTCTACGGAACAGCGCTGCCAGGACCAACCTGTGATGCACAGGGCGGACAATGGAGCAAACAGTCAGGCGTCAGTGTCACATGCCCCACCAGCGGGACACAACTGACGAACGGGAGCGCAGGAAAGACGGCGGGTATCTTTCTGGATAAGCTCCCGAATGGCCAGAGCGTGCCGGATAACTACGTCTTGCAGGTCCAGGTGAGCACGAGCGCAGGCACACAGGGCAACTTCGGCGTCTTTTTCCGCAACCAGCCTGGCAGCCCGACGGGCGCGTACGCGTTCCTGCTCAATACGGGTGGGACATGGGAAGGTAATCTGTATGACCAGCGGAGCGGATCTGTGAACACACCTGTAAGCCTGAAGGTGCAGGGAAAGATGGCAGAGACATTCACCGTGGACGTTGTTGTCCAGGGCAGTACTTATAATTTCTACTTCAATGGTAAGTGGCAGGGGACGACAGAGAGCGCGCAGTACACAAGTGGCAATCTCGGGCTGGTCGCCGATAGTGGCACCAGCGTCACGTTCAAAAACCTGGCCATTTACGCCAGCTCTTAGCATTGCTGTAACTCTTCAGGACCCTTGTTCTGACTCCTCGTGGCTCCGCGCGCGGCGCGGCTCACACCAGACCCCTGGCGAAGCGCCGCAGGCGCTGAGGGGTCAAGGAGACCTGAAAAGTTACAGCATCACTGAAACGTGGGTGCGTTTCATTTTTTTGCCCGAAACGATCTCATCTATCGACCGCACCCCTACACTTCTAACCTCAAGAAACTGCCTGATTGGTATAGGCCTGCGCGAGGTTCGCCACGGGTTTGATCATCTTTTGCGCGACCAGGAACTGCTCCATCGACTGCCACGCGGCACTATCGTTGTAGCCAGCCTGACTGCTCCCCTGCCAGAGCGGGATCGTCGCCTTCAATACGGTCAGCGCCTGGGCCGTATCTGTCAGCGTAGGAATGTAGGTCTTGCAGATGGTGAGCGCGCCCGAGGGATCGGCGATGACGTCCTTCAGGCCCTTCAACGTCGCCTGGACGAATGCACGCACCATCTGGGGCTGACTATGAAAAGTATCCTCGGTAGTGATGATACCATTCGAGATCAGGGGCTGGTAATCGGAGACGTTAAAGGTGCGTACCGGGAAGCCGCGCGCAGCGAGTTGCAACGGCTCGTTGTTCGAGTAGCCCATCACAGCATCCACCCTATGGCTCACGAGTGCCGCGACCTGCGTGAAATTGATCGACTCTACATGCACATCTGAGAGCGTCAGCTTTGCTTTGTAAAGCAGAGCCAGCAGACCGGTATAGGTCGAACCATACATCCCAGGCACGCCGATAGTGTGCCCCTTCAGATCGGCCAGCGTCTTGATCGACGAGTTGGCAGGCACAATCAGGCTCACGGGATACTTCTGAAAGATCGTCGCCACGTCGATGGCCTTGACATTTTTATCGCGGGCCTCCATCAATTCGTCGCCACCGGCAAAGACAAACGTATTCTTTCCCGAGACCATGGAGCCAAAGAGATCGGGTACGATACCGTGATTAAAGGTCACGTTAAGTCCGGCGCTGCTATAGTAGCCCTTGCTCTGCGCGACGTAAAATGGCGCAAACTGTACATCGGGTATATAGCCGAGGCCGATCGACACGCTCTTCACCGACGCGACCGGCGTCGATGAGCCGTTGCTTCCCGACGACGCGCTGCCACATGCGGTTACCAGCAACGCCAGCAGGACCAGCGGGGACAAAAAAGACAACAGGATAGATGAACGATGGCGTCTGGACATCGATTGTGTTCTCCATTCGTATGTAGCGGGCTTTGCCCCGTAAACTAGTAGATCACCTCAGCCACTTTTGACAGCGCCCAGGTTATACCGTAGTATAGTGCGGCCAGCGAAGCCAGCACAAGCACTGTAGCGAACATAAATGGTGTATTGAACTGGTTCTTCGCCATCAATACTAACGCTCCCAATCCCTGATCGCCGCCAACAAACTCGCCCACCAGCGCGCCCACGATCGAGAGGGTGAAGCCGGTACGCACCCCCGCCAGCAGGGCCGGTAAGGCCAGAGGGAACTCGATACGCGCCAGCAGCGACCAGCCAGAAGCCCCCTCGACGCGCGCGGCATCCGTCAATGAGCGATCAATGGTCTTCATACCCAGAATGGTGTTGATCACCATGGGGAAGAACACGACCAGCGCACAGATGAGCAGGTTAGGCAGCAGCCCGTAGCCCAGCCAGAGCGAAAAGAAGGGTGCGACGACGATGGCAGGAATGGCCTGGCCCGCCGCCATATATGGATGGATCGTGATCGCGAGCAGGCGCGATTTCGCCAATCCATAGCCTAAAGGCAGTGCAATAGCCAGGGCCAGCAGGAAGCCTAGCACGCTCTCCTCAATCGTCACCAGGGCATTGCTTAAGAAGACTCCTGATTGCAAGCCCGCGAACAAGCTGGAGAACACATCGGCGGGCGCGGGCAGAAACAACGCCGAGACATGTCCAGGGGTCGTGGCGATATACCAGACCAACAAAACGAGGAGAGCGACCAGCAGCGATGGCGTTGCGCTGAACAGCCGTCCCGCCGCTCTCGACGTGGAGGTGCGCCCACCATCCAACGTCATCCGTTTGCCTATGCCACCGATCTCGCCCGGCCTCGCGTCAGGTCGCACATCGGTTCGCACGGAGGCAAACCCGCGCCCGAAGGTGGACGCGTCTTTTCTTGTAGAAGTTGTTACGCTCATGAACATCCCTTTTGTCATAGCTATACTGGCGGCGAGACGAAGACATAGACAACCGCCAATTCAACTGACTTGGGAGGCTTGTGAGGGAGATGAACGAAGATCACCTGGAGCACTCGCTCTACTTGAAGGGTAGGCGATTACTCCACTGTCACGCGCGATGCAATGCGCGAAGACAGATAGCTATGATCTGCATACCAACCTTCTCCCATCCGGACTGTACCGTCGGCTTCGGAATCACGCCGAATCCTGTCATTACCAGCGCAGAAGCGCCGGTAGTCGACTCGCGGGCTTAGCATGTACGTTATGGATACACGCAATACCGCCGGTCGGGAATTTCACCCTGCCCCGAAGGTCTTCTACCTAATTATGCCACATGGAGAGGCTATACGCAAGTGTATGATAGTTGCTAAAAACAGAGACAAATGTTACACTCATCTCCACTCCTCGCTTTCAGCTACGCCCGTTGAATGCACTGCATCAGCACACCAACTAGGCGGCAGGTTGGACTACGGCCAACCCTGTTGCTTGCGCCACTGCTCATGTCGCTTCATGAGCAAGGCTTTGATGGCTTGCCTGTCCTGACAGGCGTGTAATTCTGTATCTTCTTTGCGATGGGCAAGATTGGTCGCCGCATTGTGATCGGCATGTGTTGAGAAGCCACAGACAACACAGCAAAACGTTTGCTGGTCCGGTCTATTCTTTCTCTCGACACAGTGACACACGCTACATTCCTGAGAGGAGTATGCGCTCTTGACTTTCGTGGCGACCACTCCCCGCTTCGCCGTCTCCCAGGCAATCTTTTCGGGAATGCGTGCCAGATTGGACGCGCGCAAATAGGCATTCATCGCACGCGCCTTGAACTTCATGGAGGCCACTGACAGGTGTTCATAGGCAATGTGTGCATCAGGGTGCTCATCCAGGCAGACATTGACCGCACGGTTGATCTCCTGACGCACGTGGCGCCTGAGTCGTTGCCCACTCTTGCTGCTGGTCGAGGGCAGCTTCTCCACGCCCTTCTTTTTGAGGCACGCGCGCAGCTTTGCCTTGCGACGGCGTTTCTCCCGCTCACGCTTTTGTCGCTCGCGCAGTTTGCCGTGAAAGGTGCCGTAGTGCTTGCCATCGCTGCTCGTCACAAAGTTAGCAATGCCGACATCCAGGCCGACGACCGGGGCATCTGGCTCGGTCTGGGCGGCCACCTGCTCTTCGTAGGAGAGGGTGAGCCACCAGCCATCTGTACGCCTGCTCAAGGTCACACTGCTATTGATGCTTTTGCCTGCCAGTGTTGCACGATGGTAATCTGCCAGCTTGACCGGCACCCTGATGGGTTGGCGCTTCTCTAACGTGCTGATTCTCAGCCAGTAGTCAAAGGTGGAGTCGTTGGATGGTTCCAGAACGGCAACATTGGCGTTGGCCTGGATGCAGGTCTGCCGTAAGGTGGGGGTGTTCCACTCCTTCCACTCTGGCTCTTTCTGATTGGAATCTGGCGTTGCCAGTGCTTCCTGGTAGTTCTCTCGCTCTTCCAGATAGCTTTGATACGCCTGTTCTCGGTTGGTTCGCCACGCACGGGCGATACCTGCCGCCTGTTGGATCGCGACCCGGTGCCAGCGTTCAGAAAGTGAAGTGGGAAAGACAGGAGCATGAAATTTATCGGGTGGCTCTTCCGTGCAAAAGTAGGTGACGTATGCTTGACAGAGCGCCTGGTACACCGGAGCCAGGGCGTCCAGGGCGGCAAGCTTGCAGGCATTGGTCTCACTGAGCCGAATATGGGTCACGGCTTTGGTCAGAGTGTAGGCCGTGTCCTGCCCTCTTCGGGGATGCTGGCGCTCTGTCATGTCCTTGTGCCTTCCTTTCTGTCGGTCTTCCGTCCTTACACGGCAACCGCTCGCATTCCGCCAATGTTCCGCTTGAGCGGGACGAGCACATAGCCCAGATTCACCAGCGACTTGATCTCGATGCCAAAGGGCCGGAGC
>DAOTTD010000148.1:0-29648 GCA_034438015.1 Ktedonobacteraceae bacterium | reverse complement strand
GTTACGGGCTTTCATCCAAAGAGTTCACACCAGCCATGGCGAAGGCCGTCTTCAACAACCTTGCTCTGGACAGACCGAAGAACCACTTTACCGTCGGAATCACAGACGACCTCACCCACACCAGCCTTCTCGTCGATTCCACTTTTTGCATCGAGCGGACTAATACGGTGCGTGCGCTGTTTTACGGATTGGGATCTGATGGCACGGTCGGCGCCAACAAGAACTCGATAAAGATCATCGGCACCGAGACTGACCTCTACGCCCAGGGCTACTTCGTCTATGACTCGAAGAAGTCCGGCTCGGTGACGATCTCTCACCTGCGCTTCGGTCCGCGACCGATTCACGCCCCCTACCTGATCGGTAACGACCAGGCAAACTTCGTGGCATGTCACCAGTTCTCGTTTTTAGAGCGCTTCGATGTGTTAAGATACGCGAAACCAGGCGGCGTCTTCCTGCTGGATAGCATCTACCCACTGGAAGAGGTCTGGGCGCACATCCCATACGAGGCACAGCACCAGATCATCGATAAGAAGCTGCACCTGTACCTGATCGACGCACACAAGGTCGCCCATGATATCGGCATGGGTGGGCGCATCAATACGGTGATGCAGACCTGCTTCTTCGCCATCAGCGGCATCCTCCCACGCGAAGAGGCGATCCAGCAGATCAAGAAGAGTATCAAGAAGACCTATGGCAAACGTGGCGAGGCGGTAGTGCAGCAGAACTTCCGCGCGGTGGACGCGACGCTGGATCATCTGCACGAGGTGACGATCCCTGAAGCTGTAAGCGTTACAGCACTGAGCGGAGCCCCGGCAGGCTCCCCGAGCAGCCAGGCGCTACGTGTGTCTGGAAACAGCCACGCAAACGGGCATGGCCGAGGTGTCGCGCTGCCGATGCTGACGCGGCGTCCTCCTGTACCGGAGCAGGCACCGGAATTTGTGCGCGAGGTGCTGGGCCGGATGATCTCCGGCGACGGCGACGATCTGCCGGTAAGCAAACTCCCGGACGATGGAACGTATCCGACCGGTACGGCGGCATGGGAGAAGAGAAACATCGCGCTGGAAATGCCGGTATGGGACCCCGACATCTGTATTCAGTGCGGCAAATGCGTCATGGTCTGCCCGCACTCCGTGATTCGCATGAAGGTATTCGAGCCGGCCAGGCTGGAAGGCGCACCTGAGACGTTCAAAGTGATGGACGCGCACTTCAGAGAGTTTCCTGGCATGAAATACACGCTACAGGTCTCGCCTGAAGACTGCACCGGCTGCGCGCTCTGCGTCGAGAGCTGCCCGGCGAAGAACAAGAAGCAGGTCGGACGTAAGGCGATCAATATGGAGGCACAGCCACCCATACGGGCGCAGGAGAACGAGAACTGGAACTTCTTCCTCGAACTACCCGAGATCGACCATACGGCGATCAACCTGGGGGCGATCAAGAACTCTCAGTTATTGGAGCCGCTCTTCGAATTCTCGGGCGCCTGCTCGGGTTGTGGAGAGACGCCCTATATCAAGCTGGCGACGCAGCTCTTCGGCGATCGCATGGTCGTAGCCAACGCAACGGGCTGCTCGTCCATCTATGGAGGCAATCTGCCAACGACACCCTGGACAAAGAACGGCGAGGGGCGTGGTCCGGCGTGGGCCAATTCTCTCTTCGAAGACAACGCGGAGTTTGGCCTGGGTATGCGTGTGACGCTGGATAAGCAATTGGAATACGCGTGCGAGCTACTGGCACAGAGCACGGACCTGGTAGACGAGGAGCTGGCCTCCTCTATCCTGGACGGCGATCAATCCACAGAAGCAGGGATCAAGGCGCAACGCGAGCGCGTCGCTCGCCTGAAAGCACAGCTCCAGGGTCTAAGGGACCTGGACCATACCGTGCAGATGCGCGTCCAGAACCTGCTGAGCCTGGCGGACACACTGGTGAAGAAGAGCGTCTGGATCATCGGCGGCGACGGCTGGGCATACGACATCGGCTTCGGCGGCCTGGATCACGTCCTGGCATCTGGTCGCAACGTGAACATCCTGGTCCTGGACACCGAGGTCTATTCCAACACCGGCGGTCAAGCATCCAAGTCCACGCCACGGGCGGCAGTCGCCAAGTTCGCGGCGCGTGGCAAGGCAACGGCGAAGAAGGACCTGGGCCTGCTGGCAATGGCGTACGGGAATGTCTACGTGGCGCGCGTGGCGATGGGAGCGAACGACCAGCAGACGCTGAGAGCGTTCTTAGAGGCTGAGGCGTACGAGGGGCCATCGCTGATCATCGCGTACAGCCACTGTATCGCGCACGGCATCGAGATGCGCAGAGCACTGGATCAGCAGAAGCTTGCTGTACAGACCGGCTACTGGCAATTGTATCGCTACAATCCCACGCTGGCCGACGATGGCAAGAATCCTCTCACGATCGATTCCAAGGAGCCGACCGTACCACTGGAGGAGTTCGCCTACAATGAGACGCGCTACCGCATGCTGCTGCAAAGTAGCGAGACGCGCGCCGATACACTGATGCAGTTGGCGAAGGAAGACGTCAAACGGCGCTGGGATCACTACCAGCAACTGGCACACGGCGACGAGTTCGAGCATCGCAAATAAGCGTCACCAGATGGAGGGCAACTCATCGTGAGTTGCCCAAAGGGAGAAAAAACGTATGACCACGCTTGATCTGACAACAACCTACCTGGGCTTGCAGCTCAAAAATCCTCTGGTCGCTTCGGCTTCGCCGCTATCGAAAAGGCTGCACCTGGTGCGACGCCTGGAGGATGCAGGCGCCGCAGCTATCGTGATGTATTCTCTTTTCGAAGAGCAGATCAATCACGAGAGCTTCGAGCTGGATCACTATCTCAATCGCGGGACAAATACATTCGCGGAGTCCCTGAGCTATTTTCCTGATCTGGACTACTACAACCTGGGTCCCGAGCCGTATCTGGAGCACCTGCACCATGTAAAGCAGGCGGTGCAGATACCGGTGATCGGGAGCCTGAACGGCATCTCTTCGGGCGGCTGGATCGACTACGCCCAAAAGATCGAACAGGCCGGGGCCGACGCCCTGGAATTGAATATCTATTACGTGCCGACTGATCTGGACCTGACGAGCGCGGAGCTGGAGGATGAGTATGTGAAGCTGGTGAAGGATATCAGGGCGACGATAAAGATACCGATCGCGCTCAAGTTGAGTCCTTACTTCACCGCATTCCCCAATGTCGCGAAACGCTTCGTGGAGGCCGGGGCAAACGGACTGGTGCTCTTCAACCGCTTCTACCAGCCTGACTTCGACCTGGAAACACTGGAGGTCGTACCCAATCTGCAACTGAGCACCTCCTACGAGATGCGCCTGCCGTTGCGCTGGATCGCCATCCTATATGGGCGCATTCAGACAGACTTCGCCCTGACCAGTGGCATTCACACGGCCTCCGATGTGCTCAAGGCCATGATGGCTGGCGCGAACGTGGCAATGACGACCTCTGCGCTGCTGGAGAACGGCACCGATCGTATCATCCAGATCCTGCAGGATATGCAGCTCTGGATGGAGGAGTACGAGTACCAGTCGGTCACCCAGATGCGCGGGAGTATGAGCCAGCGTTCGGTGAATGAACCGGCGGCCTTCGAGCGCGCCAACTATATGAAAGCGCTCAGTTCATTCGACGCGCAACTACCCTGAGTTAGCCTCACCTTGCGCATATCTCACGGCATAGTTCGACCCCATCGACGATGATGTCAGTGGGGTCGATTATCAGTAGGGATGGGCCTTGCGTCCATCCGGCTCGGGGAGCACGATCACGCCCAGAAGTGAGATCCTTGAGGAACCGGATGGACGCAAGGCCCATCCCTACTCTTCGGGGTAGAGCTACGTTAGCTGTCGTGCGCCGATGCGCTGACCCCCAGTACGAGATCCTATTCTCTTTTCACCGCTTGCCTCTATCCTTTGTTGTGATGGCCCTGTGAAGCGCTACCTTCCTCTTGTGATCGCTGAGAGAACATGAAGCAATACGCTTATACTAGCCAATCTGAACGAACCAGAGATATCTTACGACTTTCGTAGGTGAGGGGCACGAAGAGGCCCGTATGTATGTATGAAAGAGACAGGTAGATTGTAGTGATTGGGTACAAAGGATAAAGTGGATAAGACGTAATGAAAGGATCTCGAACCATGAACGTGCTGATTATCTACGACTCAAAATTCAGTACTATCAAGCTCATTGCTCAGACTATAGCCGAGACCTTGAGAATGCAAGGCCCTGTGGACCTCTCCGCAGTGGAAGAAACGAATGGCTTCAATCTGAAAACTGTCGATATGCTGGTCGTAGGCTGTCCAACCCAGGGTCTCGACCTCACGCCCGGTATGCGGGCCTACCTTGAGAGCATTCCGCCGGAATCGCTCAACGGTCTGATGGCAGCAGCCTTCGATACCCGTCCTCGCATGTCCGTGTGGGAAACAGGTTCTGCAGCCTGGTCTATTGCCAGCCACCTTGAAAGGTTGGGGGCAACGCTTCTCTCGCCGCCCGAGAGTTTTTTCGTTGTTGACGATGAAGACACTCCGGAAGAGGGTGAGTTTGATCGCGCTGCACGGTGGGCAACCGCTCTGCTCAATCGTTCTGAAGCGGATCTGAGCAGAGCGCGATAAAGCTTGACGTGCTTGCGTCGTGGATTTTCAAAGTGCCATCTTTTTTCGGGGATGGCACTTTGTTAGACCAGTTCGAAGTAGCGACGACGATCCCAGTTCGTCACTGCCTTCTCATACTCTTGCACTTCCCACTTTCGCGTGGCAGCGAAATGTTCAACAAAGTCTGCTCCCAGGTACTCCTTTGCTATCTCACTGCGCTCGAACGCGTGAATAGCGTCGGTCAGGTTACGGGTAAGGGGTTGGATTTTTCCCTCTGCAAGCGCCCTGGCGATAACCGTGGGGTCATAGGCGTTACCGGACAGCCGCTCGGGCAGTTCCAATTGACGCTCAATGCCATAGAGGCCGCTCGCTATCATGGCTGAGAAGACCAGGTAGAAGTTGGCGTCAGCTCCTGGCACGCGATTTTCAACGCGAATCGCACGCGATCCATTGTTGATGATGCGCACCGAGCAGGTACGATTATCCATACCCCACGTGGTATTGAGCGGCGCCCATGTTCCCTCAATATAGCGCTTGTAGGAGTTGATGAAGGATGCGTAGAGCACCATGAACTCGGGCAGCCTGTCCAGGATGCCGGCGAGGAAATGGCGCATCGTTTTTGACATACGCCCTTCAGCCTCCTCGTCCCAGAAGAGATTGTGCTCTCGATTGCGGTCCCACAGGCTCATATGGGCATGCCCACTACTCCCATCTTCCCGGTCATTCCATTTCGCCATGAACGTGGCACTCAAGTCCATCTGGTAACAGATCTCCTTGACCCCTGTCTTGAAGAGCAGCGTCCTGTCGGCGGCTGCGAGGGCATTGGAATAGTGGATGTTCATCTCATACATGCCAGGGCCATGTTCGCGGTTATATCCCTCGATCTCCACACCGTGATCGCGCATCATACGTGCGATGCGCCCCAGGACCTGATCATCTGCGCTCGACTGGCTGATGACGTAGCAGTTCATACCGGGATTGAGCGGCGTTAAATCTGGCCCGAAGTCCTTTTCGCGCAGCGATGCCTGGCTCTCACGGAAGAAGCGGAACTCTAATTCAGAAGCGGCCATTGGCTCATACCCCATCGAACGGGCGCGCTCTACCAGGGTGTTGAGGAGGTAGCGTGGAGAGATTGTGACCGGCTCCCCGTGTTCCGTCCAGAGGTCACAGATGCAGGAGGCCACATTTTCCTCCCACGGGACCAGCGCAAATGTGCTGAGATCTGGCTTCATCACGATATCGGCGAAGCCGCGTGCCCAGTTACTAAATGCGAGGTTGGGGAGTACGTTCTCCGCGATATCCCAGCCAAAAAGCACATCACATTGCGCGAAGCCATCGTCGAGGGAGTTGAGAAAAAAGCGCGATGCCACCCGCTTTCCACGATAAACACCGTCTATATCAGGGGCGCCTATCTTGATGTACTCGATTTTGCCATCAGAGATGAGTTTTCGAATTTCGTCAATGTCCACGATGTGTACCTATCCTTTCAGTGACACTCCCCTTGGGCTAAAGCCCAGGGGCTTCTCGTTTCAACGGGAGCGGTGACTCACCAGCGTGCGCTGGCCCCTCTCGCTCTCTCGACGAAGGCCCCGTCCGGGCCTGCACGAGCAGACCTGCCCGTAGGATATTTCTGGCTGCATTCTCGTCTCGGTCGGCAATGTAGCCACAATGGGGGCAGACATGCGTTCGGACACTGAGGGACTTGTAGACGTACTCTTTACACCGTGAGCATTTCTGCGAGGTGTAATGAGGCGCTATGGCAATGACTTGTCGGCCAGCACTTTCAGCCTTGCTTTCCAGGAATTGCCGGAACATCCCCCAGGATGCATCGGAGATGGCAAAGGCCAGACAATGGTTGCGCACCATGTTGGCCGGTTTCAAGTTTTCTATGACGAGCGTTTGGTAGCCATCGACGTAGCGACGGGAGGCTTTGTGCAACGTGTCTTTGCGCTGGTTGGCGATTCGCTCGTGGATACGAGCAACCAGTCTCTTCGCCTTCTTGCGTCGGGTGCTGCCCGATCGGCACTTTGCCAGCTTGCGTTGTGCGCGCCCCAGTTTCTTGGCGCTCTTTTTCGCGTGCCTGGGATTCTCAACGACCTGCCCACGGCTATCAGCAATCAGGTAGCGGATACCCATATCAAGCCCAATGGCCGTGTCCTTTTTCGGGAGTGGCACAGGCTCGGTCTCACAGATGCATTGGACATACCAGCCGGAGGGGCGCAGCACGAGACGGGCAAACTTGAAGGTTCCCTCCAACGGGCGATGCACGATCACACGAATACGTCCACCGCAGATTCCAGGCGCTTTGAAGCGTCCATTGTCCAGGCAGTTAGCCGCATCACGAAACTGGATCGTATTCCAGGCGTTCGCGTTTTTGAAGCGAGGAAAGCCCACTTTGCGCCCTTCCTTGCGACCGCGAAAGAAGTTGGTAAAGGAGCGGTGAAGACGTTTGAGGGTCGTATCGACCACGACGGCGGGCAGATCAGGGTGCGCCTCTTTGCCGTGACGCTTGTCCTGCTCGTAGAGATGCAGGTACGTGCCCGTCTCCTGGTAGTGCGCGATCAGCTCTTCCAGGCAGGCATTATACATCTTGCGTGAAGCAATCAGCACGCTCATCAATGCCTGCTCTTGCTTTTTGGTGGGTCGAAGTCGATACTCAAACGTTCTCATGGGGAGAGTCTATCGCGTTCTGACTTTAAAGTCAAATGACATCAGGGTTTTGGGGCGATGTCGAAGAGAAGAAACGACGATTCACCCCATGAAGCGCCCGCGTGGCTGACATTTTACCAGTCACGCGGGCACTTTAGCACTGTTGACTTCCTATGCTATTGTGTTCGTCTTATAGCAGGTCCACCCACGCAGCACCCTTCTGCGAACTCTCTACCGCCTTCGCGATAAACTGCAAGCCGCGCAGACCATCGTACACGGTCGGATAGCCGCCGATGGGCTTCTCGCCCGACTCGACGCGGCGGATATCGGCGATCGCCATCTTGTAGATGTTGGCGAACGCCTCGAAGAAGCCCTCGGGATGGCCCGGTGGCAGGCGCGAGGCTGCCTTCGACTCATCGCTCATATAGGGCTGACCGGCGCGCAGAAGCTGCATCGGCTTCCCTGGCTGTTTGAAGATAAGCGTATTGGGCTCCATCTGGTGCCATTCCAGTCCCGCTTTGCTCCCGTAGACACGGATGCTCAGCGCATTCTCTTCGCCCGCCGCGATTTGTGAGCAGGAGAGAACGCCCTTGCCGCCGTTCTCCAGGCGCAGCAATATGTTTGCGTCGTCGTCGAGCGCCCGGCCTTCGACGAAGGTACTCAAGTCGGCGCTCAGGGAGGCGATCTTTAGACCCGTGATAAACTCAAGCAAGTTTTCGGCGTGTGTGCCGATGTCGCCCACGCAGCCCGCCGCCCCCGATTTTGTCGGATCGGTACGCCACGATGCCTGTTTGTTGCCGCTCTTCTCTTCCGGCCTCATGAGCCAGTCCTGGACGTACTCTACCAGCACCTTGCGTATCTCGCCGAGTTCGCCCTGTTGTATCATGTGGCGCGCCTGGCGCACCACGGGATAGGCGGTGTAGTTGTGGGTCAGGGCAAAGACGAGGTTGCTCTTCTCGACCACTTGCACCAGCTCCTGGGCCTGTTCGAGGTTAAAGGTCATTGGCTTGTCGCAGACCACGTGGATGCCATGTTCCAGGAAGGTCTTCGCGGCGCTGAAGTGAACGTGGTTAGGTGTCGCGACCGTCACCAGGTCGATGCCGTCCGTCAGCTTCGACTCGGCCTCGGCCATCTGCTCGAATCTGTCGTAGGAGCGCTTCAGATACCACGCCTCGGCTGACTCCCGCGCGCGCTGTGGGTCGGTCGCCATCGCGCCGGCGACCAGTTCGGCCTGGTCGTCCAGTTCGGCGGCGATGCGGTGCACGGCTCCGATAAAAGAGCCCCGGCCACCGCCGACGATGCCTACGCGTAGTTTCCTCTTTGATGCATCCCGGTTCATCGTTTTTCTCTCTCCATTGATTTTTCAGCGTTTCGTTATTACAGGCCAAGAATGCGGCGGTTGGTCGCCTCGTCGGCCTTTCCGCCCGCGAAATCGTCGAAGGCCCTGGTCGGCGTGTCGATGAGCATGCTCTTGATCAGCGCGGCCCCCTCGCGTGCGCCCTGGGTTGAGTCTTTGATGGGGTCCTCCCATTCGAGTACTGCCCAGCTAGAGTAGCCGTACTGCGTCAGTTTTGCGAATACTTGCTTGAAGTTTACCTGTCCATCGCCCGCGCTGCGGAAACGACCCGGTCGGTCCTTCCATTCCTGGTAGCCGCCGTAGACGCCTGAGCGTGCCGAAGGGATATACTCGGCGTCCTTGACGTGGAACGCCTTGATATAGTCTTTGTAATAGTCGATGTAGCCAAGGTAGTCCAGTTGCTGGAGGACGAAATGCGAGGGGTCGTACAGGATGCGCGCTCTGGGATGATTGCCAGTCGCGGCCAGGAAGCGCTCGAAGGTGACACCGTCGTGCAGGTCCTCGCACGGATGAATCTCGTAGGCGAGATCGACACCGTACTCGTCCGCGACCTTCAGAATCGGCTGCCAGCGCTGTGCCAGTTCTTTGAAGCCCATCTCGACCAGTCCTTGCGGACGCTGCGGCCAGGGATAGACCGTTGGCCAGAGCAGCGCACCCGAAAATGTGGGGAGGACGTCGAGGCCCAGGTTGCGCGAGGCTTTGATGGCCTTCTTCATCTGGTTGACCGCCCACTCGGTTCTCGCCGGGGGATTGTTGTACAGCTCGGCAGGCGCGAACGCGTCGAACAGCACATCGAATGCGGGATGCACCGCAACCAGCTGGCCAATGAGGTGCGTTGTGATCTCGGTGATCTCCAGGCCAGCGGTCTGGCCTTTCAGATCATCGCAGTACTGTTTCGACTCCGCCGCTTTGTCCAGATCGAAGAGGCGACTGTCCGTCGCGGGGATCTGAATGCCAACGAAGCCAGCCTCTTTGCTCCATTGCGAAATGTTTGCGAGCGTGTTGTATGGAGCTGTGTCCTGGGCAAACTGTGCCAGAAATAACGCCGGTCCTTTGATCTGTGGCATAATTTCCTCCTTTGGAATACGTTTACATACAAGAAACGTTGCTCCCGCCAGGGCTCAATAGTTCTCCGCC
This sequence comes from Ktedonobacteraceae bacterium, assembly GCA_034438015.1. GTDB lineage: Bacteria > Chloroflexota > Ktedonobacteria > Ktedonobacterales > Ktedonobacteraceae > JACDAE01. The sequence continues at coordinate 19,909 of DAOTTD010000148.1, read as the reverse complement.
AGCGTGCGCATCCCCGGCAGCAGTGGAGCCGGGCGCTCGCATGTGCCGCTCAGTTCGATGTGGCGGCTCTGGGTGGAAGCTTCGTGAATTGACTGCATGATGTCCAGAACGTGATAGGCCATCTCGCCGCTGGCGCGCTGTGGACGCTGCGCCTGTATGGCCTTTGCCATATCGGCCAGGCCGATGCCGCGCGAGTTTTGGGTGTAGCCGTGCGAAAAGCTCACCTCACGCCACTCGCTCTCCCCGGCGCGCCGGACAAAGACGGGTCCGCCGAAGGTGTTGGGGTCCGGCACGCTCAACGATCCCTCGGTGCCGTACACTTCGAGGCGTGGTAGATGGTGGGACCAGATGTCGAAGCTGGTGATGATCGTGCCCACGGCACCGTTCGCGAAGTCCAGCACGCCCACGAGGTGCGTCGGTGTGTTGACCGTGATCTTTGTGCCGTGCTTGAGCCTGCTTGTGATCGTGCGTTCTGGGAAGGCGGTCTGGGTCGAGCCGGTAACGCGTCGCACCGGTCCGATCAGCGCGATCAACGCTGTGAGATAATAGGGGCCCATATCGAAGAGCGGACCCCCGCCGGGCTGGTAGTAGAAATCGGGATCGAGATGCCAATGCTCTGGTCCATGATTCATCAAAAATGCGGTGGCCGCGATGGGCCTCCCGATCTCCCCATCGTTGATAAGCTTGATGCATGTCTGGATACCGCCGCCCAGGAACGTATCGGGCGCGCAACCTACGCGCAGCCCCTTCGCGTGCGCCGCGTCCAGCAGCACCTTGCCCTGCTCACGATCGACGCCCAGTGGTTTCTCGCTGTACACCGATTTGCCTGCCTCAAGTGCCGCCAGGCCGACCTCGACATGTACTTTGGGGATCGTCAGGTTGAGCACGATCTCGATCTCTGGATCGACCAGCAGTTCTTCGACTGTACACACCTTTGGAATGGAGAAGCGCTCAGCCTGCGCTCGTGCCTTCTCCATGTCGATATCTGTACATGCAACGATGTTCAGATTATCGAAGGTCGCGGGCGCCTCCATGTAGATAGTGCTAATCTGGCCGCATCCGATAATGCCGATATTGGTTTTCCTGGTGGTCGCCAAGGGTACAATCCTCTTTCTTTCGCATCCTCTGAGCAGGATGATCCTCACAATCGCCCCGTCAGCTTTACTTATATAACATTATATCCGCTTCTTCTATGGTTCGGAGCGAAGTCGGGTGCGATCTGGCGAGGTATCTAAGAGATTTTCGGCTTTTGCGGCCTGCATATGCTCTGACGTGCTGTTTTGGCATTGCGACCTGTTGCGATGACGTGGTACGTTTACTCTGTTCAAGGTTATATCATAAAGACTGAGTTTGGAGCAGCCGTGTTTTGCTCTCTAGAGCAACTTACGCGGCGCTATTTTTCTGTCATAGCGAGAGGAGGATACAGCGGTGGCATCAGAGGTACGCGTCACTGTCTGGAACGAATATCGTCACGAGCGTAGCGATCAGCAGATTGCAGCGATCTACCCGGCGGGCATTCATGGGACCATTGCTATAGGGCTGGAGAAGGCGGGACTCAAGGTGCGTACGGCAACGCTGGACGAGCCAGAACATGGCCTCTCCAACGACGTGCTGGCCGCGACGGATGTCCTGGTCTGGTGGGGACATCAGGCACACGGCGCGGTGAGCGATGAAATTGTGGAGCGCGTGCAGAGCCGGATCCTGGACGGCATGGGGCTGATCGTGTTGCACTCGGGTCACTACTCGAAGATTTTCAAGCGCCTGATGGGGACGAGCTGCGGCCTGAAGTGGCGCGTGGGCGAAGATCACGAGCGTCTCTGGGTCGTTGCGCCTGGTCATCCAATTGTAGAAGGCATCGGGGAGTATATAGAGATCGAGCACGAGGAGATGTATGGCGAGCACTTCGATATCCCGGCGCCTGAGACGCTGGTCTTCGTAAGCTGGTTTAGCGGCGGCGAGGTCTTCAGAAGCGGCTGCTGCTATACGCGTGGCGCCGGCAAGATTTTCTACTTCCGCCCCGGCCACGAGACGCTGCCGACGTACCACCACGCCGACGTGCAACGCGTCATCGCCAACGCTGCTCGCTGGGCCGCACCAGTGCCGACAGCGAAACGGATATACGGCAATACATCCACGCTTGAGACGCCAGCCCACTGATCGGAGCAGAGAAAGCGAAACTAAATAGTAGGGTCAATCCGTATACCAATTAGAGTCGATCCTGGGTACAAAGCAATGTCATGGACTGTTAAGGATAGAACAAGGAGGACTTTATGATGGTACTTGCAGATGGCATTACTCTTACCATCGGTCATAATGTATGGACGATCGGACTGGACATGATCCTGTTTCTGATTATCGCTGCAGTCGTAGGTGTCATTGCAGAGTTTATAGTAGGCTGGCGGCTCCCCCTGGGTATTGTTGGGGCGATCGTCGCAGGTGTTGTCGGGGCCTGGTTGATGACGCACGTCATACGGATCAGTGGCGTCCCTGATATCGATGTCTGGGGTGTGCCCCTGTTCCGGGCGCTGGTGGGCGCGATCATCCTGGTGGCGCTCTGGCATTTGCTCACCGGTGGGTTGGCGGGCAGAAGGCGTCGTGTAGCCTGATCATCTAGCAGGACGTGACAAAGCCGGTACATTCTAAACTTTGAATGTACCGGCTTTGTCATGTGTTCGCTAAGAGGCATACGGCTCGGATGGTAGAATAGATAGGGATAGCAGCATTTTTAAGAAGGAGGAGTTTACCAGCGTATGGACACACCGTTTAATGGACTGGGTATGCACCTCGGCAATCTCGCGCGGCTCTCGAACGCGCGCACCCGCTCTATCAGCGCCGAGAATCCCGCTGGCACGAAGGGCCAGGGTGGGATGGCGACGAGCGGGACTGGAGCTCGTGCTGCGCTCGACCTGGGACAGGGTTGGAAAGTCTCACCCTCGATCATGCTTCCTCCCACAAGGGTCGTGACCCTGGCTGATATCGATGAGCCGGGCGCCATCCAGCATCTCTGGATGACGACGCACCCGGCGCACTGGCGCCGCCTCGTGCTGCGTGCCTATTGGGATGGAGAAGAGCACCCCTCGGTAGAGACTCCTCTCGGCGACTTCTTCGTTAACGGCTGGTGTGAGCGCTGTAACATCAATTCGCTTCCTATAGTAGTAAACCCCGCCGGTGGAATGAACTCCTACTGGGAGATGCCATTTCGCCAGCGCGCCCGGCTGACGATCGAGAATATCGGATCGGAAGAGGCTGTGCTCTACTATCAGATCGATTATACGTTGACGGAGGTGCCCGCCGATGTCGCCTATTTTCACGCCCAATGGCGTCGCAGCAATCCCCTGGGGTACAGGCAGGTACATACATTGCTGGACGGCGTACGAGGTAGGGGACACTATGTCGGGACCTATCTTGCCTGGCAGGCGAACAGCACCGGCTGGTGGGGCGAGGGCGAGATCAAATTCTACCTGGACGGCGACCAGGAATTTCCCACCATCTGTGGCACAGGGACCGAGGATTATTTCGGTGGCGCCTGGAACTTCGAGCACCCCAGAGGCGAATATGGCATCTACTCCACGCCTTTTCTGGGTCTGCCACAGGTGATTAAACCCGATGGACTCTACCGCAACCAGCAGCGCTTCGGCATGTATCGCTGGCACATCATGGACCCCATTCGTTTCGAGCAGGACCTGCGCGTCACCATTCAGGCGCTTGGCTGGCGCAGCGGCGGTCGCTATCTGCCTCTGCAAGACGACATTGCCTCGGTCGCCTTCTGGTACCAGAATGAACCACATGTGCAGTATGCGGCATTGCCGGATGTAGATAGCCTGGAGGTCATATAGAATCGTTCACGCCCAATTGATGGAAGGAAGTGAAGTGAGAGTAACGAAGACTATTGTTGCCCCTTGCAATTCCTGTTAAAATTAAGTAACCTTTTTATGGGAGATTGGCTTCCTGGTGCGATTTAAAATTCTGTGATCGATAAGGATAGTCTGTTTTGAAGGATCAAAGAAAAAAGCACGTTGAGCAGAAGGAGTCTTAACTGTATGAAGCAGAGAGATCACTCTACCGGGGAGGCATTCTCGGAGGGCGAGGAGCGCTTTCAGGCTATCTGGCAAGTTGCATCAGATGCGATGGTACTCTCAAGATCGGATGGAACGGTCTTTGCAGCCAATCCGGCATACTATCACCTTTATGGATACTCACCAGAAGAGGTGCTGGGGAAAGACTATTCTATTATATTTCCTCTGGAGCAGCGTGAATGGGCGCACAAGCTCTACACCTATATTTTTCAAGGTTCAGCGATTGATTCATCATTTGAAGCATCCACTCTTAGAGCCGATGGCACCGAACGCTTTGTCGAGACGCGCTACAGCTTTATCACACACAATGATACACGAACAGCTATGCTCTCTATCATTCGCGATATTACCGAGCGCAAAAAGGTGGAAGAGGCGCTGCGAGACAGTAAGTTGAAGTTACACCTGGCGCTGAAACTTGCCCATATGGCGACCTGGGAGTGGGAGATTGCATCGGACAGAATTTACTGGTCGGCCAATCTTGAGATTGCTATGGGTTTTGCCCCCGGAACTTTCTGCGGATATTTTAAAGACTTTTTGCGCGTGGTTCATCCTGAAGATCAGGATCTGGTCGAACGAGAGATGAGGCGTGCTCTGGCAGAGGGGGCCGACTATAAAGGCGAATTTCGCGCTGTGCGGACTGACGGTGCTGTATACTGGTCGGTGAATCGAGGGCAGGTCATTTATGATGATGCAGGCAAACCTGCACGTATGATCGGCGTCAGTGTGGATATTACTGAACGCAAGCAGGCTGAATCGATGAGGTAGGATAAATTCATTCCAGAAACTTGCTTGTTGCAAGATTACAAACCGTAGTCAAAGGGTAATCAGTCCGTGCCGCAGCCCTCTTCTCACGGCGTCGGTGCGGCTGGCGGCGCCGAGCTTGTTGGAGATCGACGAGACGTGGAATTTCACGGTGTGTTCGCTGATCTGCAACTGGCGCGCGATGAGCTTGTTGGAGAGGCCCTGCCCGACGAGCTCCAGGACTTCGCGTTCGCGCGTGGTCAGCGTCTCGTCCGGCTCTTCGATGGCGATCGTCTCGGAGACGGGGCGCCTGTCGTAGAGCTGCAGCGCCTGTACTCTGGGAAGGGTGATCAGTCCTTGCGCGGCTGCTATGACCGCTGCCTGTAGCTGTGTGGCCGGGGCATCCAACGGCACCATGCCCCAGCCGCACAGCTCCAATCCCCGTAGATAGGGCAGCACACGTTCTTCGTTGTTCGTAAGTACGACCAGGGCAACCGTGCGCGTAGGAGCGAGCGCACGCCCGACCGCCTCTAACTGCAATTCATCTGCCACCACGATTGCGTCGATATCCGTTGTTGCCTCGTGAAAGGCATCGGGGACCGCCGATGTACCGACGATCTGTATATCGTTAGAGGTAAGCAGGGCGTGCAGTCCTGCCTGCATCATGGGCGTTGGCGCTACAATAAAAACGCGCATGGTTGTCCTCTTCCGGGCGAGCCTATGCGGCGAGCTCGCTTGTCTGGGTCGCGATGTTTAGCTCTACTACGTTTCCACCACGCAGAATCCTCATGGCGACGGGGGCGCCCTCTTCGCCCTGGGCCAGAATGCTGCGCAGAGTCGCCGCATCGCTGACCGGTTTGCCCGCTACATCAAGCAGTGTATCGCCGATCAAGAGGTCCTTGAACTGCTCCTGCCGGGCGCGCAGGCCGACGATCAGCAGACCCGTGCTACGCGCTGGCGTGAGCGCCTGGCCGATCTTCGCCGGTAGCTCGACCGCCTGGATCTCAACGCCCAACGAGATGCGGCTCTTGCTCTGCGGGAGACTTGCCAGCCATTTGTTGACGACCGCACTGGGAATGGAGACCGAGAGATCGCCGCCGAGGATCATGGCGTTAATGCCAACGAAGTTGCCATCGGCGTCGAGCAGTGGACCGCCCGAGTTGCCGGGCGCGAGCCGCACATCGGACTTGATGTACTGCGTCGACAGGTGCTCGGGGAGTTTGACTGTGCTGATCGCGCTCATGATCCCTGCCGTGAGCACCCAGCGCTGTCCCCATGGATGGCCCAGCGCGAAGACCCACTCGCCTACACGCAACCGGGTCGAGTCGCCCGCCTGCAAGGGCTTCAGGCCGGTGCCGTCCACCTTGAGCAAGGCCAGATCGAGCTGTGGGTTGCGCTGTAGCACCCTGGCTGCCAGCGTGCGCCCATCAGAGAGCAGGACCTGGACACGCGCATTGTCTCTGGCTACGACATGGTTATTCGTGAGGATGCGCCCATCCCTGTTCCAGATAATGCCGGTGCCGCCGCCGCGCCCCTCTGTGTGAATCTGCACGACGCTCGGCTTGACGCGCTCGAAGATGCTGACGAGCGCCGCCGAAAATGCGTCGGGCAGCGGAAACGATGATTGTGTGATGTATGGTGTTGCCTGTGTCATTGTGTACCTACCAGTGATAGGAGGGATAGACAGGGGAGCCAGGAAGCGCTTCCAGTCTATCCTTCCGTGCTATTTGCGCTGTCCGATGGTAACTGAGAGCGTCTGTAGGGTGTTGCCGCGAATGACTTCGACTGGAACGGCGCTGCCTACCCGGTCGCCGACCAGGAGCAACTGGAGCTCTTCGGAGTCATTGATCACGTGTCCATCGAGTGAAACTACGATATCGCCAACCAGCACGCCACCCTGTTGGGCCGGACTCTGCTCATCGACCTTTACAATGAGCAGGCCGTTCTCCTGGCTGCGTCCTGCGCGCTGGGCCACTGGAAGCTCGACGAGCTGGCTGCTGATGCCGAGGTAGCCGCGCTTGATATAACCCTGTTTCGCCAGCGTCTCGGCGATGTTCTTTGCGATGTCCATCGGGATCGCCAGGGCGACGCCGTTTACCAGTCCGGTGGTCAGGATGCCCACGACGCCTCCCAGTGCGTCGATGAGGGGACCACCTGAGAAGCCAGGATACGGGGTGGCGTCGGTGCGGATGTAGCGTTCGAGGATCGTGCCACGCCCGGTGCGTAGCGGCCCGCCAATCGTGCTGACCACGCCTGTGCTCGCCATCGGTCCGTCACTCGGCGTGCGTCCAACCGCCAGGACCAGTTGTCCGACGCGTACTGACTCTTCGCTTGCTTGAGCGGGTGCGAGGCCGAGGTTCGCCACACGCAGCAGGGCCAGGTCGGTGCCCAGGTCGCGGCCCACAAATTGCGCTGGCAGCGTGCGATTGTCGTGCGTCTGAATCGTCAGGTCCTCTTCACGCTCCAGAACATGGTCCGCCGTCAGAACAAGGTCTGGTCCGTAGATAAGGCCGCTCGCGGGCTGCCGCTGCCGACCATTGACGATAACTAATGAAGGGGTAACATGCTCAACCGCGTCCGCCATCTGGTTTGACAGTGCACGGAGCAGGTGTATGGTATCGGTCGTCTGTGCCATAGCTTATTGATCCTTTGTATACTGCAAGAGTAAATGCCTTGTGCATACTATAAGCTATGGCATGAAATGACACATCAGTAATTTGGCTAGTTCAGACCCTGGAAAAATGACCAGGGTTCAGTCTTTTGCGAGAAAGCGTCGCATCCTCACTCATTCGACATCGACGGGGTCGCTTATTCACCGACCAGGAATACTATCAGAAGGGGGATGCCGATAAAAAGCAGGGCGAGTATGGGACTATACCAGCTCGTCCCTAACCAGTTGAGATTCACACGAACGGTATAAGGTATATTCAGAAGTGCGAAGACCGCGAGAATCGCTCCCATGAAGAAGGAGCCAACGAAAACCAGGATAATCGCTTCTACATTTTTCTTGACGCCTTTAATTCCTCGTGCGAGGAGGTTACCGACTAAAGAGATCAAAATCATCGCTAAAAGGAAGAGCAGAATGCTGCTTATCCCTGCGCTGGTGCCGCTTGTGATGACCGCAAGCACCGGAAAAGTGATTGCCCCGGCAAGGGATAAAAGAAATAGCAACAGCAGAATGATGAGCGCTTTTACCACCACAGATCCAAAGTTCATACTTCCTCCTGACTAGATTTTAGCAATCGAATGCTAGATCTATCTAAGAAGCACTATACAACATTTTATGATAATTTGCATCATTTACCCTGTGCCAAAAAGAATCCGGCTATCACCTTCTATAAGAGTGAAGGGATAACCAGGACTCAACCTGGCAGGCGGGCGTAGACGGTGTGGACGCGCAATGGGACGCCCGCTTATTTCAGGTACTAAGTTGTGCCAGTGCTTCCTTCATCTGCCGAAGATGGTTCGTCAGATGCTGAGTGACGAATTCCTCTATGAACCATTCTAATCGCTTCTCACCGAAATTGCTATGGAGGCCCGTGAGTTCCAGATCGCTATCTTGTAATGTACTCACCACCTGGTCCAGGTGCGCGTAGCTGTCGGGGAGTGCGGCGGCAGCCTGGGCGAGCGTATAGGAGCCATGTGCCTCGATAGCATGGAGTCGCTCTTCGTCCTGAGCGGTGCGCCCAAAGTTCTGACCAGGGTTAGCAACGAGCTTAGCGATCTCATTGGCCCAGTAGGGCATGAATTCGATAATATGTGCGATATTCTCCATCAATGTCCACTCGCCAGGCGCTGGAGACTGATAGAGCTTCTGTGGATCAAGTCGCAGTAGAGGTCCTGCTATCAGTCGATTTAACTCGTAGTACGAGGACTGTATGTTATATCGAATCGACTCGATTTTTGTGTTCATCGTTGTCATCGTTGGTATGATCGCCTTTCAAAGGATAGTATTGGTAATAGTATAACTACTGAGTGCGACTATTTTACGTGGTCAGTGACCATTTTGCCATAAATTGGCTTGTTATAAGGAATAAGAATAGTCGCTCGTTCCACTATCCGAAAAAGGATAAGTGGGCGAGCAATGCATCCCGCTCTCGAAGGAGGGTAGAACGTCTAGCGATAGTCCCAGTTCATCGCGCGCAAGAGCGTCTGCAAGGCGCGTGAGGCCTTATGGAACAGATCTGGGTCCGCTGAAGCCCTGAAACTGTCCTGCCGCGCTCAGATGAGGCTCAAGCGCGAGGAAACCATCGTAGCCATCGGCGTGGAGTCGCCGCAAAAGATCGGGCCAGCGCCCCTCGCCTTCGCCTGCTGGTGTCAGTATGCCATCTGTGCGTACATCTTTGACATGGATATATACGAACCAGGGATAGAGAAAGTCGTACGCATCGGGGCAGGGAATCTGGGCACATTGCAAGAAGTTTGCCGGATCGAAGACGGCTCGCAGGTGAGGATCGTCGATCGCCTGAAGCAGATCGACACAGTGATCGATCGTATCGCCGTAGATGCCCTTCTCGTTCTCGTGAAGCAGAATGAATATTTTCTTTGTGCAATACTGCTATCTGCTCATCCAGGTTGGCCGAGATCTCATCGGCGAATGCAGAGAGTCGAATCATCACTACTTATCGCTTTCTAGCGCCTGGCAGTCTGCAAAAATTGAAAGGTCAGCTCACATCGTACAACATGACGTTCCAGGTGTACAGAAATTTCCATGCTTTGCCTCGCAAAAGATCGAGAAAGCTCTGCAAAAGAACGTTTATTGTGAATAGAGGGTGCCTCAGTATAAGTTAAGCGCAATATGACTCTTCGGGTCCCCTTTCCGGACCCCTCGCCGCAAAAAACTGTATGCAAGGAATTTATTTTAGCAGATGTAATGCGTCTAGTAAATGAGAGAGATAAATTTTTTGTAAAAGAAAACAAGAGATTCAAGAAAAGGGAGAGCAACGCCATGATGTTCATATTCTTTATCACAGCTCTATTCACCTGCATACTGGTTGCCTTTGGCGTCATGATGAGCGTGGCTCTGCATACACGCCATATATTCAAACGGGGCACGCGCTCCTGGAAACGCCCGATGATGAGAGGAGCGATATTCGCCTCTCCACTGCTTGATGATGCACTCTTTAACAAGAAAGAGGAGCATCATGGCTTCTGGTCGGTCGAAGTCGAATACGATGAGTCGTACTATGTGTAGCGGGTTTGCATATTACGTGCCTATGCGAGGTCGATATTGGATCGCTTCGGCGATGTGATTCGTCTCGATCGTGTCGCTCTCTGCAAGATCGGCGATGGTGCGCGAGAGCTTCAGGACGCGATGAAAGGCACGCGCCGAGAGGTGCAGTTGCTGCATGGCGCTTTTGAGGAGCTTCTGAGCTGCATTGTCGACCTCGCAGAAGGCATGCACCTCGGCTGGCCCCATCTCGGAATTGCAGGTCAGGTTTGTGCCGGTGAAGCGCTGCAGTTGCCGGTCACGAGCCGCCTGCACGCGCGCACGAATGGTGGCTGAGTTTTCAACCTGGCGCTTGTCGGCCAGTTTCTCGTAGTCGATGCGCGGTACCTCAACGTGGATGTCGATGCGATCGAGCAGTGGGCCGCTGATGCGTTTCTGATAGCGTGCAATAGCGGTAGCGGAACAGGTGCATTCTCTGACTGGATCATTAAAAAAGCCGCATGGGCAGGGATTCATGGCGGCGACCAGCATAAAATTGGCCGGGTAGGTAATCGTTCCCTGTGCGCGCGAGATGGTGACCACCTTGTCTTCTAGCGGTTGACGTAGCACCTCAAGCACATTCTGACCAAATTCGGGCAGTTCGTCGAGGAAGAGGACGCCGCGATGCCCGAGGCTGATCTCGCCGGGACGTGGCAAACGTCCGCCACCAACCAGTCCCGCGTGGCTCGTTGTGTGATGCGGCGAACGGAATGGACGCTGCAAGATAAGTGGCACCTCGGGCGGCAACATGCCACTGACGCTGTAGATCTTGGTGACGTCGAGCGCCTCCTTGATGGTCATTCTGGGCAGGATAGATGGTGTGGCTGTAGGATCCCAGAATTAGTGTCGTTTGTGACAAAATTAGTGTCGCTACATCCCAGAATTAGTGTCGCTGTGATACATCTATCTCTATTGAAACTTACTAATACAGGCAGATATGAATAACTCCATGACAAATAGACTATGGTGTGAGACACTGCTATATTGTTAGGGCAACAAAAGAGAACGGACGTCTTCACGTCGGAAGAGCAAAGTTATACGATGATTTATACCATTACTAGCCAGAACGGGGTGGATTTTCCCTTCATTCATGTACTTATATAGTATCGCGGGAAATACATCGAGTAGGGCCGCTGCTTCACGTGAGAATACATAAATCTGACGAAATGCCTCGATCCTATCCCACCTGAATAAAGAATGCAATAAATCTTTTCCCTCTTCTTCAATGAGCAAACCGTTCTTCACTAGATGGGTTACAACATGGGTGCGTATGCCCAGTACATCAGCGACTTCTTCTCGGGTAAGAAATATCTGCCCTTCACTCTTTGCTTTTTGTGTATCTTGCCAATGATATATCTGCGTATATGAAAGCATTAACTGCCGAAATAGCGGTGCTGAGGTGTTTGTGTTGATTGGAACAAGCTTTCCATCGAAAATCGCGTCTAATATGCTCTCGATTGTTGCTATATTACTAGTAGATAAAGTGCTGAGAGATATACTTTCGCCTGCAATGTAGGGAGCGTTAACTGCTCGGGATAATAACCCAGTAATGAATGTATTTACGTCTATCGTACGATACATTTCAATAGGATAACCATCTATGGCAGGGCCTCTTACTGGGATCAACCATCCTTTCTTGTATAGTATATGCATAGTATCTCCTCTCGCATCAAATAGTGAATAGGAGACTTTATAAAAAGTGGCCAACGTTTTCCATTCTTGGCAAAGTCTTTCCACACCCGCCCTCTCGATACGACGCTTCATCGTCCTATTCTGGACTTTTATAGGCTCTTGGGCTACACGAAGCAATCCTTGATTGATGAAGGCATCAACTTCACCCTGGAAGATACCCAATACTTGCACCGTTCGCGTGATAGTTATACTGTAACGCTCTTGTGCAGGAATACGACTGTTCCCAATATAGCTCGTTTTTAAATAGTTTTCATAAGCCTCACGAAGAAAGGAAAAAACAGGCTCCGACAAGTCATGATATATTTTGCGGCTAAGGTTGCCAAAGTCGCGTGACTCATAACCTATGGGATCTTCTTTTCTCCTACTTCGTACCAAATCATCTAGAAAAGCGAAGAAATGGTTCGGCCAAGACGCGAAGATATAGTGAAAAGTTGCAGTCAGAGCTATCCATTCAAAGAAGGTGAAAGGACCATGTATCTCTCCGCTCCGGCGAAGATGTTTCTGAATCTCTGGATTCACCTGCAGAAAAGGATCATCGGGGAATAGCCTAGGCAGAATGTTGAGAAAAACGTCCAAGAGACGGAAGTACTCCCACGAAGGGAGTTCTAGAAGCGGAGATCCTACAAGAAGTGCAAAATCATCTTTCTGCTCTACACTCATTGATTCAAGATGGTGCCAGATGAGGTTCTGCCCAAGGTGAAAAAAAGACCCTTCATTCGCCGCTATACATTGAGCACGACGATAATCACCATTTTTACAGTGTGGGCAGCGAGTGACCGAAGAGCGCATTAGGGGAATAGATTTACGACAGTCAGGGCATTGCTCAATGAGGAAAATGTTATGCTGAGGACATATCACTAGAGGGCGGAAGTTCCAGTAAAGACGCCCATACGGTATTGCTTTATCAAAGCAATATGGACATGCTCTTGCGGCTGAATATGGTTGGAAATATGCGCTTGTGCTTCCGTAACCTAGTAGGGGACGATGTATTGCCTCCAATCGGGACTGCTTACCTTCATGGTGCTCCTTGTATAATCGAAGCTGAGGGGCGAATCTATGGTAAGTACATTGGTATAACGCTTCTTCATCTAGAGCTAAGAGCCTTTGGAGGATTTGATAGTCAGTCTCCATCCATAAGAGACATAAGTTATGTGTTCCAATACGCTCTTCTACCTCCTGTGGTCGAATCACCCATAGTGGATTGCGATAATGCATCTGAACCGCGGTACGCATAACGAGGGAGGGCAAATCTTCCCATCGTAAGGGAACGACCCGTGCAGGCAGAGGAGAATCAGGATAATATGGTGGTCTGTTCTGCATAGCGCCTCCTTTCAATTAGCTACGAACGTTGTCGCATTGTAAGGGCCTGGAGGCCACATAGGCTTTGATCTCATCACGGCGAAAGATAAGCCGACCGCCACCCTTGCCGGCCATTTTGTCCAGGGCCGAGTGGAGGATTCCTCTCTGTACGTATTTCCTCACTGTGGAAGGGACAACCCGCAATTGATCTGCTACCTCGTTAATGAAAATATATGTATGATGAAATGTCTCCATATCCACCCTCTGAAACAATAGAGGAGGTTGCCTTCCACCAATAACAAGTTTTTCGCTTTTGAGGAGACCACATTGCACCCATCGCCTGAGAACTCTTTCACCGACTCCTATGCATCTGGCTGCCTGATCGATCGTCAATAGCCCTCGCTCTTCATACTGTTGTTGCTTATACTCTCTTAGAAAGTCAGATATCTGGTCATGAGGAACCATGAGCCGCTGGAAAAGCGGCTCATTACTTCTCAATTCGAGGAGTGTAAGACGTCCATTAAGTACTTCTTTGATTATCTCGATGAGTGCTACCCCGATTTGAGTGGAAACCTTTGGAAGAGGCAATGCATTTATAGGGCATTCTGAGATGCTCACCGTATGGGACAGAATATTGTGCTCGAATTGTTGGACATCTTCTTGACTATACAGATGTTTCCTATAATCGCTCATACCCAGTCCCTGACTCGGAAGAAGCAGTCCCTCCTGTTCTAAGGAGAGAACAATTGCTCTGGTCACTCCAAATCTTGATCTGGTCAACACATCCAACGAAAGTAGATTGTTCCATTCTTTTTGTAGTGCTTCAATACTTTCTTTTTCAATCAAATACATAGTGCGTTTCCCCGCTTGGTTAATGGGTTTTTTAAATGTACGAAGTATTCCTTGACCAAGTAAGGACTGTAGTACCTGTTCACTGATGCCAAGAACTGCTCGCGTTTGCACTTTTGTCAGGTAGGGACGTTCATGTTCTTGCTGTTTAAATGTATCTCGAAAGGGAAGTAGGCGTCCAGTAATTTCTCCTCCTGTATAATGCCTATTCAAATATGCCTCAAATGCTTCATGGAGAAAAGCAAAAGCAGAATGTGCCAATCGTTTATATAGCCATTTTTCATAAAACACCCCAAAATCGCGCTGTACTCCTGTATTGCTAGTAAGATCCCTTTTTCTTCCTCTACTCTCTCTACTTTGAGGGAATACTTTAAGAAAGGTGAAAAATTGATCTGGCCATGAAGAGAAAATTTCGTGGAATGTTGTAATAAAGACAGACCACTCTAGAAGTGTGAACTCGCTGTGGGGACGCACATGTTGACGAAGAAGACTTCTTTGCTCAGTTTCGATGCGCAAAAAGGGAGCGTCGGGAAATACGGGTCCAAGAGTACAGCGAAAGGCATCGAGGAGTTGAAAGTACTGCCAGGGGAGCAACTTGAGTAAGGGAGATGCTAGTATCGCACCATCTTCTGGGATTGGTACTTCTATTCCCAAACGATCAAGTATCAGGGCTTGACCTGTATGGAACATTATATCCTTGGGCAAAGGAACTACTGGTGCTCTACGGTAATCACCTTTATTACATCGTGGACAACATGTAAGTGAAGGGCGAAGCGCTGGAATGGTTTGGTGACATATTGGACATGTACTGGTCAAAAAGATTTTGTGTCGCAGACAAGATACGACAGGTTGAATACTCCACTGGAGGAGACCATAGGCGGACTCTTCGGCGAGACACTGAGAACATACTCTAGTTGCTGTATATGATTGGAAAAACGATTGGAAGATGTGGCGCCTAAGGAGGGGACGATTGATTTCTCCCTTTACGATTCCATCATCCAATTCAGCAGCTTGCATACGTAATGCAAAACGGTGGAGAGTGAGTTGATACAAAGTCTCTTCATCCAATTGTAGCATTTGCTCAAAGAAGCGGTAATCTGTTTGGTCGTGGAGATGGCACAATGTAAAGGGTTGGACAATGTGGGATACTTCTTCCGGATGAAGAATCCATGCAGGATTTTTATATCCCATCTGTCTTGCCACGCGAGAGATAAATGATGCAAAATCCTCCCAAGGAAGAGGGTTGATACGTATGGGAAGGGATGTGAAAGATGGTGACTGTTTCTGTTGCATCTTGTTTCAATCCTTCTTCTTCTCTTCTTGCGATTTCTTCCGGCCATTTTTCTTGTCGCTAGGTGGTTGTGTAGAATGTGAACGTCGCTTTTTTTTCTGAGTTGGTTTGAGTTGATCAACAGTAGCCTGTGTAAAATTTGGCGTAGAAAAAGGATTTACTTTCCCTTCACCTATATCTGTACCGGCAAGACGGTTTTCATATGCTGTCGCTAGTAACGCACTGTTCAAGGAATTACACCCTGTATCTATCGCCCGAAAGGCTGCTTCTCGTACAATTTCCATAATCCATCCCAGGTAACCGTCGCTGGCGTAAAAGAAGCGAAAGGCCATTTCTTCTTCCTGCAAATTTGAAGGATCTAACGGCAACGCAGCATCTATATCGCGCATAAGTGTGCGGAACTCTTTGATTGTCTCCGCTCGACTTCGATTCCATTCGAATGGCCGCAATATGAGAGGGGTTCCGACCCGTCGGTCGAGTTGTGAATTAGCCTCTAAAATCGGTTCCGCTTCACCCAGTTTCCCTGTGAGGATCATCGGAACATGTGTCTGGTTGATAATATCCTTTAGAAAATCTGCCACGGCGTGAACGACCTTTTGTGTGTCTTTATCCACCAAGTGTTGGAACTCATCAACAAAGACCATTCGTACCTGGCATTTTTTCATTAATCGATGAACACGGAGGATCATATCCCATTCAGTACCTCGGCTGGGGTTCGGATCGTGAAGCGCTCGCAGAAACGCTGCTACTGCGCCTTTTTTCTTAGGACTTGATGGCACCAGGACGTACAGATAGGGGATGATGCTTCCTTCTGGCGTTTCCATTCCTCGAAGTGGTGCTTTTGCAAGCCAGGTGTCCAAAAGCGTTGTTTTTCCCGCACCAGTGTGTCCAAGAATTGCAAGACATGGAGGGTTTTTTGTTTCGATTTCACCTCCGAATCGCGAGCAGTAGTCGATCCGTTCGAGAAGCTCGTTGAAGCGCTGATGTTCGAGTAAGATATTCTCAACCATATTACAGCGCTGAGTCTTGCTCATCAATCGCCATTGCCTAGGATCTGGAGAAGAGTCACCCCACTGATCCAGAAGAGCGGTGCTCATATTTATTAATGCTCCCTTTTCATCTAATAAGCTAGCTTGTATGATTTGTCTTTCTTTTACGTTTTGGTGAATATTCTTATGCTCGATTGCCTCCTCTGACGAGCATCTATTGTTCCATAATTAGTATAACTAATGTCTACAACTATGAATAATGCCGTGAACCATCAGCGGACGACGGCAATACATTATTACTTTTCGACCTCATGTAGGACCACGACGACCATAATGAGCTTTGATTCCGAATGTAGTCGCTTCATCTGGATCAGTATTCACTCTTGACTTCTCGCTCTGCTGATTGGTATCATTTTTCTCCGGAGATGTTTCTGGCTCGCCTTTGGCATCTTCAGGTTCAGTTAATCGGGTTCCCGCTAGCATTAACTCTGCATCTACTGGGAGTTTCACTCCCTCGATCATGGGTGGTAAAGGAACTCCTATCTGGGCAACACTACTGGCGGAGGTAGTAGGGGTAGTGCTTTCTGCTTCACTGGTTGGAGAAGCCAGGGGAGTGGCATCTTGCCGTGTGGCATTGGGCGTACTGAGATCGATCAATAACGAGACTGCAGGCATTTCCTCAGCAACAACTTTAGATGGCTGGGCTCTTAGCAGCACCTCGGACACCTGAATGTCGAGAAAGCGAGCTCCTCTTTTTCGGCCTCCCAACTTTTTTCCCTGACGAAATTCCTCATAAATCGCTCGATGGAGTTCCTCTTTGGCCAAGATCAGCGCTTCCCGATTGATGTCTCTCTTCATCTCCTCTTTCGCATAGCGCTTAATGACTCGGTGTTTCCAGAGAGAAAGTTCCTGAGTGTAGTATTGGTCGTCAGCAAGAACCTCAAGATATTTCATTTTTCTTGGATCTAGCACCCAGATTCTCGAGAGATCGCCAGCGTTATACTTAAACTGTACAGGAAGGTGTCGGTTACCATCTTTGAGGTAGTCCCGTAGTGCGGATAACCGGGAGTCCTGGTACCAAAGATTCTCAAACTCGATGCCGGTACTTTGAATCACACGGCTCTCAACGCGTGATAACAGGACTGCGAGGTCGTTACGGCTTGCAGGGAGGCGTGGCACGAAGTCGCGGTTGAGTCCACGTTCCCAGATCTTGGCTGGCACTCCTCCTATTCCTCGATGCGCTTCTTGCGTGTATACATCTACGATCCACTTGTGTAGTAGATACCAAAGACCATCGAGGGTGACACAAGCATGTTTCGACGGGTCATAATCACCACGGACGAGAAAATTTGAGAATGTTGTACCTGGTGTGGCATGAAAAACGTCTGTACCTGAAGTTTTGATAAAACGTTCGATTGAGCCTTTCAACCATGGGGATTTTCCTGGCATTGGATCCAGTTCAATGCCAAGCTGAGCACAGGCTAGTTCGAGGTCTTTGTTTAAATACCCTGATCCTCTATCTATTGCTAATACCTCTGGTACCCCGTAGCCTATATAGTCGTTCCTGAGCCCAAAGAGTTCTTTCACATGGGCTTTCTCCGGGATAGCATAGAAGAGACACTCCATAACACTATGAGATGATGGCGGCTCAAAACTCACGTTGAAGCCAGGAACACAGCCAGATGTTTTATCGCGGACTGCTGTAAATGTAGGCCGCCCTATAGGAAGACCATCGACATCATCGATCACCATCAGATCGGCCACTGTGTCGTCTGCTTCCCAACGTGCGTTGGGTCGTGTCGGTCTAGGCCCGCGCTTATATTGCTGGTGTTGTCGCCGCGCATAGCGACGTCCCATTCGCGCGGCATCGATCTCCATGGGGTCTAGCTCATCAATGTGGCGGTACACTTTCCTCTTGTTGGGCACCACCAGTTCTGGCTCATCATCGAGCCGCTTTTCGTTTGCCTCGAGAATGAGAAACTCCAGTTTGTCGATAACGTGCGTCACCGGAGCCCTCTCTTCAGTCTCGTAGACTTGCTTCACGGCTGTCTCCAATAGTTCTTCCACTTTTGGAGGCAGCGGCACCGGTCTCCGTCCTCTCCTGTAGTACGCGGGTACCAAACTGCGAATATCTCTGCGGCTTTCCTCGAAATCCTGGATCCAGCGTTGAACTTCGCGTACGCTGATACGTTGCAATAGCGTATTAGCAAGAATCTGAACACCGTTCTCAGTGCTATCCTGTATCTCTCCCTTTGAAGATAGGGTGGTATCTACCTCTTCAACGGAATCTGTCCACTTTTTCTTTCTCTTTCCAGAGCGTTGAGGGAAGATCGGGGTAGTTCTTTCTCCAGAAATGATAAGCTGGATTTGTTTTGCAACGTACGCTTCAATGCACTTCCTGATGGTTTCCTCCCTTCGATCTCGAGGATGAAGATCAAGCAGTGGAAGGATCAACTGGTATTTGTCCCACGCCTCTTGACGGAGGTTCTTGTCCAGAAAACCGACATCTGTAAACTCGTATGATGTTTTGATGGTTTGCCCATTTTCTCCTCTCAAGTTGCGGCCTTGCAAGGCGAACTCCATTCTGCCCTCATTCCACCTTTTGAGGAGTTCGTTGGTCTTATGAACCGTTTCCGTCGTCGTCATAAGATTTTTTACAAGAACCTGGCCCTCTGAGAGCACCCTGAGCAAGCAATATCCGATTCCATCCAAAATGTACTCCACGCCAGACTCAAACGCAAATGGTTGCGGCATCGTGTACCCCCTTTATTTTTGCGGAAACGAGATGGATGTGGTCATCGTGTTCAATGGCTTCGTCAGATCTGTCGAGAGTTCTCTTGTATACAGAAGGTGCCAGACACAGGATCTGACGACACGTGGATCGAGCAATGGAGTGCATTCTACCAACTCCGCAATAGAGAGAGCTCTATTCTCCTTTTGCACTGTCTTGAGTAGGTAGTCCCTAGCTTGTGGGGTAATGCGTTGGTGCGCATGTCCTGCAAGGAGTTTGATGTTGGACAGGAGTATGCCGCATTCTTGCAGTGCCTTATTGGTCACGAGCATGAATGTATAGCCGTTCTGCTTGCACCACAACCGTGCCGCCGTCCATTTTCTGAGGTTCTCCGGGTCATTCAGTTTAGATGCTGGTTTACATTCGACAAGGCTAGGTTGTTGATGGTGCCAGTGAACGGCAAAATCCGGAATATAGTACCGTTTTTGTTGTTCGAAGAAGTACGAGATTTTGCAGGGCTGCTCTTCGTAAGATACAACCAACGGATCAAATTCAAGCAAATATGCATAATCCCGCTCGATCCAACCCTCACAATGCACCATTCCCTTCATTTTTAGGCTTGGTACTGCATAACTATCGTGACCAGCATACTTCAGAACATCGCGAACTGGCATATTCCTCCTCTATCTTTGAGTATATTTTACGGTACCTCTGCTCATCATGTTGATTTAACGAATGTAGTAGTTATGCTTTTTAACACAACTATAATGCTACATCAGGTATCTCTCCTCTTTCCATGTTACATCCGTCATAAAAACAGCGGGAACAATAATATGGTTCTTCAACAGGTTAATTTGTTACAGTAAGACCTCTGAGATATAAGTATGTAGAGCTAAAGGTTGACGCTCTATCTTTGCACTTTTTAGCTGAGCCGCTTCAGGCGGCAAACAACTCAAACAACGTCTCTGGGTGAACGCCAGAAAGGAACTGTTCATGGAGCCACTCAAGCAAGCCGCGACGATGGCGACGCTG
>DAOTTD010000147.1:0-8080 GCA_034438015.1 Ktedonobacteraceae bacterium | reverse complement strand
TTGACCTCTACCGCTTCCATCATTGTCGCCTTGGCCGCTTGGCAGGCCCAACGTCCTGATCTCATCCGTTCTCCCAAACGCGTCTTAGCTCATCTTTGGGAGGATTCTGAGGTATGAAATGCCCTCTCTTACTCCTGTTGAGAGTGAGATTGATCCGGCTCGGGAGACGGCGGCAATGGCAGGATAGGAGTCCCGCGAATGGAATTGTGCCAGGGCGATTCCCGTGGCCTGTCATCGGCTAATGGTTGGGTAGGATTGCCCTTTTTGATGGGATAGCGGGCTGTCATTGGGTCCTGCTCATAGTGGATATGGCGCGGTCTAATCGCATCTCTATCTCCAAAGGCGGTACGATCCCTGGAGGCATCGCGTCCACCGATGGTGTCGTAGACGGGATGCAGCACCCGTTTCTCCAGGGCAAGGTGGGCAAGCTCCTCCTCGCGCTCCTTCTGTTCCTGGCGCCTCCTGACCTCTTCACGTTCCAGCAACACCTGTTGTTCGCGCCGGGTCTGCTGATCCAGTTCGCGCCTCCGTTGCTCGGCGTCCTCCTGTTCCTGTTGCGCTTTTTGTTGTTCCGCTTTTTCGCGTTCGATCCTGGCCTGGCGCTCGGCCAGCGCTTCAGCGCTCATCCTAGGGTCCTGCTGCATAGCCATGTTCTGACGCTGCGTTGTGGCCTTGTTAGCAATAGCACTCCTGGGATGGAACAGATAGTGAGATGACATCGGATCGAGCGCGCCCGGCGCAGCCTGCTCGACCATGTGAGCGAAATGATTCAGGTCTTCCTTCAGGATCGTCTCAAAAAGACTTCCGGCCCCCAGAGTATCGCCGAGTTTGCCGAGCGAGCCGGTGGGAGGGAGATAGTAAATGTAGACATCAACAATCGTGCGGTTAGGTCCCATCGAGCGGAATTTGACCCTCCCGCTCGTGTGCAAGCCAGAGGTTGAGCGCCAGCCGATCTGCTGATTGGGAATCCAGTCTTCATTAACCGCATCCCACTCGTAGTCCTTCAGCACATGAACGACCCAGTGCGTTCTCTGCTCATCGTAATAGGTCACTTCTTTCACGAAGCGCATGAACTTCGGGAAATCATTGAAGTGAGTGAACAACGTGTAGACCTGCGAGGCAGGCGCTTTGACGGTAACGGATGCAGAATATTCTGCCATATCCTCCTCCTCTTCATGAGATGTGACGGCTGAGGCATAGCGGCACTACATAGGGACGGTGCTTCTCCTGACACTGTTTGTTTTGTTCTCTACCACGGTTGTTGAAATCCTTCCACTGTCAGAAAGATTAACCACAGTATAACATAAGATACCAAATAATAAACAGGGGGTATCAATTTGGGTGGATTCATTCATATGAACCCACTCCATACTCTTTGCCTATGGTAAAAAATATGGAGTGTAAATTCTCTTATCCTGACCACCGTACGTCTATGCACAAAGCATAGATCATTAAGGCAAACGCGGGAAGCGGGAGAAGTCGGGCTTGCGCTTCTCAAGGTAGGCGTTCTTACCCTCTTTGCCCTCCTCGGTCATATAGTAGAGCATCGTCGCATCGCCGGCCAGGTCCTGAATGCCGGCCAGGCCATCGGTATCGGCGTTGAAGGCGGCTTTGAGGAAGCGGATAGCGATCGGGCTTTTCTCCAGGATCTCGCGCGCCCATTGGACGGTCTCCGCCTCAAGCTGCTCCAGGGGGACAACCGTGTTGACGAGTCCCATGTCCAGTGCCTCCTGGGCGTTGTACTGGCGGCAAAGATACCAGATCTCGCGCGCTTTCTTGTGTCCGACGACGCGCGCCATATAGGTTGCGCCCCAACCGGCGTCGAAGCTGCCCACACGCGGGCCTGTCTGACCGAAGCGGGCGTTGTCGGCGGCGATGGTCAGGTCGCACAACAAGTGCAGGACGTGACCACCACCGATCGCATAGCCAGCAACCATAGCGATAACGGGCTTGGGGATATACTTGATCACCTTTTGCAGGTCGAGCGCGTTGAGGCGGGGAACGCCATCGCCGCCGACGTAACCGCCCTCGCCGCGGACACGCTGGTCGCCGCCGGAACAGAACGCCTTGTCGCCCTGACCGGTAAAAATAATCACGCCGATCTCCTGGTCCTCGCGGCAGCGGTTAAATGCGTCAATCAGTTCGGTAAGGGTCTCGGGCCGGAATGCATTGCGTACCTCTGGCCGGTTGATCGTGATCTTGCCCATGCCCTCGGCCTTTTCAAAGATGATGTCGGTGTAATCGCGCACCTTCTGCCATTCAACTACTGACATGTGTTTGCTCCTTATTTTTATTTTGATAGAATGATACGACATCGCGGGTTCAACGGGGTTGTATTGTTATCATAGCAACCGCGAACAGAACCGCGTTACCAGTTGCGCGAACGTGGCCGGTTGTTCAAGATGTACGGTGTGTCCCGCTCCTGGAACGATATGTACAGTCGCGTGGGGCAGGTCCCGCGCCATCTCACGGACGATGGTACAAAATTTTGCATCGAGCTCACCTGCGATAAGTAGCACGGGAAGATCAAGCGTGGGGAGTTGCGCATGCAGGGCTGGCTGCGCACCCGTTCCGACGCCGCGCAGGCTATTGGCGAGGCCCGTTGCGCGATTCTGGAGACGCTGGCGGCGCAGGGTCTCTTGCTGTTCGACCGGTAGATTGCTCTGACTGGCAAACAGGGGCAACTTCTCCCAGTGCTCCACAAAAGACGCGATACCTTCCCGTTCGATGCTGGCGGCAAGGGCATTATCGCTGAGCCGGCGCCGCTCGCGGTCTCGCGGATCGGCAATGCCGGGCAAGGCACTTTCTAGAATCAGAGCGCGGAAGAAACGCGAAAACGCGGTGTACAGAGCGATACGCCCGCCCATCGAGTAGCCCAGCAGGACAGCCTGGCCGGGTCGTACGCCGAGCGCCTGCAGCGCGGCGAGAATATCGGATCGGCAGTGCTCCATACTGTAACGTTCTGGATCGTCCGGCGCAGAAGATTGGCCGTGACCGAGCATATCGAGGGCAATGATCCGCCAGCCTGGCATAGCGAGATCGGTGAACAGTCCTTCCCAGTTGCTCGCGCTCCCTGTGAAACCGTGCAGCAGTACAAGCGTGTTTTGCGGATCAGGTCCATACTCTGGCGGCTCGCTCCGTAGCACGCCGATCCGCACCGCATTGACATTGATGTGCTTGTACACAGTTAGCGACCTACCTTCTGTCATATCCAACATATCTAAAGCATTCTCACCGCTTATGCTCCTTGAGGAGCGCCTCACCGACGGCCTGCCAGAGCTGGCGATGCATCTGCACATTGCTGGTACGCTCAGTCGGAACCTCAATGACGTGTAGTCCGCCGGTCGCCATGCTATTGTTCACGGCTACACGAAAATCGTGCCAGTGCAAGATGCGCTGGAATGTCCCGCCATACATCTGCACCACAGGAGCGAAGTTCAGACCCGTCGGCGTGCCGAAGAGCTGCTCAAAGTGCTCAGGGTAGGACGCCTGGGGTAGAAACGAGAAAATGCCACCGCCGTCGTTATTGATCAGCACAATAGTCAGATCGAGTCCATGCAGGCGGGCGGCGAGCAGGCCATTGAGATCGTGGTAGAAAGAGAGATCGCCGATCACCAGCACAGTCGGTCCCTCCGCAGCAGAGCTGGCTCCCAACGCGCTGGAGACTACGCCGTCGATACCATTGGCGCCGCGATTGCCCAGCACACGAATATTACGATCGTCCGGCCAGAAGAAGGTATCCGCGTCGCGCACAGGCATGCTGTTGCCGACGTAGAGCGTCGCTCCAGCGGGAAGGATAGCAGCGAGTTCGGTAAAGACGCGGCCCTCGAACAGCGGCGCGAAATCCTGCATGGTCGTCTGAAGCTGTCGGCGTGTGATAGCATCGGTTCGACACCACGTAGTGGTCCATTCCTCGTTCGGTCTGTGCACGTCTGCTAAAGAAGCGAGCAGGTTCCGGCAGAGGGACGCAGGATCGGCATGGATCATCTCGCTGGCAAGCTGCGTCGGCTCCTCCCAGCCAGCGTTCCCATCGACAACGACCTGGGGACAGTTGGAGTAGCGCTTCAGGTAGAGCAGCAGCGGCTTCGAAGTGGACATGGCACCGAAGCGCAGCACCAGTTGCGGCTCGACGCGCTCCACAACGGCATCGATACGCAGGAAGGCATCGTAGCTGGACAGCACGCGCTCCGACCGACCGGAGCGTAACTGAGAGAGTGGATCGGCCAGGATAGGGTAGCCGCTCCGCTGCGAGAGGTCAGTGAGCAGATCCGGCAGAGCGGGATCATCACCAGGGCCGACAATGATCAGCCCACGCTCGCGTGTACTTATCAGAGCGCGCAAACGTTCGACCAGGATCTCGTGCTCCGCTCCGCTCCGCGCCTCAGTCACACGCACGTACGGAGCGTTATCCGGGCGGCCCTCCCAGGCGACGGGATCACGCTGCGAGGGCAGTGGAAGCGACCGATCAGGCGCGGGAACCAATGGTTCGCGGAAGGGCATATTGAGGTGAACAGGTCCAGCGGGAACAGCCTGCGTCAGGGCCACGGCGCGGTCGGCAAGCGTGCGAACGTAGCACAGCGCCTCGTTGCTCGCCTCGGGCAGGGCCATATCGACAAACCACTTCGCATGCGTACCATAGAGGCGATTCTGATCTATCGCCTGCGGTGCTCCATTCTCGCGCAGCTCATGGGGACGGTCCGCCGTCAAAATGAGCAGAGGGATATGTGTGAGATGCGCCTCGACGACCGCGGGCAGGAAGTTAGCCGCCGCTGTCCCAGACGTGCAGACGAGCGCGACAGGCCGGGCGAGACGCTTCGCCATGCCCAGCGCAAAGAAAGCCGCTGAGCGCTCATCGACGTGCATCCAGACACGTATACGTGTCTGAGCGACCAACGTCATTGCCAGCGGGGTTGAACGCGAGCCGGGACACACAACAACGTCCAGCAGGCCCGCACGCTGCAATTCGTCGATAAAAGCGGTTGTATAGACATACATAGGGTTCGTGAGATTTAGAATAGAGCTTGATGACATAACTTTCCCTTAATCCAGGCCACCTGATCCACGTATCATCACCTTTAATTTCAGACACGACTCGGCATATTCACTGTCGGGCTGCGAATCGGCCACAATGCCACAGCCGGCAAACAGGGTCGCGGTATTCCCGTCGATCAGGGCAGAGCGCAGGGCCACCGCGAACTCGCCATATCCGCTCCTATCGATCCAACCGATAGGGCCGGCGTACCAGCCGCGGTCCAGTTGCTCGCGCTCACGTATCTCGGTCAACGCGGCCTCGCGTGGGAAGCCACCGACCGCCGGAGTTGGATGCAGGTACTGGAGCGCCGCCAGGATGCTATGTCCTGGAAGCAGTTCGCCGACGATGGGCGTCTGCAGGTGCTGGATATTCGACAGCTTCAGTAACTGCGCCTGCTCGGAGACCTGGACATTTGAGCACAGATCCGCCAGGGCGTCGCGCACCATCCCGACGACGATCACGTGTTCGTATCGGTTCTTCTCGCTATGGAGCAGTTCCCGGCCTAGCTGCTGATCCTCCTCCTCGGTTGCGCCACGGGGAGCCGAACCGGCCAGGGCCATCGTGCGTATCTGGCCGTCCTGGGCAAAGACGAGGCGTTCGGGCGTCGCACCTACGAAGTAGCGCTCACCGCGCTGGATAGCAAACACGTAAGCAGCGGGATAGCTCTGGCGCAGGCGTTGCAGTGTCTCATCGATAGCGAACGCTCCCTCCTCGCGTGTCGCCTGCACAGCGCGTGCCAGCACCACCTTCTCGAACGCGCCCTGTCTAATATGCTGCACGGCGCTCGCAACCAGCCTCTTCCACGTCTCCGCCGGCAGGAGGTCCCGTATCACAAGCGGAACGGGCTGCGAGAGTTGCCGGGACCGCGCCAGTTGTTGCTCTACAGCGATATGCAGGCGTGTGATATCGGCAACGATCTGATCGGCACACTGCTCGATATCATCAAGGACATCGACCATGAGATTTACCGTAATGGCCGCGTTCTTCTCGCCGCCGCTGAAGAGCAGGTAAGGTAAAACAAGCAATCCATCGGGAAAGTCCTTCCACAACGGCGTGCGAGGATGGAGAGGATCAAAGGCGAAACCACCAAAGAGGATCGGGCCTGTCACGTGAGATGGGAGCTTGCCTGGGGCGAAACCAACTACGGAGCTGTCCTGCAGCCCGCGCCACGACTGAGCAGCGCGGGTAAAACAGTTCGTCCCGGTCGTTGCGATCGTCGTAGCAGCGCCCGTCCCTACGAACGCACGTCGCTCCTCGGGCTTCTCCCAGAAGAAGCACTCGCCCAGCCCTTGCTGGCGCAGCGCGTTGAAGACGGCTAATGGTTCACAGGGTCTAAGTGGTTGCGTAAAGCTGGCAAGCACTGCGTGGCCTGCCAGGGCGGCACGCGTGGTGGCACGATGTAGGGTTGCAAGTAACAGAGCACGATCAAAGTATATAGGCCAGAGACTAGAGAGAGCGTTTGCGTTCACATTATCAACAAATACTATATCCATATTCTCACCTGAATAAAACGACACACGACGTTCAGGGCCCCGTGCCCTTCATCTTTTCCCTTGTGGAGACCGGCGTACGCGCCGAGTTTCCAGGAGAAAAATCGGGGGCTGCTTGATAGTTAGCCTTGAACAGATCGTAGGCTTAAGCCTTAAAGCGGTGCCTGTAGTATTATAGCACGGTTGGGGGAGGGCGACCATAAGCTTTTTTTCGGGGAATATTCAGGCGCTTATTTCAAAACAGTCCTGCTTATGTTATACTCTTGCTATATCTGATGAGAAATACTCCCTACTCTTGATTTCAACCTGTTGCTTTCTACCTGTGAGGTGAGCTATGTCACTGGAAGGATTACAACTGGGGAAATACCGTCTTTCGCGCCTCATCGGCAGCGGCGGTATGGGCGATGTCTACATCGGCGAAGATGCGGGTATTGGACGCCAGGTGGCAGTCAAAGTGATGCGAGCTGAGCCGTCATCCTATCCTGACGAAGACGCGCTCAAACATGGAGAACGCCTCTTCCAACGGGAGATGAGAGCGATTGCCATGCTTGACCACCCACACATTCTTCCCCTTTATGATTATGGAGAAGAATTACTTTATAAAACGACGCTCATGTATATGGTGATGCCATTTCGTCAAGAAGGCTCCCTTGCCGATTGGCTGCGGCAGCGCGCCGGTTTACTATCGCTTCAAGAAGTCGTCTATTTCCTATCTCAGGCAGCCGAAGCTCTTCAACACGCACACGATCACCAGATCATTCATCAAGATGTGAAGCCCTCCAACTTTCTTATTCGCCGTAAAAGAGCCTCTGCGAGCCTGCCCGACCTGCTGCTGGCAGACTTTGGCATTGCCAGAATCAGCAGTCTGACATCCAGCGTGAGCCATTCGTCGCGCGGCACACCCACATATATGGCTCCTGAGCAGTGGAGCGGCGACCCTGTGCCTGCTACCGATCAATATGCCCTCGCCATTATGACGTACGAACTTCTGACGGGTCGTCCGCCGTTTCGAGGCCGTCCAGAGCAGATGATGTTTATGCATCTCAGCACACCACCACCAGCGCCGAGTACGTTCCAGGCTACACTTTCGGCTGGCATCAATGCAGTTATTCTACGCGCCCTCTCCAAGAAGCCAGAGGAACGCTTCCCTACTATCTCCGATTTTGCGACCGCTTTTCAGCAAGCCATAGAGAGACAGGGGGACCTGCACGCCACGCTGGCAATCAGTAGAGCCGAGTCAGTGACAGGGACAGCGCGTGAACTGACGCTGCCAGGAGGACGAAAGGCGCAAGTGACGATACCTCAAGGGATTCAAGAAGGACAGACTCTCTCCCTTGCAGGACTTGGAGAGCCTTACTATGATAAAGGTCCAAGAGGCCAACTTATCCTCACCGTTACAATCGCTCCTTTAGAAAAGACTATCTTTGCACAGGAAGCTCCGTACGAGAAGACAATCGCAGCCAGTCATGTCTCTACTCCCCAGTTAGTGGATAAGGCACCGATGAGTGAGAGAACGCCCCCATTAGAGACCCCCAAAAAGGATGTCGTTGCTCAACCA
>DAOTTD010000146.1:0-12855 GCA_034438015.1 Ktedonobacteraceae bacterium | reverse complement strand
ACCTGGTAAAATGGCTCCAGTCGAAAGCAGAATCATCCTCCATCAGCCACTTATTAACTTCATTGAGACACTCGTCGTTATAGTCGCAAAAATGTATCCAACTGGCTGTACGCGCCGCCGTGATAAGAGAATAAATGGTCGGGCCGCCACTGAATTCGAGAAAGGATCTTCCTGCAAGGTCTTCGTAGATCCTGGCATAGAAGCGAAGCAATGCCCTATTGCCAGGATTTACATCGCCCTCATAGAATTGAGCCAGATAGTCGCGTGGGCTAAATATTACTTGTTGAACATCCTCACTTATAGGAGATTCGACGTTATGATCAATATCAAATACCCCGTCCTCATGCTTGTCTTCTTTTTTCATATTCTCTCCATTCTTGCATACTAGACATGTCCCTCCAGCTCCGCCTTCAACGGCGCTTCGATCCCATCCTTGCTTCACGTCGCGGTGGCTCCTCTCCAGTAAGCAGCCTAATAGAAGGCTACACCATAGAAATGAAAGACGCAAGGATCTGAGGTAACTACGTCCATCGGTCGTCACCGGTTCTGGGGCGTGATCAACCGCTGCAACCGCCTGGGTGAAGAACCGCTGGTAAAACCTGAATGGTAACCTTATTTATGAGTTAATTTTGTACACTTTAAAACCATATCAGGTGCAACTTTCTTCTCATTTAACCATTCCTTCCCTTCAGCTATAGGGAAAGTTGCCTGTATCTTTATAAAACCTGCCGACTCTAAAACCTGACGATAGTCTTCCTCTGTCCAATAAGTATCATCAATTTCAAGAGGAGTTTCTCCTTTGACAATACAGGTAACTGGATCACCGCTTTTTAGTTCATCTTGTTTTATGTACATATAGCTTTTATATTCATATCCTATTGAAGCAGGATTAATAGCTATAACAATAAATGTGCCGTTAGACTTAACTACTCTTGCTATTTCTTTTGCTGCTTGTTGCATTTCCTCAAGGGTACGCATCTCCACAAATACATGCGCACTAATAGCTACATCCACTGCTTCATCTGGTAAAGGGATAGTATTATCAGTTATAAGATGAAACTCAAGCCTTTCATCGTGGCTCGCTTTGGCCTGTGCAATCATGTTTTCATCATGGTCAACGCCAATCACATTTTCTACACCGAGTGTTTTTAATAAGTGCGCAGAACGGCCTGTACCTGTACCAAAATCCAAAACGGTCATCCCTTGTAAATTTCCAAGTAGCCTGCCCAGCTCATTAAAACTAACCTCGTAAGTTGTCCCAATAACTCCAAGCTGGCTGTAAATGCCTGCGTCTTCTGGAGAATACCTCTGCATAATTCGTACCTCCTCAAGTGTCCCAAAGGCTCTTTCTGTAAAGGAGCTTGAAACCTTTTGCAACAGAACCTGGCCTGCTGATCCTACAAAGCGAGCGAGAACAGGCTAATCATGAATATGACTATGCCCAAAAGCTGGTTTTTCGCGAGTCGTTCACGGTACACAATCATTCCAAAGATCATTATAACAAGGGCGTAACTGGAAGCAATGGCTGAAGTAATCCCGGTTGTCGCAATACGCGTATCAAGGCTAAAAGCGAGGACAGCGACACACTCCATAATTCCCACTAGAAGAGCAAGAAGGACTCCTAAGCCATTTTTTGATAAAGGATGCCGTAGATGGGCAATATCTTTAAGGCTGGGGAACGATAGGTTCAACGTTTCCTCGTTCGAGGCAGGTACCGCTGTCGCCTGGGCGCGAAATGGCCACCGATAACGTTTTCCACATGAAATAAGGGTCAGGAAGAGGATAGTGAAGAAACGTGTCCACAGCGCAGGTAGGAACCAGTTAGAAACGGATGCGGAAGCTCCGATCCCAAAATCCAATGCCCCAAAGGCAAAGGTTGCTACGACTGCCCACCGTACCCCCTGACTCCACAGCGAGAAGCCGGGCTTCTTAAGAAGTGCGCGTAGTTCGGTCAGGCTGGTAGAAGCCAGAATGATGCCGAGAATGCCAATAATCACAAGTCCCTTACGTTCCAGCGTCAAATGCTCTTTGAGGATGAAAGCGGAGAGAATGAGCGTGAAAATGGGACTGGTGGCAGTGAGCGGACCGACTATTGCTATGGGGCCTATCTCCAGGGCGCGATACAGCGCGAAGTATCCCAGGGTAGCACACAATCCAGTAAAGATCCCGATGAGAGCGCTGAGGGTAATAGTCGTCTGCGTGAAGGGAATATGCCCGCGCCAGAAGAGGGCTGCTCCGACCACGAGCAGCGCGAGCAAACTAGCCGATTGAGAAATAAACGTAGTTTTGAAGGTATTTAATCGACGCGCTGCAAGTGTAGCAAGAATGTCGCCTGATCCCCACAGGAGCGCAACCATCACTCCGAGTCCTACGCCGAGAAGGTCCATAGCGTTTACACACCCTTCTGCTCCAGAAACGGCCTGGGATCTATATCCGGTACGACAGAAGAGAAAGAAGAAGGGATCATCCGTCATATTTCCCTTGAACAACTGGAGGACAATTTACGAGGACCTGTTCAACATACAGAGATGCCAGGACTTCAATTTTCCCTTGAACAACTGGAGGACAATTTACGAGGACCTGTTCAACATACAGAGATGCCAGGACTTCAATGCAGCAACTTATTCACTACAGAATGGAGCTACGATCACATCGATACTGTCATGAATCCTCAAGGAGAACTATGGAGCTTTGAACTGGCAAACACACTCTAGCCTTATACAGATGCTGCAATGCAAACATTTCCCGGGCTAAAACTTGCAACGCAGCAGATCATTTACCATCGAAGGTAGCAGTATGTTCTCCATTGGATGAAAGGATGATCGGACACAGGAGCCGAAGTTATCTCTGCTCTTCTAATTATAGAAGTGCTTGCTAAAAGCTACTCATACTCTGAAATAATAATCAAAGTAAGAATAGCACAGCTTTATACATATGTCAAGTATCCGTATTCCCTGATATTGTGCACGCGGAGGGTTCCATCGTGTTCGGGGCGTCGTTCCTGCCGGTAAAGTCGAAATACTGCCAGAACCGCTTTAGGGCTAGAATTGTACATGTTGCTCGCTGATGAGAAGTGCTCCCAGGAGGGTATAGCTCACCTCTTCACCAGCGACGTGCTAGAGAACCTATAGCGCCCACACCTGCGCGTTGGTGAATGCCGCGTCAACACTCTGCCCCGTGTTATAGGCTATCACACCGACCTGGCCGGTGGAATAGGTGCTATCCGTCAGGCTGGCTACCTTCTGTTTGTTGATGTAGAGTCCGAGCGTGCTGCCGCGGGCGACCACGCCGAGTACTATTGGCTGGTTGGCGCTGAGCGTCGTATTCCCCTCGTGGAGCGTCTGCGGCCTGGTATCTTGCTTCGTGTACAGGAGGAGCCCGTATGAGCCGTCGTAGCCTACGACGAAGGAGTAGTAGTGCCACTGCGCCATATTGCCACGGAAGGTAAGACCGCCGAGAGCGCCCTGTTTTATCTGCATCGATGTCTGGTAGGTGAAATCGCTGAAACTGGACTTGAGGGCGGTACAGGGCGAGAAGGTATTTGTCGTCGAGTCGATATCATGGTAAGCCCCATTCGTGAAGGTGCAGTTCGCATTCTCTTCCCAGCCGTTGCCGTGACTGTTATCGCTCAATGGATCGTTCAACTTGAGATTATTGCTGAAGGGGTAGGTTCTGGCAGCAACTGTCGCGGTGGCATACGCGCTCGTCTGAGCGGTGGCCGTAGCGTTTGTATTAAAGACCTGGGTGTTGTGGACGGGGATGGCGATGGCGACCACTGCGGCGGCGATGACGATGAGCACGACGATGACAATCACAGCGATACGCAGCCCGGACGATGAGCGTTTCTGGGGTGGCTGATTGCCCTGGTTATACGTCGCCGGAAAGGGTGCGTTTTGATATTGATAAGGGGCGCCTTGCGCCTGCTGTCCATATGGACCGTAGACGGTAGGCGGCGTGCCCCCTTGCTGCGGTGGGTACTGGTTGCCCTGTGGAGGATATTGAGGTTGCTGCGGAGGATATTGATTGCCTTGCTGCGGTGGAGCATAACCGTAGTTATCAGGATTCGCACTCGGGGGCGGCGCTGCATAGTCCGATGTCTCATAAGGATTAGGGATGGGCACATTATTTTCGTATGGATTGGAATCAGGGTCTGAATGCATGAGTGCTCTTTCTCCTTGGATAATATGAGCCAGTGTTTCACTTACTATCTATTATCGCACAGGAATGTTTTTTGCGTAGTCGAACATAACTCTTGAGTAGGGATGGGGCTTGCCCTCATCCTGGTGCCCAAAAACGGTGTTTCGGGCCGGATCATGCTGGCCCAGCCGGATGGGAGCAAGCCCCATCCCTACTCAAGAGGTGGCACCTGAAGAGATACTTTCTGATGCGCGCCGCTTTTTTGCTCTGTTATTCCGCCTTGCTATAATGAGAGTAGGATTATCCTGATTTTATATCAACACGTTTGGTCTATAATTTTAGTAGAAAGTAATTTGTAGTTCCGATGTATAAGCAGAGAGAAGCATGGAAAGAGGCGGCATGGGTTTTTGTCATGAGTCGCGTGATGATCGTTCTCATCAGTTTTTTTTGCTTCGGCTTTTTTGCTGAGACTGCTCGTCATTTCGCGCCTGGTTGCAAAATTGGTGCCGTGTGCATCTTCTATCATTGGGATGCTATACATTACATCCATATCGCTGCGTATGGCTACCGTGCCATGCAGGATACAGGTTTTTTTCCACTCTGGCCCTTGATTCTGCGTGAAGGTGGGCGGCTGCTCGGAGGGTACAATCCCCTATCCTACCTTGTCGCGAGCCTGTTGGTCGCGAATATCTGCTTTTACTTCGCGCTGGTATTCTTGTACCAGCTGGTGAGCGAAGAGTTTGAGCAGTCAACCGCCCGGCGTGCGGTCTATTATTTCGCGCTCTCGCCCTTCTCGTTCTTTTTTTTCCTGGGCTACACGGAATCGCTCTTCGTCATGCTCTGTCTCGCGGCTTTTTTGCTACTGCGGCAGAAAGGCGGGTGGGCGTGGTTGTGTGCGGGACTGCTCGGTTTTCTGGCGACCTTTACGCGCTCGTCGGGGCTGGCGCTGGTCGTGCCATTTGTTATTGTCGGGCTGCGTGATGGCTTGAAGCTGCGTTTTGAATGCGTCAGGCTTGCACAATGGTGGGGCTGGCTGCTGCGTCTCGCGCTGGTGCTCTTGATTCCTGCCGCCCTGGGGCTCTACATGCTCTACCTGTGGAAGATCAGGGGCGATCCACTGGCCTTTAGCTCCCAGGAAGCGGTTGTCTGGAAGCGCCACCTGTCGCTGCCGTGGAAGGGCATGCAGGCGTCGCTGCAACTGCTATTCGCTCCACATTCAAATAGCTGGACGCGAGCGCAGAACCTGCTGGATGCGCTCTTTACGGTTCTTCCACTGGAGGTCCTTATCATCGGCTGGCGACGTATTCCGCTGCATTATGCCCTGTTTGCCCTGACTCTAGCGTTCATCGCGCTGAGTTTTCCCATCTATGATATAGAGCCGCTCACGTCGCTCCCGCGCTACCTGCTGGTTGCTTTTCCGGTGACGATCATCTGCGCGCTGTGGGGCAAGCATCCCCGCTTCGATGCATTCTATACGGCGTTTTCGTTGCCGCTCTTCGCCTTGATCACGATTAT
The DNA here is from genome assembly GCA_034438015.1 of Ktedonobacteraceae bacterium. Classification (GTDB taxonomy): domain Bacteria; phylum Chloroflexota; class Ktedonobacteria; order Ktedonobacterales; family Ktedonobacteraceae; genus JACDAE01. Next base: position 7,203 of record DAOTTD010000146.1, on the reverse strand, counting down.
GTTTGTGGTGGATTTCTGGGTCGCTTGACGTAGGGACCCGCCTTGCGCGCAATACCATTCACTTCACGATGTCGGCAGGAGGGACAAGGGGTGGCGGCGGGGCCAGGAGGGGGCCTTGCGCTTGTCCTCTCGCCTGCGCCAGAACTCATGAAGTCAGAGGGATTGCGCCTTGCGCGGGCCCTGTAAGCCAGTTCGCAGGGCCCGCGCAAGGCAGGGCCCCTACTTTCGCGCTGCCAGATCGACGAAGAACTGGATCGACTGCGGATTGCTCATCGCATCCATGCTGATAGCCTTCTCCAGGGGAACGCCCATAAACAGCTTCTTCACCGGAACCTCCAGCTTCTTGCCGCTGAGCGTGTGCGGGACCTCGGGAATGGCTATAATATCGTCTGGCACGTGGTGAGGAGAGATGTGGTCGCGCAGATTTTGTTTGATCTTCGTCTTCAAGGCGTCGGTGAGCTCCACGCCGTCCTTGAGCACGACGAAGAGCGGCATATAGTATCCGCCGTTCTTCATCTCGACGCCTATGATCAGGCTATCGAGCACCTCCGGTAGCGCCTCCACGACGCGGTAGATCTCGCTGCTGCCCATCCTGATCCCCATGCGGTTGATCGTCGAGTCGGAGCGCCCATAGATGATCGCGCTGCCACGCGGCGTCACCTTGATCCAGTCGCCGTGCCGCCACACGCCTGGAAACTCGCTGAAGTAGCTCTCTCTGTAGCGCCTCCCATCGGTGTCGTTCCAGAAGTAGAGGGGCATGGAGGGCATGGGTTGCGTAATCACCAGTTCGCCGACCTCATCGACAAGCGCTCTGCCCTGCTCATCAAACGACTGCACACTCGCGCCGAGCAGGCGACATTGCAGCTCGCCTGTGCGCACGGGGAGCAGGATCGAGCCGCCTACAAAGGCCGAGCAGACGTCAGTCCCGCCGCTGATCGAAGTAAGCCATAGATCGCGCTTGACATGCTCGTAGACCCAGTGGAAGCCTTCCGGCGAGAGCGGCGAACCGGTCGAGCCGAGCGTGCGCAGCTTGCTCAGATCGTAAGTCTTGCCCGGCTCGATCTCGGCCTTCATGCAGGACGAGATGTAGCCCGCGCTCGTCCCGAAGAGGGTCATCCCGCTATCCTGCGCAAACTTCCAGAGCGTATCCAGGTCCGGGTAGGCCGGACTGCCATCGTAGAGCAGCACTGTTGTATTGACCAGCAGGCCGCCGACCAGCAGATTCCACATCATCCAGCCCGTCGTCGTAAACCAGAAGAAGCGGTCGCCTGGCCTCAGATCGAGGTCCAGCCTGAGCTGTTTCATGTGCTCCAGTAGGATACCGCCCTGGCCCTGTACGATCGGCTTGGGCAGCCCCGTCGTGCCGGAGGAGTAGAGGACCCAGAGTGGATGGTCGAATGGCACCTGCTCGAATTTCAGTTCGGCGGGATTATCGAGCAGCGTGTGCCACGGCACCAACGCGGTGTACTCTCTAGCAATAGTCTCGGAGATATTGGGTACCAGCACCGTTTGCTGTAAGGTTGGCAGCGCCTTTTGCAGGTCGGCGATGATCGCGAGACGATCGAAGGTGCGCCCGCTGTACTGGTAGCCATTGACCGCGAAGAGTACCTTCGGCTCGATCTGCTTGAAGCGATCGATCACGCTATCCGTACCGAAGTCGGGGGAGCAGCTCGACCAGATCGCGCCTATGCTGGCGCAGGCCAGGAAGGCGATGATCGTTTCAGGAATATTCGGCATGTACGCCACCACGCGATCGCCGCGCTGCACTCCCATGCGGCGCAGCGCCCCGGCGATCGCGCCGACCTTGTGGTAGAGCTCATCCCACGAGACCGCGACCATATCCTGGCGTTCGGAACGGAACAGGAGCGCGGGACGGTCCGGTGTGCTGTTCCTGAAGACATGCTCGGCATAGTTCAGTTCGGCACCGGGAAACCACTGCGCGCCCGGCATCTTGCGTTCTACCAGCACCGTCTTGTAGGGTTTAGAGGACTGTACATGAAAATATTCCCACAGCGACGCCCAGAAATCTTCGATATGCGTCACAGACCACTGCCACAGGTCCTCGCGCGTGGCAAAGTGCAACTGCCGCGTATCGGCCAGCCATTGCATGTAGCGCGTTACATTGGCCTGCTGCTTCAAATCCTCCGAGGCTTCCCACAGTGGCAATCCCTCACTGATAGGAGTGACCATAGAAATACCGTGCCTTTCTCTTTTCTTGCAATTCTGAACACCTTCCTGTAACTCTTCAGTAGGGAAGGGGCTTGCCCCCATCCGTGTCCCCAGAACGCGGCTCCCTGGCCTGATCGCGCTGGCCGAGCCGGATGGGAGCAAGCCCCTCCCTACTACATGAAGGGGTCCTCAATAGATACCCGAACACCTTACATAGCCATTGCCAGGGCGACCGCCAGCCAGTTGCCGCGACATTTACCACCACCTCATCCATTCTCCACTTGATGCCTATGGGTCAGCGCAAGGCTAATGTGCCGTCCAGCCGCAGTCGATCATCTGCGCGCTTCCCGTAATCGCACTGGCGGAGTCGCTGCACAGGTACGTTGCCAGGTGCGCCACCTCTTCCGGCTCCAGCAGGCGTTTGATGGCGCCTTCAGCCGCCATAATCTTCTCCACGACCTCCGCCTCGGGAATATTGTGGATGCGCGCCTGGTCGGTGATCTGCTTCTCGACGAGGGCCGTACGCACATAGGAGGGGCAGATGGCGTTGCAGGTGACGCCGTACTCGGCAGCTTCGAGGGCGGTGACGCGCGTCAGGCCGAGCAGGCCGTGCTTTGCGCTAACGTAGGCCGCTTTATAGGGAGACGCCCTTAGTGAGTGGACCGAAGCGATGTTGATGATGCGGCCCCACTTATGTTCATACATATCAGGCAGCACGGCCTGGGTCAGCAGGAAAGGCGCGGTAAGCATGATCTCGATGATCGTGCGCCACTTATTCTCGGGGAACTCGGGGATGGGCGCGACGTGCTGGATGCCTGCGTTGTTCACCAGGATATCGACGCGTCCCTCCGCCTCTATCGTCTCCTGCACCAGGCGCCGCGCGTTGCCCTGCTGCGCAAGGTCCGCGACCTGGAAACGCGCACCCGCCAGGTCATCAGCGGCTGCGCGTCCGTGCTCGCTATCGAGATCCGCCAGGGTCACGCGCACGCCCTGCTGCGCCAGATCGCGCGCGATCGCCAGGCCGATGCCGGACGCGGCGCCCGTAACGATGGCTACTTTACCAGCTAAACTCATCAGGAAGACCTCCATCTTCTTTATAGTATCATTGTTCGCAAATATGAGGCATGTATCAGGATATAACATTCTGCATCGCTTTGCTCACTACCTACCTGCGATCGCGCCAGACTGCGCGACTGACCGTTTGGTGGGAAGCGGTAAATGGGAGGCGCATCGTGATTCTTCCGTGACGGGCAGAAGTCCGGTTGTGACGAAGCGGTGACAGAGGGAATATATGCTGGTAAGAGACACAACAGCCTTTTTGGAAAGAGGCGTGCAGTAAGTAGTAATGTCTCTCCGGGCCAGCTAACCTGACAACGGAGTCTGGGGTCGAAAGGAGAAATCAATGTTTCAACGTATTCTTGTACCATTGGATGGGGCCGCGCGGGCGGAGAAGGCGATTCCGGTTGCAGCGCGTCTTGCTAAAGCCTCTGGGGGTTCTCTGGTGCTATTAAGGGTTGTCAGTATGCCGATAGATGCCAGTGGATTGATGTATTATGAGCCTATTGTTTTCACACAGGCAGATATAGATGCTGATATCTCCAGGGCTACGAAATACCTGAAGACGCTTTCTAAAGCGGACGAACTGGATGGCGTTGGAGTGCATACTGTGATACTGGTCGGGACGGTTGCACCATCGATTCTCTCCACTATTCAGAGCAACAACATCGACCTGGTGGTCATGAATAGCCACGGCGAGACGGGGTTGATGCGTTGGGTGATGGGGAGCATTGCGCAGAAGCTTGTGCGCCAGAGTCCCGTGCCGGTCCTGGTGCTGCGCGATGGAGGCCCGCAATTAGATGAGACGTCGCCAATGGCGCCTCGTGCGCTAGTCTCACTGGATGGCTCGGATCTGGCGGAGAATGCTATACTCCCGGCGGCCCAGGTCGTATCCGCGCTGGCAGGGTCCGCGAAGGGAGCGCTGCACCTTGTGCGCGTCGTGACGTACCCACCAGAATTTGAGGCTCTGCTGGAGGCCTCCTCCACCGTCGCTGCCTATTCCGTACAGCACATAGAGGACGAGGCGCACAGGTATATGAACAATCTAATCGCAAGCCTGCTCCAGGGCGACCTGGCGACGCTCAATCTCGATATCACCAGCACCATCGTCTTCGAGTCCGACGTGGCCGCGACGCTGGTGCGCCTGGCCGAGAAGGGTGATGATCTACAGGGGACGCCTGGTAGTGATCTGATAGCTATGGCGACGCATGGACGCAGTGGCCTGCAACGCTGGGCGATGGGGAGCATCACTGAGCGCATGCTGACCGCCACAAGGCTGCCGATGTTAATTGTGCGACCACACAATGCGCTTGCGAAGCAGCCGCAAGCGCAGAAAGAGGTAAGCGGCGTGGTATGATTCCGTGAAAGTTAAGCGCGCGACAATTATGCCATTGCGAGCGCTTGATCCTTCTCCTTAAGCCGCATCCCATTGACGATGCGCTGACAAATCTATTGTTAGCATATGTCAACGGGATGTGGTTCTTTTTTGCCCTGGATGGGTTGTGATAGAATGGAGCAGGAGTATGCTCTTCTGTCTCTGGTAAGCGCCGGGAAGTCTGGTCGGCACTGTAACGCCTTTGTCCTATTATCATACCTGTTCTTCGCAAAAAGAGAACAGTGGAAGGGACGGAACGTCTATGTCCGCCACGATAACCCTGATCTTTGGCCTCCTGGTTGCCATCATCGCGCTGGCCTCCGTTGCGACCAGGATACACATTCCCTACGCGATCTTCCTCACGTTGGGTGGATTGCTGCTGGGCTTCATTCCTGGCCTGCCCAGGGTCGAGCTTAATCCTGACCTGATCCTGTTTCTCTTCCTGCCGCCGCTGATCTATTCCTCGGCATGGTTTACATCCTGGCGCGAGTTCCGCGCCTCGCTGCGCCCGATTTTGCAGCTCTCGATCGGCCTCGTGCTGGTCACTACGAGCGTCGTAGCCGTTGTGGCGCATATCATCGGATTGCCATGGCCCGTCGCCTTCGTGCTGGGCGCGCTAGTCTCGCCGACGGACGCTGTAGCTGCGAGTGCGACGGCGCGGAGCTTTGGACTGGCGCGGCGTGTGATGACGGTGATCGAGGGCGAGAGCATCGTCAACGATGGGACTGGTCTGGTGATCTATCGCTTCGCCGTCGCCGCGGTGGTCACGGGCAGCTTCTCGCTCGGGGAGGCGAGCCTGCAATTTTTGCTCGTCAGCCTCGGTGGGTTGCTGGTAGGTATCGTGGTGAGCTGGCTGCTGGCGCGGATACACCGTCACCTCGACGATGCACCGCTAGAAATCTCTATCACCCTGATAACCCCCTTCGCCGTCTATCTACTGGCCGAGGAGCTGCACGTGTCGGGCGTGCTGGCCGCTCTTGCCGCCGGGCTCTACCTGAGCCGGCAATCGTCGCGCTTCTTCTCGTCCAATACGCGCCTGCAGGCCAACGCCGTCTGGGATGTGCTCACCTTCCTGCTCAATGGCTTCGTGTTTCTACTGATCGGGCTGCAGTTGCACGGCATCCTGGATACCGTTGCCAGCACCTCGGTGCTCGACCTGCTGACCGACGCCGTGCTTGTCTGCCTTACGGTCGTCTTGATCCGCATCGTCTGTGTCTTTGCAGCTACATATCTACCCTTTCTGCTCAGTGCGCGGCGTGTCCGCGCGCGTGAACCGTACCCTGACTGGCGCAACGTCATGATCATCGCCTGGACGGGGATGCGCGGTGGCCTCTCGCTGGCGGCTGCCCTGGCCCTGCCCCTCACGGTCGCGAGCGGACAGGCTTTTCCTGGGCGGGAGCTGGTTATCTTTTTGACCTTTTGTGTCATCATTGTCACCCTTGTTGTGCAAGGATTGGGCCTGATTCCCTTGCTCCACTGGCTTGGACTGGAACCGGACACGTCGCTAGAACAGGAGCACGCCCAGGCGCACATCACCGCCGCCCACGCCGCTCTTGAGCGCCTGGGCGAACTGGCGACGGAGGATGATACGCCTGATGAGTATCTGAATCGGTTGCGTTCTCACTACGAAAAGAAGATCAAGCTGCTCAAGGCGCGGAACGATGGACACGAAGACGGGCAGCATGAAAACCTGGTTGCGGCGAAGCAGCGCCTTTACCAGGAGGCGCTCGCTGCCGAGCGCGACGCTATCATCCGCTTGCGCGACCAGGGTCGTATCGATGATGAAGCGATGCGCATCGTCGAGCGCGAGCTCGATCTGGAGGAGCAACGGCTGCGCAGCGACTGGTCGTAGGGGCCCGCGCAAGTGTCAGAATTACCATAAATTGGTAATAATGACAATCTGCGTCTTTTTCCCGCCAGCCGAGTCCCATGCGTGAAGAGCATCGCAAGCCCGGTGGCCTGAAACCCTGATGGAGCGAGGGGCTTGTGGGAGCCTTGTCTTCTTTTACTATTTATAGCAACCTATCTTTAAAAATACTTGACTTCTACTCATTTAGTATGCTATACTGTAATTACGAGCAAGAAGAGTCATACTCTTCTTTCCCCACAGGACCAGCTTCGGTACTTCCCTGCTTCTGTCGTCGCGTGTAAGACCACTCACATCCCCTCGATCGATTTGACGAGGAGCAAGAGATGCGACAACGATGGTCTGATCTGTCAGCAACCACACGAACTGCCGAGAACATAAGCGAACGGTGAGACAAGTAACGTTCTGTTAACGCTTTTTTTAACGCTCCCCGCTTATACTGCAAGTAGCCTGGACAACGTATTTCATTGATCACGCGAAAAAAGATGTCAGGAGAGCACTTGTTCCCATTTCCGCTCGCAACACCCTCTTAAGGCAGAGCAACTCTTACGAACTGCCGAGAACATGAGCGAACCGTGAGAGGAGCATTCAAAAAAGGAGCCGAAAAGATGGTAGTGACCCTGTTAAGAGGTGGTAGGAACACGGGAGGTCAACACTTCCAGGAACGACCAGAGATGGTCCGTCAGCCCCAGAGCCATGGCCGGAGACTGCTGTCGATACCGACGCACTCCTTGCT
>DAOTTD010000145.1:0-12463 GCA_034438015.1 Ktedonobacteraceae bacterium | reverse complement strand
GAGTGCGTCGGTATCGACAGCAGTCTCCGGCCATGGCTCTGGGGCTGACGGACCATCTCTGGTCGTTCCTGGAAGTGTTGACCTCCCGTGTTCCTACCACCTCTTAACAGGGTCACTACCCGTTTTTTGTATTTTTTCCCTGCTTATATGCTCAATTGATTGGCATTGCTCCCCAGGAGCGGCAGGCGTACTACACATCTTCCTGTTACTTACTCTCTATTGCTGTGGAACCTTGATTCTGACCTGTTGCTTGCTTGTATGCTCCACACGCTGCCACTTGCGCGCATAGAGGAAGAGCTCGTAGAAGGCGCGCGCGATGACACGCGGGTGAGCCCCCGTTGCACGTCCACTGCGTCGTGGAAGATGAGAGACGCCTACCTCCCGGTACGTTGCGCCGGAATGAATTAGCTTGTAGAGAAGTTCGGCATTGATCATTGCCCCACGCGTCTCAAGCGGGTGGGTATGCATAAAGTCGGTGCGCAGAAGCTTGAACGCGCAGTCGATGTCGCGTACATTGACGCCCAGGACGAGGCGCACGAGCATTTTCCAGCCCCATGCATTGAGCTTGCGTATCCAGGTATCCTGGCGGTCTATGCGGTACCCGATGACCGCATCGTATTCGTCGATGAAGTTGAAAAATTGGAAGAGGTCGTGAATGTCGAACTGACCATCCGAGTCCATGAAGAAGGTCAGTGCTTTTGTTGCGGCGGCAAAGCCGTCTACCAGTGTCGCCCCGTATCCCTGGTTGACCGTGTGGGAGACCAGGCGTACACGCACGTCGGCCAGTGCTATATGCTCGACGATTTCCCCGGTGTGATCGATGCTGCCGTCGTTCACGACGATCACCTCAAAGTCTCGGATGCGCCCATCGAGCGCTGTGAGGACATCGTTCACTGTAGATGCGATGATTTGCTCCTCGTTATATGCAGGCAACACAACTGAGAGACTATAGTTGGAGAGTGATGCGTACTCATCGGCTCGCATATCTTGCTTCTGGAGAACCGCCTGACTGGCGTCACCAGCAGAGAAAGGAGTCTCTTCTCTCCCAGTATAATAAGTAGAATCCATCATTTCTTCCTTTTGTGGTCGGTGAACAAATACCCACAGGCGCATGCCGAGAAACGAGATCATATAGCGAGCAGTTTTTTAATGGGATGGAAGCTCAGCCGCCTGAATCTTCGCCTCTGCTGCCTTTAACTATAGCGAATGAATGTAAAGAACCTACAAACTATATGTAAGGATCATATGAGAGTTTTCTAAGAAAAGGCACAGGCGTTGTAGGGCACTATGTGGCCTGGGAGAGGCGTGGAAGGACCACATTATTGTGGGGTATGCGGATGTAATTTGACTTGTTCCTGCGTAGCGACCGCTACGTTGTTACGCCCCCTCAACTCGAGCCCAGACCAGCGGTACAGCCGTAGCAGTGCTGGCCGATCTGGATGACACGATTGACGAGCCTGTCCATCGTCGCCTCGAAGATCGTCTTGGGCGACGCTGGCCCTGGCCTCATGTCTAACATCTGGTTGAAGTCACAGTCGAAGAGCCGCCCATCCCAACCTACCGAGAGCGTGGTACGGCACATCAAGCCATCAACTGTCGCAGGGTTGAAGGCATTAACAAGCTTCTCCATGTATGGCTCCAGGTTGCCCGAGCGCATCAGGAAATCCAGATAGCGACTGATGGGCATGTTGGTGATGGTATACAGGTTGTTAAATTCGATGGTATAACGGCGTTTCAACTGGCGTTTCCACTCAACCTCAAGGGAACGTTGATTGCCCGGCAGGAAGGCCCCCACCGGGTTAGTGACGAGATTGAGCAGCAGTCCCGTCCCCTCTTTGCCATACCCTAAGGCATTGAGGTTCTGAAGTGCGCGAATGGACTGTTCAAAGACGCCATCGCCGCGCTGTGTATCGGTCTGCTTAGCAGCATAGGAGGGGAGCGAAGCGATGATTTCAACCTTGTGCCGGGCCAAAAATTCGGGGAGATAGGCGTAGTTGGGCAGCAGCGTAATCGTCAGGTTACAACGGTCAATGATATGCCGATCAAGGGCGCTGGCACGTTCAACCATCTCGCAGAAGTGAGGATGCAACTCGGGAGCGCCACCGGTGATATCCAGCGTAGGAATATCGTTCTGCGCTAGAAACTGCATGCATGCTTCAAGGACGGCACGCGGCATCACCTCTTTACGGTCTGGGCCAGCATCCACATGGCAATGCTGGCACGTCTGGTTACAACGCCTGCCAACATTCATTTGCAAAACCTGAATACCATCCGCCCGTAAAGGTCGATGGCCCGCGCTCACTGCCGCCTCCGCGAAAGAGCGCAACGGCAGGTCTTCGAGAATCTGTCGCTGCCACTCTGTCTTGGAGAGCTCATGCTTCCTTTTACTGAGGGTGGGAATAATCTTTGCCATAGTGGCACCCCTGGTGATTACATGGAAAGCTTCTCTACGTGTTCGCGCATCTGAATGCCATGTACAAGTGATGAACCACTGCGAATAGCGGCAGCCACATGAATGGCCTCGGTCATCTGCTCAATATCTGATCCCTTCTCAAGGCACGTCGAGCTATATGCGTCGATGCAGTAGGGGCACTGAACGGTATGGGCAACCGCAAGCGCAATGAGGGCCTTCTCGCGTTCAGATAAAGCGCCCTCAGCAAAGACGGAATTGTACCAATCCAACCATTTATTCCACAGTTCAGGTACATCCTTGCCAATATCTCCAAAATGCGCAAGATGTTTGGGATCGTAATACGTAGCCATGTTGTCTCCTCTCTTCAAATACATAAAAATACAGGCTGGGCGAGCAATTAATTGCATCACCAATATCATCGTTCGTGGTGCCGAAGCAGGCGTGGGGTATTTGAGCTGTGACATACGCTCGGGTTAACGCTCTATAGTTCCGTTTTGTTCTCTACGCGGCTAGCGTTCCAGGATGGCGGGCCGTGCGATCGTCTTACCGTCGATCTCGATGTTCCATTCGGGCCAGTTGATGAGCCTGGTAAGAATCTCCGGCCCATGCAGTCCTACGAGTATGGTATCCTCAGATTTGACGCCGCGAATGGAGGGATTCCAGGCAAATGCCTGGTTGCGCTCGATAGGCGTTTGATCGCCGGGATGGGCGATGACTTCGCGTGATTGGTATGCCATGCTGCCACCCTGGTGATGCTCTTCGATTGCCTCTGGATAGCCCTCCTCGCGATAAGCGCGGCGCGCTAGCTCGAACATGGCACCCAGCGTGTGGCCCGGTTGCGTGCCTAGAATCATTCTGGCATCGACGCGCGCTAACGCCAGAGCTCTTTTGCGCAGATCCTCGGATTGAGGTCCGAAGTGGACGAGGCGCGTAATGGAGGGCACCAGGCCCTCTTTGCGCAGCGAGAGGACCAGCATGGCGTAGCGTTCAACAGGCTTGTCCGTTGGCAGGGGATGACGATACTGATAGATACGTTCATCGCTGGCAATGAGGTTGACGACCGCTGTTCCGCCGCGTTCTCGCGCCGCTTCCGCCAGTTTCGCCGCCACCTCGTACTCAGACATGCCAGGACGCACAGCCTGTATCGCCTGGTACATTGCCTCTGCTGCGAGTGCGCTCACGCGGCGCAGGCGTATGATCTCCTCGTCCAGCAGCGTCGTGCGCAGGTGTCGCAGTTCCGCGCTGAAGTCTATCCCATCGCCTGCACCTTCCAGACCGATCTGTTTACCCGCGATAAGGGAGGCGGCGGGATCGCCGTCTGCGTACCAGGGTTTGAGCAGAAACTCGAAGCCCAGTTCGCCCAGCTCCTCTTCACGCTGTAAGCGTGGTGCCTCGATACTGTCCGTTACGACATACGCCCGATCCTCAGTGACCAGGATAGAGGAGGCTGCAAGGTCGGTGGATTCGTTCACGTACAGCCCTGCGCCCGCTGTAATCCAGGCTGCGCTGGCAATCGTAGTGAGCCTGACGGCATCGATATGGCGCTCAGCCATCCTTCGTCGCAGGCGTAGGAGTTTTGCATCGACCTCTGTTTTGCGTTCGATGGGTACAGGCATGGCTGGCTCCTTAATATGAACGTGGGCGTTTAAAAATTAAGGTCATACTGAATTTGGTGTCTATGTCTCCATCCCCTTCGCTGAGCCTGCCACTGGTATTGTTACCGATAGTAGCGGAAACCAAATCCCATCCTTGCTCACCCTGGTCATTCAAGAACAACTCCAATGATCTGTGATTTACATACCAGTCATTACGACCATAATTATCAGGATACAGCGAATCAGAATCCACTACCTGATACTCCCACTGTTTCATGATACTCCTCCTTGCCTGGAATCCCTTATGCGAAAGCGGGAACTCCTGATTTTATTAACTAATCGGGAGTCCTCATCGTCGCATTATACTCGCTTTCCCCCTCTGCGTATAGCCTCGGAACTAGAATTCGCCCAAAAGACTTGAGATGTGCAAATAAATCCCAGAGAAGCTCCTACGACAAAAAAAAGAGGCGAGAAAAAATCTTTCTCGCCCTCTCTTCTACATTAGACCTCGCGGAACTCGCCTTCAACCGTACCGCTCTCGTTATCGGATGTTGAGCGGCCAGTTTCATTGCCGTAACCCGCGTCGGAACCGGGCTGACTGTAGATCTCCTGCCCAACGCGCTGCATCGTGCGCTCAAGATCATCAGTCGCTGTGCGCATACCTGCGATATCGTTGTTGGTAAGCGCGCTGCGTACAGCGCTGATCTTCGCGTTGACCTCGTCGCGTAGACCGGATGAGATCTTCTCGCCGACGTCTCTCAGTGTTCGTTCGGCCTGATAGGCTTGGCTATCGGCGCGGTTGCGCAGCTCGATCTCTTCTTTCCGCTCGCGATCTTCATGCGCATGCAACTCGGCCTCGCGCACCATACGGTCCACCTCAGCCTGCGAGAGGCCGCTGGATGCCGTAATGGTGATCTTCTGCTCGCGCCCGGTCGCCTTGTCGCGTGCCGTCACGTTCAGAATGCCGTTGGCATCTATATCGAAAGCGACCTCGATCTGCGGAACGCCGCGCGGAGCCGGTGCGATGCCCTCAAGCCTGAAGTGGCCCAGACTCTTGTTATCGCGTGCCATCTCGCGCTCGCCCTGGAGCACATGCACCTCTACCGCTGGCTGATTGTCTTCCGCCGTACTGAAGAGCTCGCTCTTGCGCGCCGGAATGGTCGTGTTGCGCTCGATCAGCTTCGTCATCACGCCGCCCAGCGTCTCGACGCCCAGAGAGAGCGGCGTGACATCGAGCAGCAGGACATCCTTCACATCGCCTTGCAGCACGCCTGCCTGAATGGCAGCGCCGATCGCGACCACCTCATCAGGATTGACGCCCTTGTGTGGCTCTTTGCCGAAGAGCTTGCGTACCATATCGATCACGGCGGGCATACGCGTCTGTCCTCCGACCAGCACAACTTCATTCACATCGCCAGCCTTGAGCCCCGCGTCTTCCAGCGCCTTCAAGACCGGAACCCGCGTGCGCTCGATCAAATCGCTGACCAGTTGCTCCAGCTTCGCGCGCGTCAGGGTCATCACCAGGTGCCTGGGACCATTGGCGTCCGCCGTGATGAAGGGCAGATTCACCTCCGTCTGCGCTGCTGAAGAGAGTTCGACCTTGGCGCGCTCGGCGGCCTCCTTCAGACGTTGGACTGCCATGCGATCGTTGCGCAGATCGATGCCCTGCTCGCGCCGGAACTCGTCGGCCAGCCAGTCCATAATGCGCTGGTCGAAGTCATCACCGCCCAGGTGCGTGTCGCCGTTGGTTGACTTGACCTCGAAGACGCCCTCGCCGAGCTGCAGGATGGAGATATCGAAGGTACCACCACCCAGATCGTAGACGGCTATAGTCTCGTCCTTCTTCTTGTCCAGACCGTACGCCAGAGAGGCCGCCGTCGGCTCGTTGATGATGCGCAGAACATCAAGACCCACGATCTTGCCGGCATCTTTTGTGGCCTGGCGCTGTGTGTCGTTAAAGTAGGCTGGAACCGTAATCACCGCCTGTGTGATGCGTTCGCCCAGTTTCGCTTCCGCGTCGGCCTTTAACTTTTGCAGAATCATCGCCGAGACTTCCGGCGGGCTGTATGCTTTTCCGCCCATGGTGACGCGGACATCGCCGTTCGCTGCGCGCGTGACTTTATAAGGAACACTCTTAATCGTGCGCTGTACTTCGGAATCGTCGTACCTGCGCCCCATCAAACGCTTGATGGAAAAAACTGTATTTTCAGGGTTGGTAACCGCCTGCCGTTTGGCGACCTGACCAACCAGCCGTTCGCCGGTCTTCGTAATCGCGACGATCGAGGGCGTCAGCCGCGATCCTTCGCTGTTCTCCAGCACCGTCGGCTCACCAGCCTCGATCACCGCCACCACCGAGTTGGTTGTGCCCAGATCAATGCCGATTACTTTTGCCATTGTTTATTCTCCTTGCCGATCATTATCTCTAATGAGCTGTTATCTGTCAACTACATTATGTATTATCTGACAAAAAACGTCAAGTGAAATAACGAAGAAATATAAGATTTTGCAAGATCGTTTTTAGAGAGAGCATAGTAGTGCGAAATTAGTATGATGTTCCTCCTCATCCAGGATGGCGCCTTACGCAACCATTCACACAGTTTGGGATTGATTCTGGTTTAAAATTGTGGGTTCTACTACTATCTTCAATTCGTGTTGCCAGGTTCGGACTCACTATTGGAGCTGGTCGGATCGGATGAACTCAGCCTGCGTTTTTGTGTAATCTCGATCTGGAGATAGCGTTGTTCCGCGATGTACAACGCTTCGCGCGCCTCTTTGATTTCTTGTCGTAAGGTATAAATCTCCTTGCGTATCTGCATGATGTGGCGGATACCAACCGCGTTCACCCCTTGATCGGATAGCGTGGCGATCTCTTCCAGAATCTGGACATCGTAGTCGGAGTAGAGGCGATTCTTGCCCGCCTGCCGCGCCGGCTCCAGTAGACCTGCCTCCTCGTAACGGCGCAGAACCTGTGGCGGAAGATTCAACAGTTGCGAGACTACCCCGATCGTATATTTGGGCAGGCGCGCCTGTTCGGCATCCGTCATCTGCCTCTTTGGTTGTCGCTTCATAACCGCTGCCTTTCTTCCTTAATGCTCTTATCCCTGCTGTCTTTTATACCTTCTGGCACGCCCATGCGTTTCATTCGTATGAGGAATTGCTCTTTAAAGTATATGTCACCTCACAAGGAATGTCAAATAATGTGGAAAGGAAGGTAGCGGTGCTTCTATTGGAGAATGTCCCTGACGTCGTATCTAGCAAGGTATTTCGTGTATCTCTTCAGGTCCCCTCAGCGCCAGAGGTGCCTCGCAAGGGGTTAGTCATGAGTTATCCCGCCGGTGGCGCAACCCTTGACAGGGAGAGACAATCCTCTTATACTCTCTTTTAATATAAGTAAAAAGTTTTTTTATGGTATTAAAAATTTGGGCTCGTCTTCCTGTCTGACAGCGTGGTGTTCAGGTAGCGCGTTCCTCATAAAAGGACATGTTATCATGCATTCGGAAACTCCAAAGACTGCCCCATCTGTGGGGCAAGGCAGCGCGGGAACGCTCCAGGCGGCGTCGGACGTGCTCAGTGGGAAGACAAAAAAGGGCTTCCTGGGCCGTATCCTGCCATTCCTCGGTCCCGCGTTTATCGCTTGCGTGGCCTATATAGATCCTGGGAACTTCGCGACGAACATCCAGGGCGGTGCGAGCTTCGGCTACCTGCTCATCTGGGTTGTCGTGGTCAGCAACGGGATGGCGATGCTCATTCAGACCCTTTCGGCCAAGCTGGGCATCGCTACCGGCCTCAACCTCGCCGAGATGTGCCGCGAACGCTTTCCGAAGCCGGTCGTCTGGGGTATGTGGATCCTGACCGAGATCGTGGCGATGGCGACCGACCTGGCGGAGTTTCTGGGCGCGGCCATCGGTTTTCAGTTGCTATTTCACGTGCCCTTGCTCCTGGGCGGTATCCTGACCGCGATCGTGACGTTTGTGATCCTGGGCCTGGAGCGCTACGGTTTCCGTCCTATGGAGGCCGTGATCACGGGACTGGTCGGTATCATCGCCGTCTGCTATATAGTCGAGACGTTTCTGGATCGTCCGGACTGGAAACTGATCGCTTTCCACGCTGTTGTGCCGCAGTTCAGCGGGACCGAGAGTATCCTGTTGGCTTCTGGTATCCTGGGGGCAACGGTGATGCCGCATGTGATCTTCTTGCACTCGGCGCTGACCCAGGGACGCGTAGTGACGCGCAATCCACAGATGCTGAAACGCTTGCTGCGTTTCGAGATCATTGATGTGCTGATCGCGATGGGGCTGGCCGGCTTCGTCAATGCGGCGATGCTGATCATGGCGGCTTCTACCTTCTTCAGTGCCGGTCTCAGTAGCGTCGGTACGATCGAGGAGGCGTATAAGACGCTTGTTCCACTGCTCGGTCCCGCGTCGAGCTGGGTCTTTGCCATCTCGCTGCTGGCCTCGGGCCTCTCGTCCTCGACGGTTGGAACCATGGCGGGGCAGGTGATTATGCAGGGCTTCTTGCGGCGCCAGATTCCGAGCTGGGTGCGCCGCCTCGCTACCATGCTACCATCGTTAATCGTGATCGCGCTTGGTTTCGAGCCGACGCACGTTCTTGTGATAAGCCAGGTTGTGCTGAGCTTCGGCATCCCCTTTGCGCTAGTGCCACTGGTCATGTTTACCCTTCGACGCGATATAATGGGAGTACTGGTGAATCATCGCCTGACGACGATGATTGCCAGCATCGTGGCTGCGTTGATTATCGCGCTCAATCTCTTCTTGCTTTATCAGACGTTCTTTGGTGGTTAGTTAGTAGGAGGCGCATGAACGATGTCGACCAAAAAGATGAGTTTTCTGGTCCCTCTCGATGGCTCTCGGCTGGCTGAAGCGGTGCTCCCGGCGGTGGCAGCGCTTGCCAGTCGCTTCCACGCGCAGGTCACATTATTGCATATCGTGGAGCTGCATGCTCCGTCTACTATACACGGCGAGCGGCACCTGACGGACATTGCGGATGCGAAGCGTTATCTTGACGGCATCGCCAGCGATCTGCGCGCTGTTGGTGTGACAGTCGCAAGTCATGTGCACGAAGATGGGGAGGTGAATGTTGCGCAGAGCATCTTCGCGCACGAACAGGAGTTGGGCATTGATCTCGTGATTATGTGCACGCATGGCAATGGCGGCCTGCGCGACTTCCTCTTCGGCAACATCGCTCAGCAGACGCTCCAGCGCGGAGCAAAGACTGTCTTGCTGATCTTTCCACGTGAGGACGGTAGCGTGCCTCGCTTCGATCTACAGCATATCCTGGTCCCGCTTGACGGTACCGTTGTCCACGAGCCAGCGTTACCCTCTGCCATTGCGCTGGCCCAGGCCTTCAATGCCACGGTCCACCTGGCTCTGGTCATTCCTACCCTGGAGACGCTCTCGGATGACCGGGCACTCTCCGGTATGCTGCTGCCAACGACGATGAGAGCGCTGCTCGATCTCTCTGAGCAGGAGGCTGGAGAGTACCTGGAACGGGCCGCCGCGCAGTGCCGCTCTGCGGGCGTAAATACGACGACCGAGGTGCTACGTGGCGATACCGTGCCTGTGGTGCTGGGGCTGGCAGAACGTCTAAAGGTGGATCTGATCGTGATGGCGAGTCATGGTCGCGTAGGATTGGATGCACGGCTGGCGGGGAGCGTGGCGCCGCGCATCGCCGGACGGGTGGCGCGTCCCCTGCTCCTGGTGCGCGCTGCCGCGACGAAAGGCCAGGCTGATCCTACGGCGTAACGATGATGTGTTCGGCCAGGCCAACTCCCAACTGGTGCTCTGCCTGGTTGGGAGCGTCGCCTACGAGGATGCGCAGTGGTCCTCCAAACGGCGCGCGCCCAATGACCTGGACGTTGACCTCCGGATACAGCCCGAGCTGGCCCAGGTAGCGCAGCTTCTCGGCGTTCTGGTCGTTAACGCGCAAAACCTGTGCATGTTGTCCATCTTGCAGGTCCAGCAGCGAGCGCCCACTGCGTACGGAGATGGTCCCGTCCTTACTGGGAATGGGGTCGCCGTGGGGATCGACGGTTGGATATCCGAGCAGGCTATCGATTTTATCCTCGAACTCTTCGGAGATGACGTGCTCCAGCTTATCGGCCTCCTCGTGCACCTTATCCCAGCTATACCCAAGCTGGCGTGCAAGGTAGAGTTCGAGCAAACGATGATGCCGGATCACCTCCATCGCCTTGCGCGCGCCCAGTTCCGTTAGCCGCACGCCGCGATACGGAACGTGCTCGACCCACCCGACCGCCGCGAAGTCCTTGAACAACATTGTGACCGTGGCATCGCTCACACCCAGTCGCTCACTCACAGCGGAGGTCGATACCTTCTGCCCGCGTTCCTGCATTGTATAGATAACCTTCAAACAATCGCTGATGCGCGGCGCGAGTTCTTGAATTGATCCGTCCATTGCGCATTTCCTCGATTCATCTCTTTCCCATATTCATCATGATTATAGCATAACCACGTTCCTCGCGGTCCTTCCCTGATAATCAGGGCAAGTTCTCACCTGCTCTCATGCTACACTAAGACAAGGTAAAATAATCATTGGCAGCGGAATGGAAACCGATAGATAAGGGATGAAGGGGCACAGATATGGCAATGCCCCTCACCACCGCGAGTGGTGAGGGAGCAGAAGAAGTCACCCACAACGCTCTATTCTCAAAAGAAGCTAATTGATCCGCTTTGCGTGCCCGCTCCATTCCCTGTCGCGCAGGACGTACTTCTGAATCTTTCCGGTAGACGTTTTCGGAAGTTCTCCAAACGTCACTGAGACAGGACACTTGAAGCCGGCAAGATGCTGGCGACAGAACGCGATAATCTCTTGCTCTGTGGGGTTCTGATCCGGTTTGAGCATGACGAATGCCTTTGGACGTTCGCCCCAGGTCTCATCGGGAATGGCAACTATCGCGCATTCCAGTACGGCGGGGTGTTGCGCGACGATCTGCTCGACCTCGATGGTCGAGATATTCTCGCCGCCCGATATGATCACGTCCTTTGCGCGGTCGCGCAGTTCGATGTAGCCGTTGGCGTGCCAGACGCCGATATCGCCGGAGTGGAACCAGCCGCCCTCGAACGATTTTGCCGTCGCCTCTGGATTATTGTAGTAGCCCTTGGCAACGTTGTTGCCGTGCATGATGACCTCGCCCATTGTCTCCCCGTCGCGCGGTACATCGTTCATATTGACATCGACGACGCGCGCCTGCTCGGCGGTAATATTGCCCTGTCCCTGGCGTGCGAGCAGGCGGGCCTGTTCCGCCTCGGGCAGCGTGTCCCATTCGCTATGCCACTCGTTGACGGTGTAGGGTCCGTACGTCTCTGTGAGGCCGTAGACGTGGATGGGGTGCATGTTGAGCCGCTTCATCTGACCTAGAAGCGTCGGCGAGGGCGGCGCACCCGCGACCGTGACCGTGACCTGTTTTTCGAGGCGATGCGCGCTGGGATAATTCACCAGGAAGATTTGCACGGTAGGCGCGCCATTGAAGTGCGTCACGCCCTCGCTCTCCAACAAGCCCCAGATTGCGGCGGGGTCGATCTTGCGCAGGCAGACGTGGGTCGCCCCCACGGCGGTTACGGCCCAGGTAAAGCACCAGCCATTGCAGTGAAACATGGGGAGCGTCCACAGGTACACACTCCTGCTGTTCAGGCCGGTCTCCATCGCCTCGGAGAGCGCGTTGATGTAACTTCCGCGATAGGTATACATAACGCCTTTAGGGTCGCCCGTGGTCCCGGATGTGTAGTTGATGGAGATCGTCTCTTCCTCGTCCTCCAACCAGCTCACGACCAGCTCTGGCGAACCCTGGGCAAGAAATATTTCGTAGGGATCTTCAGGGGCGCCCGTATCCTCGATGCGCACGACCTGGATGCCCTTTAGCGGCAGCGGTTCAACCTGCGGATACAGTTCGTTGTCGACGAAGAGGTACTTCACGCCGGAGTGGTGTAAAATAAAATCGATCTCGGGCGTTCTCAGGCGCGTATTGACTGCGACCAGGATGCCACCGGCGGCGGGTACGGCGTAGTGAGCTTCGAGCAACGCCGGTGTGTTTGGGCACAGGAAGGCGACGCGATCGTGCTTCTGCATGCCCGTGGCGCGCAGGTGCGATGCCAGGCGGTAGACGCGCTCCGCGAACTCGCGGTATGTATATTGTCGCTCATCATGCACTACCGCTATCTTCTCGGGAAACACTAAGGCGCTGCGTTGCAAGAAACTCACCGGCGTCAGGTCGGTGCGATAAACTTTTTCTCCCATTGTGTTCTACCTTTCTGAATAGGCCACTACCTATGCATTCTCCATTCCTTTATTATAATATATCAGCATGTAACATGGCTGTGTTTGGCGTAGCGGATGTTCCTCTACATACGATTTGCTATGGCCGATGGCTCCTCGTACAAGATGTAACCGGAAGGAGGGGTTGGGATGGAGAGGGAGAGAG
>DAOTTD010000144.1:0-15872 GCA_034438015.1 Ktedonobacteraceae bacterium | reverse complement strand
TCGTCACCGTGCTTGGCTTTGTAGCGGCGCGCTGGCGACGTGGGAACCTTGACCTCATTCACGAATGGGGATTGGCGGGCCGCCGCTTCGGCACGCTCGTGACCTGGTTCCTGCTTGGCGGCGATCTCTATACTGCCTACACCTTTATTGCAGTCCCTGGATCAATGTTTCTCGCTGGCGCGGTCAGCGGCTTCTTCGCAGTCCCTTACACGGTTCTCATCTATCCACTCGTCTTCGTCCTTATGCCTCGCTTCTGGGCGGTGTGTAAGCGGCACGGCTATGTGACTACCGCTGATTTCGTCAAGGACCGTTTCGGCAGCAGCTCTCTTGCCCTGGCCGTGGCCTTTACGGGTATCCTGGCGACAATGCCCTATATCGCGCTGCAGATGTTCGGCATCCAGATCTCTATCGCGGCGCTGGGCATCCCGCTGACGGTCTCTATCCTCGGCCTGAACGTCGATGTTCCGCTGATTATTGCGTTTATCGTTCTCGCAGCCTATACCTACACCAGCGGTCTGCGCGCTCCGGCGATGATCGCGCTGGTAAAAGATGCTATGATCTTCATCGTGCTGCTGGCGGCGATCATTTATATCCCTGCGAAACTGGGCGGCTTCGGCCCCATCTTTAACGCGGCCCACCAGAAATCTCTGACGGTCAAGACATTCTTTGATCTGATCGGACCCAATCAGGCACTCAACTATGTGACGCTGGTCCTCGGATCGGCGTTGGCGCTGTTCCTGTATCCGCACTCAATCACAGGCGTCTTGAGTAGCAGCAGTCAGCGCGTGGTGAAGCGTAACGCCGCGCTTTTGCCCATCTATTCGCTTATGTTGGGCCTGCTGGCGCTGCTCGGCTACATGGCGATCGCGGCAAAAGTACAGCCCCTGCCCGGCTTCGGCCAGAACGGCGCAGTACCCGCGCTCATCAACGCGAGCTTCCCTACCTGGTTCGCGGGCTTCGCGTTCGCCGCTATCTCCATCGGCGCCCTGGTCCCGGCTGCCGTGATGTCGATCGCTGCCGCTAATACGTTCACACGCAACATCTACAAGGAGTTCTTGCGCAAAGATGCAGATGAGCGCGAGGAGTCGCAGGTCGCGAAGATCACGTCGTTTGTGGTGAAGTTCGGCGCACTGCTCTTCATCGTCTTGATTAACCCGCAGCAGGTGATCTTCTTCCAACTGCTCGGCGGCATCTGGATACTACAGACGCTGCCCTCCGTCTTCCTGGGCCTCTACACACGCTGGTTCAACCGCTGGGCACTGCTCGTAGGCTGGGCCGCCGCGATGGTCGCGGGCACGACGCTCTTTATCGCGGCAGGCAACAAGCCATCGTATGCCATTCTCGGCATCCCGCTCTACACTGCGGTCTCAGCGCTGATCTTGAACCTGGTCTTAGCTATTGTCCTGACGCCAATCTTCGAGGCAATCGGCGCGCGACGTGGACGCGATCTCACTTCACCCGCCGACTATGACGAGGAACATGCACCCGGTGAGCCTGTGGAGGTCGGGCGCGAGGCGTTGGGGTAAGTCGTTCAACGATTTTCTAGCATGCTTTAAAACAAAAGGGCGCTTCAACGTTGAAGCGCCCCCGACCAGCCCGCTCAGCTAGCAATCGACGAGTTCAGGACTCTGATTGAGGATCTGGCTCCGTGGAGAAATAAACTCTTTATACTCCGCCCAACTCAGACCATCTTTACGGAAGAGGGCGACGCGATGACAATTCTGGAAGGCAAGCTTCACGCCGAAGTGGCTCTCTAAAGCCCCACGCATCGCATCGCTTGCCAGCACCCTCAGCAATTGCCCGCGCGCCTTCTCGTCGGGCGGTGGCACCTGGTTATCGACAAAGCTGGCATTGCCCTGTGCCAGCCTGCCCGCTAACCCCTCGATAAGGTTCCAGGCATAGGGCAATGAGTCTTTGATGCAGGCAAGAAAGTCGCTCTGTTGCATCTCCCCCGCCTGAGCCTGCTCCAATAATGTTGGAGGAACTGTAAGTGACATGGTTTTTCCCTTTCTTAAATACACAATTTTTACACTATGCGTACAACGTCTGCTCACTAATGATACTATGTATCACCAACATGGTTACTATGCCATATAATGGAGGAAAAAACAAGAGGTTTCTGGACCAATATTGAGATACCATCTCATTTTCTAAGGAAACTCTCTTCTTGTTCAGTGTTAGACAGAGGGGCAAGAGCATTGCAGAGGCTCTTGTTTCCTTTCAGAGTAAAAATAGAAAGAGCATCTTTCTCATGGAAATTCCCGTTCCCGACTCTACTCAGCCACTCATTGATGCCTATCTTCATGCCCTTGAACCATTGCATGCTTACTTCTCTGGGATCTACATCTATGGCTCCATCGCTCTCGGCGCCTTTGAAGAACGAGAAAGCGATATCGATATTGTTGCTCTAACGCAAGGAGAATGGACAACGCGCGAATATGCACGATTAGCAGCTATACATGCACAACTGAGCCGGGAGCATCCACTCAGCAAGCGCCTTGAGGTGCTCTACGTTCCCTTGCGCGATCTTGGAAAGCAGAACAGCGAGATCCCGCCATACCCGACTCTGCGGGACGGCGCGTTTTCTCCCGCCACGCATGGTGACCTGAACGCGGTCACCTGGTGGCTTATCAAAAATAAGGGCATACGATTGCTTGGAGCGGAGTGCTCTGCGCTCCCACTTGAAGTCACATGGAAGGATGTGTTGGTGACGATGCGTTACAACCTCAATGGCTACTGGATGGGCAAGGCCAGAAAACATCCCTATCTCTTCTTGCTTGATTACTGGATTGTGTTCTCCGTTTCAACGCTCTGTCGCATTCTGACGACAATCGAAGAAGGCGAGATCATCGCTAAATCCCCTGCTCTTCTACGCTGGAGAGATGCTCTCCCCGCACGCTGGCAGCCGCTCATCGATGAAGCCTGGCGCCTTCGTCATCACCTCGATCAGCCACCGCTCTACCGCAATCGCATTCAACGGATGAGAGAAACATTGGCATTTATCAAGTACGTCAATAAGCGAGGGGGCTCTGATCTTCTTTGACATTTAGACCGAATTAATAGCAGAGCGTGACACTCGTGATATGATAAGTACAGTTGCATCTCACTATAACAACGCCACGAGGAAAAAGACCTGAACATGGATTTTGACGACGAATTTTTAGAGAAGACGACGGAGACCGGCAGCGACGAACTGCTCTCGGACGACAACTTGCGCCTGCCCGATAGCGCCAGCAATCTTGTACGCCTGCACGCCATACGCGCGTGGCTGGCACGCCGCCGGGATGAAACAGGCATCGAGATAGGCGAGGCCGCTCTCGCGCTGCAGCAGATGATGCAGGAGGGGCCACAGGAGTCACGCCTGCGCCGCCGTGAGCGCCAGGGCCAGGCGCTACGCCTGCAGCGTGAGCAGCAGGTCCTGTCGGACGCGCAGGAGCGTCTGCACGCCTATGAAGAGGCCGAGACGCTACTGGAAGAATGCATCGCGCATACAACGAGCGGCGAACGCGTCCTGGTCGAATACTACCTGACGCTGGAAGAACTGGTAGAGCATACCACGAGCGATGCTGGACGTTTGTCGTGGCTACATGCGATCGAAGATGTCCAGCACCGCGTCGAACGCGTCGGCGCTCCCAACGAGGAGTAGCGGTCCCTACTTTGTAGCAAGGGAGACGCTCGTTTTGCTATCGAAACGCAGTACCATGCTAGATATCTGCGCGGTCTGCTGCAAAGGAAAATCCAGGTAGCCCACCTGCGCTGCCCTGGGCAAGTTGAGGGGCGATACCGTTATGAGTGTTGGCGCGATCGCTTTCCCATCAGGGAGCAGCAGGCGCGTATTCCCCGTAAAATTTACACTGACCGGTTCCTTCCCATCGTTGCGCGTCTGGATATACACACGCAGCGTGTAGGGACTCGATTGGCCCTGTAGATCACTAAAATTGCTCGCCTGCTGCACCTGGGCGATGGTGATGCTCACTCCTTCGACGTTGACGAGCCGATTGAGCGTGACAGAGCTGACGGGATTCGTCATCTGCGGCGTCGGTGTGACGAGATCGCTCGTGGTGCCCGCGGCTGTGCTGGCACGTGGCAGGTGGCTATACAGCATAAATAAGATGACCACAACAACCATCGCTACGACAAGGACGACCAGCGTTGTGCGCGTCCCATTCGCGTCCGGCGAGCGCTCGCTATCTAACTGTGACATACTATAAACTCGCTCCTGATCTTCTTCTCTCTAGTTCTCAATATATTATAGACCATAGATGCCACTGGGATCTGCGAGAGGGAGGTGTAAAATCGGTGGACTTTGGGACAAACTGGATCGGCGTCAATCATGGGCATTGACGATTCGTTGCCCGGGAAATCCACTTCACATCTGGTATACTGGACTGAGAGGTGTAATCAGCACTCATCTTAAAGAGAATGAGGAGAAAAAACATGAAACACCACTTGTTGAGTACCTTTGGTGTACTTGCGTTCATCCTGCTCCTGGCAGCCTGTGGAGGAACCGCAGGAAGCCCTTCGGGAGGAACGTCACCTACCACCGTACAGGTCACAGAAACAGATTTCAAGATCGACTCGTCAGTGACCAGCTTTTCGCCTGGGACCACCTATCATTTTGTGGTAACCAATACAGGCAAGACCGCCCATGAATTCATGATTATGCCCAGGTCGGAGGGCAGCATGAGTGGAATGCCAATGGGAGACATGGATAAAAAGGCTCTTGCCTCGATCAGTAACCTCAATCCAGGGGAGACCAGAACGCTGGACTACACGTTCCCATCCTCGGCTGCAGGCTCCTACCCAGAATTGGCCTGCTACCTTCCAGGGCATTATGAAGCAGGGATGAGGCAAGCAGTGACAGTACAGTCATAACACCTCTGCCTCTTGCTCGATCTACACGGGAGGCTTTTCGCGTCCCCCGGAAGCTTCGAGCCGCTCGCGCATCTGTTCAAAGGTGGCCGTATCAATCTCCCCACGTGCATAGCGCTGACGAAGGATCTCCAGCGCTGACGGTTCCCGTGATGAGAGATGGGGAAAATCACCCCTCCTTGGGGAACGAGCGAGCCAGCGAACCAGCGCCCAGATGAGTAGCCCGAGGAGCAGCAGCCAGAGGATGTTCCAGAACACCATCCAGAGCATCGGCCAACCGTAAGCGTATCCCCACATCATCATAGTCCTATCCTCACTTTCTTGCTCATACACCCCTGTCTTGGGGTATGTCTACCAGTCTCATGAGTGATCAGCATGTTCTCTCCTTTGCATACGCTTGTCTTTTCTTTCCCGTTCCTTCCCACTGAGAGTATTACGATGGGGAAGCCAGATATGATGACAACCATGATCAACATATGAGGAAGCAGACCATGCAAAAAGGGTGCTGGTCCCCAGCACTCCTGGGCAGGATCTCATGCAGAGAGGGTGAGCGAACGCGCACCTGCTTTTAAATGGTCCCCATCATCGGGTCGTTGGTGAAACAGGAAATCTTTCTCAGTTAAAAGGGAGACGCATATGCACCTGATTTTGTCCTTGCTGGTAACAGGCAAATTCCAGGTGTTGTCCCATCCCCATCATTGATGAGGGAAAGGTGTAATCAAACCTCATCATTTGTCCTGGCATGATGGGGTTGCTCATGAACAGTGCCGCTTGGTGTTGCTCTTGCTGCGTCATATGTGCCATCGCTTGCTCACGGTCTTGTGACATCATCGCAAAGGTAAAGGGGTGATGCCCCTTATTGGTCACCACGTAGTGATACGGCGTTCCAGGGACAAACGTCATCATGGATGACTCAATCTTATCGTCAAACAGATTCACGTCCACCGTCTGTCCTCCCGTAGGAGATGCCTGTCCTGGTTGAGAACTGTTCGCAGGTGTCTGACTGGTTTGAGAGCTAGAGGGAGTGGCGAAACTTCCGCAAGCAGTCAGCAAGGCCAGGACGCCAACGAGAAAGATGCCCAATGTGAATCGAGAGTTCATCATGTTTCTCCTTTTTGTCATCTGAATTGGCAGAAGTTATTGCTGTAGAGGCATCTCTTGTGGGTACTGAGCTATTGGTTGCTCATACTGTGGTTGAGGGTAGGAGTAGGAGTGTCCGCCCTCTTGAGAGGCTTCTGGTGATGGCTCTGGCGGTTGGTACCCTTGCTCATAGGTGTGAGAAGCGTTCTGGAATTGTGGAGCAGAGCGCATTTGATAGCGCCTTTGCTCGTTGCGAAAGCCAGCCAGAAGCCAGGCGACCGCTGCCACCAGGAGAAGCCCCAACAGGAAGCCGAGCACTATCCAAAGCAGAGGACCACTGGCCATCATCTCGTAGGGCATCATATGGTTCATCATCTTCTTTCTCCTCCTAAAAAAGGGTTGCTCTTCTGATGGCCTGATTCCTTGCTGAAGCAAACCCTTCTAAGAGTATCACGCACTCACATCACGGTTCCGTCACAGTCCCTCGAAGCCCAGATCACGATGAGGTCTCAGTTTGCTCGTCCTCCAGGCACAGTGTCGCCTTTCTCGTTCAATGGAGAAAGACCATGCAAATTCGTCAAGCAGTCGCCTGCATAGATGAGCAGAGGCTCGTTCGGCTCTCAGGACTGGGGCAGGAAGTTCTGGGAGCCAAACGAACCTCCGAGCACATCTTTAGACGAGGCGCCCATCCAGCGATCCAGAACGGTGGCGTAGACGGAGCGGAAGTCGGTGGTGTATTTGAGATTGCCGGCATTGTCCAGGCTGCTCAGGCTCGGCGGCTCGCCGAAGATGCCTTTGCTGACCGGGTTGCCCAGCACAAACATGGGGGCAGCGGTACCATGATCGGTCCCCTCGCTACCGTTCTCCTCGACGCGCCGTCCGAACTCAGACCAGGTCATGATTACGACATTATCGGCCTTGCCGTGCTTGACGAGGTCGTTGTAGAAGGCCGAGACACCATCGGCCAGCGTCTGCATCAACTGGTCATGCACTGCCTTTTCGTTGGCATGCGTATCAAAGCCGCCCAGAGTGACATAACCGACGCGCAGGCCAAGTCCGGCGACGATAGCCTCCGCCAGGACCTTCAAGCCATCGCCAAAGGCTCCTGTGGGATAGGTAACCGCTGCCTGATACGCCGTATCAGCCGCGTGCAACTGTTTGCTGCCATCCTGTGCATTGAGGGCGGTCGTGTCCAGCAGCGCGGCGTAGGGGGCCGTGCGCGGATACGAATTGTACAGCTTCATCAATGCCGAGAGGCGCGCGTTGCCGCCATCTCTATCCAGCGGATCAGGCGCAATGCGATAGCTAGGTACATTGATCAATGTTGGTACTTGCGCATTGATGGATGTAAGGGCCGGGGCCGTCTGCGTCCCGATATCCAGGGATTTGAAGGGGTGCCCATCCTTATCGACCAGGCCGGAGACGAGTTTGCCCAGCCAGCCTTCGCTCCCATTTCCACTCAGATCCAGCGTCTGCCAGATATCCATGGCCTGGAAGTGCGACAGGCTCTGGTTGGGATACCCGACGCCCTCGACGACCGCGAGGTGTCCCTCGTCCCAGATCTTTTTGAGTGGCGCGAGATTGGGATGGAAGCCCAGGCGACCATCCAGCGTCAGGACCTGGCTCTCCGGTATCGCCAGTGTGGGACGCATCTTATTGTACAGCGCGTCGGTATACGGCACGACGGTGTTCAGGCCATCGTTGCCACCGGCCAGTTGCACCACGATCAGCGTGTGATCGCTCGCCGCCTGGGAGAAGCGCGCGCCCTCCTGCGATAGCGCCTTTGCGGAGGCCAGGCCACGACTGAATATAGCGGGCATTATTATACCCGCTGAGACCACCAGCATCCCATCTTTAATCATAGCTCTGCGCGAAAGTCTCATAATAGTTTAACCTCTTTATCAATTGAGTTGGTACTCTGGCGATGCCATTAACAGGTACAATGTCCCACGTACACGGTTGATCGGATAACTCTTTCCGTTGGTCAGCGTGATACGCTGCATAAACATGCCGCTCTCAGGCTCGTTGAAGTAGTCGACCAACTGGCTGTGTCGGTCGGTGGCGAGTTGACCGTCGAGCAGGAACGAGGCAAAGTAGTCTACAAAATGCTCGGACGTGTCGATATGGTTTGCGTTTACGATGCTCTGTAGATCGATAGGCGCGTAGGTCGGATTGTTCGGATTGCGGATTGAGAGTAACAAATCGATATAGTTGAGGCGCGTCATCCACGTGCCACTGTTCAGCCAGAGCGCGCTGACCTTGTCGCCGGGCCAGCCTGCGACGTTCGGCGGATCGAACAGGGTCTGTCCCATGAGCGTCGTCACCACTGGCAGCGATTTTCCATTGCCCTGGACATTGAGCGCGCGATAAGCTCCTGCAACAAACTCGGCGGGCGATTTCACACGACTGCGATACGCCTTCGCCGAAGAGAACTGGGGCGAGAGCAGCAGTGTACGCATCACCGCGCCTATATTATGTCCACTCTTCACGTAGGTATCCACCAGGGGACTGAGCTCCTCATTGCTGGGATTCTCATAGGCAAAGAAGGTAAAGAGCTTGCGACAGATGAACCAGGGCGTCGCCGGATGGTTGACCAGGATATTGATCACGTCTTTGTAATCGAGGTTGCCCGTGTGGCCCAGGTAGGTCTTCGTCAGGTCGTTGTGGTCGAATGGTAGATAGCGCGATTGGGTCGTCTGACCGATCACGTGCCAGCCGGTCAGCGCGGCGGCTCCCTGGTAGACATCTTGCTGCGTGTAGTGGCCGAGGCCGAGGGTGAAGAGCTCCATCATTTCGCGCGCGTAGTTCTCGTTGGGCGCTGTTTTTCTGCTCTTCGTCAGGTCCAGGTACACGAGCATGGCGGGGTCGGCGGTGATGCCCAGCATGATGTTGTCGAAGGTATCGAAGGCATGCGTGCGCAGGAAATTATTCTGCGTGATCATGCGCACATACGCATTTTTTCCGCCCACTTTACGAAAACTGCTCGTCAGGACGCCATGCCAGAAGAGCGTCATCTTTTCTAATAAGGGACGCTGCGTCCATGCCATGCGCAACAGCCACCACTGCTGCTGATTCTGCGGCTTGTTAAAGTCGAGGTTGAGCGCCTTGAGACGACTCTCCATCGCATCGTCAGAGACCTGCTGGTAGTTGAGGAGGCGGTCTACAGCCCCGGTAAAGCCCAGCGCCGCATAGGTATTGATCTCCTGCGGGGCTGCGCCAAAGCCGGCGCGCCGCAGCAGGTGTCCGATCTGCACATTCGTTGCGTATGGGGTCAGCGGATTCCAGGTGCCGCGCAGCAGCTCCGATGCCAGCGCGAGCCCACCGGCAGTGAGCGCGGCAGCTCCCGCAGCTCCCGCAGCCGCGATGCCAAACAGCTTACGACGCGACATGTTGTGTTGCGCTCCAGCGGGTGCGGACATCGGTGCTGGCATTGGTGCGGTGCCCGATTTTCTCACACGCTTCTCTGTAATATCATTGTCGTGCCACGACTCAGTTGGCTGATCATGCATATCCGTGCTCATAGGCTTCCTCCGCTCTATAGAAACAAACACGTCTATCTATTTTCTTCATCGTTATTGGAAACGCATCTATTTATCCTTCATCGTCTTCAGTTTAACAGACAAACTTCAAGAAAGTCTCAAGAGAGCCTTAGTATCTGGTCAGGATTTCCTTGCCTATCATCCCTGAATGGTGTAGAGTGAGTTCCGGCAAAACTGGAGGAGAGAATTGATGGCGAAAACTTTTGAGCTGCATAAAAAGGACACGACCAGTAGGGCACGAACCGGCTATCTTCCGGCCTTTTTGCTGCTCCTGGCGATGGCGGGGGCGTTCCTCTTGCTGGACGCGGTGTTGCCCCTGCATGGCCTCTGGTTTCACACGGCGTTGCTCGTCCCACTGAGTCGCGCGTTCTTACTGCCGACCGATCTCCTCTTCCACGGCTGGGCGCTTTCTCCGACGCTGCTCACCGACCACAATACGCCCGCGCCGGCGCTAGCACTGAGCTGGCAGGAGACGACGCTCTTACTGGTCGCGTGTCTGCTGCTCCTGCTCTGCTACCTTCTGGCCGTGCGCGCGCTGCCTGAGAGGATTGGACGGCGCTATCTCATCGGCTCTACGCTACTGCTCGGTGTGCTCTGCGTGCTCATCCCCGTCGTCACCTCGCAGGATATCTTCTCCTACATCATCTATGCGCGCATGGCGGTTCTCTATCACCTCAACCCGCTCAGCACGAGTCCGCAGAGCATCGCCGGCGATCCACTCTACGCGCACCTTTACTGGACGAATCAGCCCTCGGCGTATGGCCCGCTGTGGACGATCATCACCTGTATCTTACAATGGATGACGGACCTCTTCCGCACGAACAACGTAGCAGCAATGGTCCTGGCGCTGCGCCTGCTCGGCCTGGGCGCGCATCTCCTCTCCACGCTGCTGGTCTGGTCTATCGCCGGAAAGTTGCAGGAGTTGCGTGGAGTGATCTCAGCGAAGACGCGCATGCGGGCGACGCTGGCCTTTGCCTGGAATCCGCTGCTGCTCTTCGAAGCATGCGTCAACGCGCACAACGATACGGTCCTGCTCCCCTTTCTGCTGCTTGCCATCTGGCTATTCATACGCCAGGCGCGCCAGCCTGCACGGCATATCTACCGTGCTTGCGTGGAGGCGGCGTTTTTGCTCGCGGCGGCGACCTGCATTAAGGTCAACCTCGCCTTGCTGTTCCCGGCATTCCTGCTCTACTTGTGGAGACAGCCTCGTCGTATTCAGACCATAAGCCTGCTGACGTTCCCCTATATTGCCAGTATCGTCGCGCTCTACGCCTTGTTCTGGCAGAACGGCGCTATCCTGAGCATCGTCCAGATCAATCCTGGAACCTATCGCGACATCAATACCGTCAGCGAATTTTTGACCCATTTCTACAATAGCGTGGCGGCGCTGTTCGGCGCGCCTCTCGCCGCCGATATCGGCTCACCCGCCGAGTCGTTTACGCGTATGATCTGCCTGCTCATCTTCGTGGGTCTCTACTGTCTATGCTGCTGGCGGGCGATGAGACGCCAGACGGGGCTACAGACACTCATTGAGCTGATCCGTTGGATGGCGCTCGTCTGGCTACTCTACTGCGCCATCGGCACGCCCTGGTTCTGGCCCTGGTATACCATCATCTTCTTCGCGCTCTTCGCCCTGCTTGAGGCGGTCGAAGGGGAGACATGGCAGCCACTCTTCGGCTTGCTGCGCCTCCCTCTGGCCGTGCGCCTGCTCGCGTTCAGCCTGCTCAGCCTCTATTGCTTCTATACCTGGGCGCCCTATGCCACGATGCTGCCGGGCCTGGCGGGATTTCGCTGGGCCTACCTGCGCGGATTATGGGTCTGGCTCCTGCCGCTGCTCCTCTCCGTACGCTGGTCGCAGCGCCTGACGGTCGCCTTGCGAATGTTCACTTGACGGCTATAGAACGAAGCTCCATCCGCTGCCGGATCCGTTATTGCAGCGACCGGGGACGAGGCGTAAACTTCTTTGCACAGAAAACGATATATAAGTCATCCCAGTCATATCATGGGGAAGAAAACCCGTTTTACATAGATATGCGTAGACAAAATCTATCATATGCGTTATACTGATGACATAATAATATCTAAAATATTTTATCGAGTTACACTTCATAGTTGGAGAGGAGGTTAGTAGATTGCTAGATCGTGCTGGCCAAGTCCTCGGTAATTATAAGCTACTTCGTTTGCTCGGTCGGGGGGGATTCTCCGATGTCTACCTGGCAGAGCATATTCATTTGAATACCTATGCTGCTATTAAGATCCTGCATGCTCAATTAGCCGAGGGTAATTTAGAGAACTTTCGCACAGAAGCGCGTACGCTGGCGCGTTTAAAACACCCTAATATCGTGCAGGTGCTGGATTTTGGGGTGGTAGGCATGACGCCTTACCTGGTGATGCAGCATGCGTTGAATGGAACGTTGCGCCAGCGCCATCCATGTGGAGTGCCGGTGGCGCTCAACGTGGTCGTTTCCTATGTCAGGTCAATGGCTGCTGCTTTACAGTATGCTCATAATCAGAAGTTGATCCACCGCGATGTCAAGCCAGAAAATATGCTGATAGGTGAGCAGAATCAGATCTTATTGAGCGATTTTGGCATCGCCGTGGTGGATGCCAGCTCGCACCAGGCAGGCACTTCGTTTGACCCGGTGGGGACCGTTGCATATATGGCTCCTGAGCAGATCCAGGGCAAGGCGGTGCCAGCCAGCGATCAGTATGAGCTGGCAATTGTCGTGTATGAATGGCTGGCGGGCGTGCTGCCGTTCAATGGCTCATATATGGCGATTATGTCCCAACAGGTCTGCGCTCCCCCTCCCTCGTTACGGGAAAAAATGCCCTCGATTCCAGCAGATGTGGAGCAAGTGGTACTGATCGCGTTGAGCAAGGACCCGCAAAAGCGTTTCGGCCATATTGAGGCTTTCGCTCAAGCCTTGGAACAGGCAGCTCAGATCGGGCAAGGAGGCGTTGTTGCCTCACATCAAAAAAAATCTTCGGAGGTATCCACAATGGAAGCCGTACTGATGAGTCCGCTGGGTCGAACGATCCTTGGAGCAACGAAAGTGACGATCGGACGAGCTCCAGATAATACGCTGGTATTGGCTGATGCAAAAGTATCACCCTATCATGCTGAGGTTCGCCCGGAAGGACCATACTATACTCTTGTTGATCTATCTAATGGAGGCGGGACGTTTGTCAATGAGCAGTTGGTCTCTAGCAGAGCGCCGCGCCTGCTCCAGCCTGGTGATATGATACGTATTGGGGACACGAAGTTCAGGTTTATGATGGATAGTGGAACGTCGACGACGATTCCAGCTCGGCTACCCCGTGTGCCCAACTATCCACGCACCACACCGAAGTTTGGGATACAACCGCCTGTGGAGCCACAGCCAAGGCCGCCTATGGTTAGGATTGTGTCAGTCGTGATCGCAGTGATTATCATCGTAGCGGGCGTGAGCGGCTTCTTTGTCTACAATAATCAGGTTACGCAGGATCATATCTATGCTACCGCAACGGCACAAACGCTGGCTCATCACCGGGCTACTGCAACGGTGGTAGCTCAGCAGAATGCTGCGGCCACAGCGGTTGCAAGTACCAATTTGACGGCCACAACGGTTGCCACTTCACCGTATATGCCGTTTGCAAAGGTGGCATTGGACAATTCGTTGACGACCGCCAGCGCTGGCTGGGATGCGAACTCTACCTGCCAGATCTCCGCAGCAGGATACCGGGTCAGTATTGCGCAGAACAGTGAGGTTCAATTCTGTCTCAATTCAGGGCAGTACGGTGAGATGGCCTATCAGGTAACCATGACCGTTCACCAGGGAGATTGTGGAGGGCTTACTTTCAGGTATGTCGATGCGAACAATCTCTATTTCTTTGAAGTTTGCCAGGATGGAACATACGATTTGGGTGATTATGTCAATGGTAAGGTGACTTTGATTTACTCAAGCTTCCAGGCGAGTTCAGTGATCCAGCGTGGTCTGGATGTGCATAATCTTATCGCCATTACGGTACAGGGAGATACCATCAACATGTATGTGAACAAGAGTCGCATCGATTCAGCGACAAGCGCGAGCTTGGCGACCACGTTCAGCCAGGGCCACGTTGGCTTGCTTGCGTATGATGTAAGTGATCCAACCTCTGTTATCTACACCAATGCTTTGGTATGGACAACGTAATCCGAAATGTGGGAAAGGTAGAGCCAGCTCTCAGATAGAGGTAGGACTAAGATCCTGACGAAAATGTGCATTAGCATACATTTGCTCTAAAAAAGTTGGCGATCTGATCTTTTCAGTTCACAGTTTTTCGCTCTCATGCGCGTACGTTGAGCGTGAAACCTAAGCGGAGCAACCAACCGTACGCAAGCTCTTTTGTGACGTGAAAGATGTTTCAGTTCACACTCTGAGCTTGATCTGGATTTCCTGCACACTTTCGCCAGGATCTTAGCCGTACCTCAAATGCGATCGAATGTGTTAACTGTGAATATATCAAAATGTTTTGATATATTTTGAAAGGCACAACGCTATGAGACAACTTACTCCAAAGGAACGACAAGGATTACATCTTCGGAGAGTGAATGGATGTGGTATAACGTTGCTCATCGATCATGGCAAGGCAGATCGCAATAGCTGTCACTATGCGACGCGGTGGTTTACCTTGTTTTTCTTACCGATAGTGCCACTGGGTCGATACTATGTGCGCAAAGTTGGAACCATGTCGTACCAGATCTTCGCGAGTATGCCGCTGTCGACCCGGGAAATTATTTGGACCTATCTTCTTTACTGGATTGTGTTTCCTGTAGTTATAGGCATATTGATAGTTGTAGTTATAGCGGTTATTAGATACTTGCACGTTTAACAGATAACTATTGCGCTCCTCCTCACACGGCTTGCACAATTTTACTACGCAT
This sequence comes from Ktedonobacteraceae bacterium, assembly GCA_034438015.1. Classification (GTDB taxonomy): domain Bacteria; phylum Chloroflexota; class Ktedonobacteria; order Ktedonobacterales; family Ktedonobacteraceae; genus JACDAE01. The sequence continues at coordinate 1,478 of DAOTTD010000144.1, read as the reverse complement.
CTCGGACAATGGCAATGAAAAAGACCTTGCTTTTTCCGAGAGTTGGTTTATACTTTCTTCACGACAGGAAATGCAGGTCTGAGTGCGGAGGTTCCCGGCCTTGCGTACAGGAGTTATTCTAAAATGACCACAAACCAACAGATACGACTTACCGAACTTGCCAGTTGCGCCGGTTGCGCCGCGAAGACCGGGGCCGCCACCCTGGCGGAGGTGCTGCGCCCACTGCGGCACCGCAATGTGCCGCAGCGGTTAATCGTCGGGCTCGGTGCCATCGATGATGCAGCAATCTATAAAATCAATGACCAGCAGGCGGTCATCAGTACCGCCGATTTCTTCCCGCCCGTCGTCGACGATCCCTACACGTTTGGCGCGATCGCGGCGGCCAACGCTATGAGCGATGTCTACGCCATGGGCGGACAGGTGCTCATGGCGATCAACCTGGTGGCGTGGCCCGAAAATCTGGATACGAGCATCCTGAGCGAGATTCTGCGCGGTGGCATGGAGATCGTCGAGCAGGCGGACAGCGCGATTGCAGGCGGCCATACCGTGACCGATGACGAACCCAAGTATGGCCTCGCCGTCACCGGCATCGTCCATCCCGAGCATATTCTGACGAAGGGCGGCGCAAAGCCCGGCGACCTGCTCATCCTGAGCAAGCCACTGGGCACGGGCCTGCTGACAACGGCGCAGAAGCGCGGCAAGGTGAGCGAGGAGGATATGGCCGCCGCCGTGCAGTCGATGACGCGCCTCAATCGCAGAGCAAGCGAACTGCTTGTACAGGCGGGGCCGGATGTGCACGCCGTGACCGATATCACGGGCTTCGGCATCCTCGGACACGCGTGGGAGATGGCTGCTCAGAGTCTGACGAGCATGCGCTTCGACTTTAGCGCGCTGCCGCTGCTGCCACACGCCCGCCAGTACGCTGAGGCCAGATGCATTCCGGGTGGCATGGCGCGCAACGAGAGCTATCTCCGTCCCCACGTGCGCCTCGACGAACGGCTCGACGCCGCAGCCCAGGCCATCCTCTTCGACCCGCAGACATCGGGCGGACTCTTTGCCGCTATCGATCCCTCGCTATGGCCGACGCTCGCGCAACAAAACCCGGAAGTTCACTTCTGGCGCATCGGTGAGGTGTTAGATCTGGTACACAGTACGGATGAGGTCGTATTGGAGGTTCGCTGATCCATTGTCTGGTCTACTGAGCGCGGATCCTGCGAATCGGCTCCCAGGAGACGCGAAGGGGTTCAACCGGATCGTGTTCTGGTACGGGCGACCCTGGCGGTCAATCCAATTCACGTAGGGAGGTCGGACCCCTGCGAAAGGACAAGCGCAAGGCCCCCTCCCTGCCCCGCCTTTCAACAGTAGGTTTTTTGTAGAAGGGGAAAACGACAAGACCAACCATTCTGATACGATAGAAAGTATCCAACCACATTCGTCGTATCAGGAGGAAAGTCATGTCGTATCCCGAGCCATTATCA